>DATJMB010000038.1:0-2676 GCA_035508995.1 Solirubrobacteraceae bacterium | reverse complement strand
CTGGTGGACTGCGTGCTGCAGTTCGAGGGCGAGCGCGAGCGCCCCTACCGGGAGCTGCGAGCGCTGAAGAATCGCTTCGGCTCCACCAGCGAGGCGGGTCTGTTCGAGATGCGCGATGACGGCTTGGTGGAGGTGCTCGATGCCTCCGCACGCTTTGTGGCGGAGGCCACAAAGGCGCCCGGCAGCGTGGTGCTGGCGACCATGGAGGGCTCTCGGGCGCTGCTGGTGGAGGTGCAGGCGCTGGTGGCGCCCTCCGAGCTGGAGCAGCCCCGGCGGCTGGTGTCGGGCTTTGACCGCAACCGCCTGGCGCTCGTGCTGGCGATCCTCGCCCGCCACGGCAAGGTGCCCCTGGCGGGCGCCGACGTGTTCGTGAACGTGGTCGGTGGAGTGCGGGTGGAGGAGCCCGGCTGCGATCTCGCGGTGGCCCTCGCCGTGGCCAGCGCGGCTCGCGGCGTGGCCCTGCGTCAGGCCCCCCGAGCGTGCTTCGGCGAGCTCGGCCTCACGGGGGAGCTGCGCTGGGTGGGCCACCCTGAGCGGCGCGTGCGGGAGGCCGCCAGACACGGACTCAGCGCCGTGATTTGCCCGCCCGGAAGCGGCGATGGGGCGCGAGAGGCGGCCACCCTCACCCAGGCCCTCAGCCTGGCGCTCGGAGGCGCCGAGGGCAAGCCGGACCGTGCGGTGGCGGCGGTGGCGTGAGGCCCGCAAACAGGCCGATGCCGTAGAATGGGCGGAAGAGTGGCCCCACGATCCGGTGAAGAATTCGAAGTGGAAGCGAGACCGGAGCCGGGGTTGATGAGGGCTCTGGAGATGATCGCTCCCGGCACAGCCCTGCGGGAGGGTATCGAGAGCATCCTCCACGCCCGCACCGGCGGGCTGATCGTGATCTGCGAGCCCGAGGAGCTCAGCTTCCTGTACTCGGGCGGTATCAAGCTCGACATCGACTACAGCCCCGCGTTCCTTTACCAGGTGGCGAAGATGGACGGCGCCATCATCCTCAACGCCAACGCCACCAAGATCGCGATGGCCAACGTGCAGCTGATGCCGGACCCCACCATCCTCTCGCACGAGACGGGCACCCGCCATCGCACCGCCGAGCGGGTGTCCAAGCAGACGGACGCCCTCATCATCGCCATCTCCCAGCGCCGCGAGGTGGTCTCGCTGTACGTGGACGGCATGAAGTACATCCTCGCCGACATCACCGTGGTGCTCGCCAAGGCCAACCAGGCGCTGGCCACCCTCGACAAGTACCGCAGTCGCCTCGACCAGGTCTCCACCCGCCTGACGGCTCTGGAGTTCGAGGGCGGCGCCACCCTGCACGACGTGCTCACAGTGCTGCAGCGCTCCGAGCTCGTGACCCGCATGGCGGTGGAGATCGAGCGCTACATCGTGGAGCTCGGCAGCGAGGGGCGGTTGATAGAGATGCAGCTCGAGGAGACGATGGTCGGGGCCGCCGCCGAGAAGGCCTCGCTGGTGCGGGACTACCTGGCCGACTACTCCGACGAGGCCGTGGCGCTGGCCCTGGAGGAGATCGGCCGGCTCGCCCACCAGGACCTGCTCGACTTCGGTCGCCTGGCCGAGCTGCTGGGCTACGACCGCAAGCTGAACACCCTCGACTATCCCGTGTTGCCGCGCGGCTACCGCGTCCTCGGACGCATCCCGCGGCTGCCCAAGCTCGTAGTGGGACAGGTGGTCGCGCAGTTCGGCGGCCTCGACGAGCTGATCACGGCCACGGACGCGGAGCTCGAGGGCGTGGAGGGAGTGGGGGAGATCAGGGCGAAGGAGATCCGCGAGGGCCTGCGCAGGCTGCAGGAGGTCAACCTCGTGGACCGCTATCTGCAGACGTGACAGGCCGCCCGCAGGGCGGCCGCGACGAAGGAGGACACCATTCCCGCACAAGCAACCGATGAGGCTCTTCGCGTGACGTCCAACTCGGACGAGGATGCGCTGCTCGAGGAGCTCGAGGTCACCCGCACCACCGAGCTGATCGAATTCGAGCTCGGCGACAACGTCGTCTACCCTCACCACGGCGCAGGCAAGGTGGAGGGCAAGGAGGAGATGGAGATGCTCGGCGAACGCCGCGAGTACCTCACGATCAAGATCCTCCACAACGACATGACCGTGAAGGTACCGACGGAGAACGCGGGCCTCGCGGGGCTGCGCCGGGTGATCGATGAGGAGACCGTCAAGAAGGTGCTCGACGTGCTCCGCGACGAAGTCTCGGAGATGCCCAAGAACTGGAACCGGCGCTTCAAGCACAACCGGGACAAGATCAAGACCGGCGACATCTACGAGCTCGCAGAGGTGGTTCGCAATCTCGCCCTGCGGGAGTCCGAGAAGGGGCTGTCCACGGGCGAGAAGCAGATGTTCACCCGCGCCAAGAAGATCCTCGCCTCGGAGCTGATGTACGCCCTGGACAAGGACGAGGAAGAGGCCGAGCAGTACCTCGACGAGCTGCTCGCCGACTCCGCCAGCAGTCAGCTGGCCGTCGCCGGAGCCAAGTAGCGAGGCCTTCGCGCACGCTCCAGCGCCCTGTATGGGGCTCGTCTGGGGCGTGCGCGACAGTCTCCGCGAGATGCCGGCGGGCCGCTGAGAGATGGCGATCGCGCTGGTTGTCGCGGCGGGCAGCGGCACGCGCCTGGGCGCCGACCGCCCGAAGGCGCTGGTCGAGCTGGCGGG
>DATJMB010000037.1:0-7072 GCA_035508995.1 Solirubrobacteraceae bacterium | reverse complement strand
GTCTCAGCTAGACGGGGGCCACTGATCCCACGCCGACGTTTTGCCGCCGCCGAAACGCCCGAGAACAGGGCGTTTTTCGCCTTCGCGACGCCCCGCGCAAGCGGCGGCTTGACAAAATTGTGGGGATGTGTTCATATTTATCCCACAAGTTCGCGGCCGATCTCAGGGGAGGGACGCGGGCTCCGATGGAGAGGGAAAGCAGAGGGAAACGTGGAGGGAACCATGGACGGAGCGGCACAAACAGGCGCCACCATTGCGTCCGCCACGCCGCGCGCGCGGCCGTTGGGGGCCGCCGGCGACGTCTCTCCCCACGCGAGTGTGCGCCGTCTAGCTGAGACTCTGCACTCCCCGCAGGCCCTTTAGATCCGGGCCTTTTTCGCGCTCCTCCCGCGCGCTTCCCACACGCGCAGCGCCTCACGGGCGCTCGGGCTAGGCTTGAGGTGTCCATGGACGCCACCCCCACACGCGAGCCCAGCCCCAACCGCGAGCCCGTGCGCTTCCTCGTCTTCTCGGCCTCCCTGCGCGAGGACTCGCTGAACTCCCGCCTCGCCCGCCTCGCGGCCACCACGATCGAGGCCAACGCCGGCGAGGTCGACCTCGCCTCGATGCGCCGCTTCGACTCCCCCTCCTACGACCAGGACGTGCAGCAGCGCGAGGGCTTTCCCGCCGGCGCCCAGGAGCTGCGCGACTGCCTCGTGGCCTGCGACGCCTTCGTGATCGCCTCCCCCGAGTACAACGCCTCGCTGCCGGGCGCCCTGAAGAACGCGATCGACTGGGTCTCCCGCTTCCAGCCCCAGCCCTTCAACGAGCTCGACGGCCTGCTGATGTCCGCCTCCCCCTCGATGGTGGGCGGCAACCGCGGCCTGTGGTCGCTGCGCGTGCCCTTCGAGCACCTCGGCACGCGCATGTACCCCGACATGTTCTCACTCGCCCAGGCCCACGAGGCGTTCGACGCCCAGGGCCGCCTCGCGAGCGACTCCCTGCAGCAGCGCTTCGAGACCAACATCGTCAACTTCATGGACGCCGTCGAGGCCCACAAGCACTACCCCTGCGTGAAGCGCGCCTGGGTGGAGTACCTCGGCGAGCACCCCGAGCCGGCGATCGACCGCGTGCAGTAGCGCGATGTGCCCGCCCGCACGGGTGACGGCCCAGGAAGAGATGCCGAGCTTCGTGGCGCCGATGCTCGCCCGCCTCTCGGCGCGGTTGCCCGGCGCGGAGGGAGACGACTCGGGCTGGGCCTTCGAGGTCAAGTGGGACGGCGTCCGGGCCATCGCTCGCTGCGCGCACGGCGAGCTGACGCTGCGCAGCCGCAACGGCAACGACATCACCACCGCCTACCCGGAGCTGGCGCCCCTCGCGCAGGGCCTCGGCGCCCACGATGCCATCCTCGACGGGGAGATCGTGGCCTTCGACGAGCACGGCCGGCCGAGCTTCGCGGCCCTGCAGCCCCGCATCCACCTGCGCGGCGAGGCCGCCGCGCACGCCCGCGCACGCGGCGCTCCGGTCACCTACGCCATCTTCGACCTGCTGTGGCTCGACGGCGAGAGCCTGATGGACCTCCCCTACGGCGACCGTCGCGCCCTCCTGGGAGAGCTCGATCTGCGCGGCGAGCACTGGCGCGTGTCCTCCTACCAGCGCGGTGGCGGTGAGGCCCTGCTGGCCGCCACCCGCGAGCAGGGTCTCGAGGGCGTGATCGCCAAGCGCCTGGACTCCCGCTACCTGCCCGGCAACCGCGCCGGCGCGTGGCTGAAGATCAAGCACCACCAGAGCCAGGAGGTCGTCATCGGCGGCTGGAGCGAGGGCAGGGGCGCGCGCGCCGGACGCGTCGGGGCGCTTCACATCGGAGTCCAGGACGAGCACGGCCTGCGCTACGCCGGCCGCGTGGGCACCGGCTTCACCGCCGCCACCCTCGCGCGTCTCGGTGAGCTGCTCGCCGCCCGCGCCCGCGAGGACTCCCCCTTCGCCGGCCCCCAGCCGCCCCGCGGCGCCCATTTCGTCGAGCCCGACCTCGTCTGCGAGGTGGAGTTCAGCGAATGGACCACGGATGGCATGCTCCGCCACCCCTCCTACAGGGGCCTGCGCGAGGACAAGCCCGCGGCCGCGATCATCCGGGAGGGCTGAGGTGGAGGTCGAGGTCGAGGGTCGCACCCTGAAGCTCACCAACCTGGAGAAGGTCATCTATCCCGAGAGCGGCTTCACCAAGGGCCAGGTGATCGACTACTACCTGCGCATCGCGCCCGTCCTGCTGCCCCACCTCGCCGGCCGGCCGCTCACCCTCAAGCGCTATCCCGACGGCGTGCAGGGCAAGCGCTTCTACGAGAAGAACTGCCCCAGCCACCGCCCCGAGTGGGTGCGGACCGCGCCGATCTGGAGCGGGCAGAGCGGGCGCACACTGCACTACTGCCTCTGCGAAGACCTCCCCACGCTGGTGTGGCTGGCGAATCTAGCCGCCATCGAGCTGCATCCCTCCCTCTCCTGCGCCGATGACCTCGCTCGCCCCACCACCCTCGCCTTCGACCTCGACCCCGGCGCTCCCGCGAGCGTCGTGCAGTGCTGTGAGGTGGCGCTGCTGCTGCAGGAGCTGTTCGAGGAGCTCGGCCTGCGGGCGTTCGCTAAGAGCTCCGGCTCAAAGGGCCTTCAGGTCTACGTGCCCCTCAACACGGCGAACGTCACCTACGCGCGGACCAAGCCCTTCGCCCACGCCGTGGCGCGGCTGCAGGAGTCGCGCCGGCCCGAGCTGGTGGTCTCGCGCATGGCCAAGGCCGGCCGTCGCGCCAGGGTGCTGATCGACTGGAGCCAGAACGACGAGCACAAGACCACCGTCGCCGTCTACTCCCTGCGCGCCCGGGAGACCCCCGCGGTCTCCGCGCCGCTCACCTGGGAGGAGGTGCGGGGCTGCGCGAGCTCGGGCGATCCCGAGGCGCTGCGGTTCGATGCCGCCGACGTGCTCGCGCGCGTGCGTGCGCGCGGCGACCTCTTTTCGCCCGTGCTCTCCCTGCGCCAGCAGCTGCCGGAGCTCCCCGGCTATTCGTAGCTGAACCGCGCAAGCGCACCGGCGGCGCTCTTGGCCTTGCCGACCACCGCCGTCACCGCCACCGAGCTACCCTTGCCCGCGGGGGTGAGCGCCGTGCAGGTGGTGTAGGAGGAGCAGCTCACTTCGGTGGCGTACTTGGAGGCGAACTTGAACCGCGTGGCTTCGCCGCCCGGCGCGAAGCCGCTGCCGGTGATCGTCACCTCGGTCCCTCCGCTCACCGGCCCGGAGCCGGGAGAGATGGCTTCGACGGAGGGGATGTACTCGAAGTCGTCCTTCGTGGACGCCGTGCTGGTCCCGCCGGGCGTGGTGACCGTGACCTCCACCGTGCCCGCTCCCGGCGGAGACGTCGCCACGATCGAGGTGGCGGATTCCACCTTCACGCCTTCGGCCTGGCCTTCGCCGAAGCTGACCTTCGTCGCTCCCGTGAAGGCGCTGCCGGTGATCGTCACCGTGCTGGCGCCGGCGCCGGGCCCCTTCTTGAGCGACAGCTTCTTGATCGCCGGCGCCGCCACGTAGGTGAAGCGGTCGGCGGGCACCGGCGTGCTGCGCCCGTCGGGGCCGGTGACGGTCACGTCGACGCTGCCCAGGTTGCCGGCCGGCGAGACGGCGGTGATCGACGTGGCGGAGTTGACGGTGAAGCTCTTCGCCTGCGTCGCTCCGAAGCTCACCGCTGTGGCCCCTTCGAAGCCCGAGCCGGTGATCGTCACTTCGCCGCCGCCCGCGGTGGCGCCCGAGTTGGGGGTCACGGCGCTGACTTCGGGCAGCGGTTCGCCGAAGGCCAGCTCGTGGGCGTCCCCCGCGGCGATGCCCACGACCTGGACGAGGCCGCTCACCGCCACCGGCACGTCGCTGAGGCCGCCGAAGCTCCCATCGCCGAGCTGCCCCGATTTGTCCTGGCCCCAACTCATCACCGCCCCGTCGGCGAGCAGCGCCATGCTGCTTTCGCCGCCCGCCGCGATCGCCGAGACCCCCGTGAGGTCGCTCACCGCCACCGCGGCCGGCTGGCAGGTGGGCGTGGCGCCGTCGCCCAGCTGCCCCATGGCGCCGCCTCCCCAGGCCATCACGCCGCCGCCGCTCAGCAGCGCGAGGCTGTGGCGCGATCCCGCCGCCAGCGCGCGCACGCCGCTGAGGCCTTCCACCGGCACGGGCACATCGCTGTGCGGTTCTTCTTCGGGTTCTTCGATGATTTCTTCTTCTTCTTCGTAGATCTTCACCGCGCGGTAGCCCAGCTGGCAGTATTCGTCGCCTCCCCACGCCTGCACCGTGCCGTTCGCGAGCAGCGCCAGGCTGTGTTCGCCGCCGGCCGCCACGGCGGTGGCGCTCGTGATCCCCTTCACCGCCACCGGCACGTCGCTGCGACCCGTTTTGCCGTTGCCCAGCTCTCCCAGTTCGTTGTCTCCCCACGCATCCACCGTGCCGTTCGCGAGCAGCGCCAGGGCGTGTTCGCCGCCGGCCGCGATCGCCGTGACGCCGCCGAGGCCCTTCACCGCCACCGGCACGTCGCTGTCGACGAAGTTGCCGCTCCCGAGCTGGCCGCTTTCGTTCGAGCCCCACGCCATCACCGTGCCGTCGCTCAGCAGCGCGAGGCTGAAGTGCTCGCCGGCGGCGATCGCCTGCACGCCGCTCAGCCCGCTGACCGCCACCGGCACGTCGCTGCTCTGGGTTTCGCCGTCCCCGAGCTGCCCGTCGCCCCCGGCGCCCCAGGCCATCACGGTGCCGTCGCTGAGCAGCGCGAGGCTGTGATGGCCGCCGCCGGCCACCGCCGTCACGTGGCTCACGCCGCTGACCAGCACCGGCACGTCGCTGCGTTCGCTCTCGCCGTCGCCGAGCTGCCCGTAGGTGTTTTCGCCCCAGTCGAGCGCCATGTAGCGGTGGCTGGGCACCGTCAGCGTGGCGGCGTTGCTGGTGGCTTTGCCGGCCACGTTGGTGAACACCGCCCGGTACTCGTAGCCGGCTTCGGCTTTCTTCACTTCAACGATCGTGTACCGGTTCGCGGTGGCTTCCGCCAGCGGGCTCCAGGTGGAGCCTCCGTTGACGGAGCGTTCCCACTGCACGCTCGGCGCCGGGGAGCCCGAGGCGGCCGCTTCGAAGCTCGCGCCCTGGCCTTCTTCGGCCGTCACCCCGTGTGGCTGCTGGGTCACGGCGGGGATCTGGTGGACGGTCAGGGTCGCCGCGTTGGTGGTGGCGTGGCCGAGCGTGTTGGTGAAGGTCGCCCGCAGCTGCTCGCCGTTTTCGGAGACCTCGGTGCTGGCGATCGTGAGTTTGTTGGCGGTCCCCCCCGCCACCGGGCTCCAGCTCGCGCCGCCGTCGCTGGACGCTTCCCACTGGACCGTCGCCGGCGGCGACGCCGAGGCGGCGGCTTCGAACTTGGCGCTCTGGCCCGCTTCGACGGTGACGCTCACCGGCTGCTTGGTGATGGTGGGCGCTTTTTCGGCGGCCAGCGCCGCGGAGGCGGCCCCGAGCGCGTACAGCACGACGCCCACCAGCACGCCCGTCGCCCTCGCCCTCCTTGCCATCGACGCGCTCCCCTCTCATCGCCCCGTGCCGCCCGGACCCCATCCGAGGGCACGCCACACGGTACCAGCCAGAGGGCTACCGCGTGCCGGCTTGGCGCGCCTGCGCGTCCCGTTCCAGGCGCTCGCCGGCCACGCGGTCGATGCGCTCCTTCACGAGCGTCGCTGCATCATTCGTATGTGTACAGATCGCCCGGTTCGGCGGCGCTCTTGGCCTTGCCGACGATCGCCTGCACGGCGACCGCCCCAGGCTTGCCGGCGGGTGTCAGCGCGCTGCAGCTGGTGTGCGAGACGCAGCTCACTTCGGTGGCGTACTTGGAGCCGAGCTTGAAGGCGGTGGCGCCGGCGCCGAGGGCGAATCCGGCGCCGGAGATCGTCACGGGGGCGCCGCCCGCGACGGGACCGGAGCTCGGTGCGAGCGCTTCCACGGCGGGCACGTACTCGAAGAGGTCCTTCTTGGTGGCGGGGCTGGTTCCACCGGCGGCGGCCACGGTCACGTCCACGCTGCCCGCTTCCGGAGGCGAGCGGACCGTGATCGTGCTCGCCGATTCGACTTTCACGCCTTCGGCTTCGCTTGCGCCGAAGCTGACCTTGGTTACGCCTTCGAAGCCCGTGCCGGTGATCGTCACCGTGCTGCCGCCCGTGCCGGGGCCCTTCTTGAGCGAGAGCTTCTTGACGGTGGGCGGCGGCAGGTAGGTGAAGCGGTCGGCCGTGACGGTGGGGCTGCGACCGGCGGGGTTGCTGACGGTTATGTCCACCGTGCCCACGCCGCCGGCCGGCGAATAGGCCGTGATGGAGGTGGGCGAGTCGACCACGAAGCGCCTGGCGGGCGTGGAGCCGAAGTAGACCTGGGCGACTTCTTCGAAGTTCGCCCCGCTGATCGTGACTTCCGTTTCGCCCGCCTCCGCGCCGATCGCGGGGCTCACGGAGGTGACGGCGGGGATCGGTTCGCTGTAGGCGAGCTCGAATCCGCCGCCGGCCGCGATGCCGATCGTTTCGCCGAGGCCCACCACCGCCACGGGCACGTCGCTGAAGCCGCCGAAGTGCCCGTCGCCGAGCTCGCCGGAGCGGTTGTCGCCCCAGTCCCTCACCGAGCCATTCTCCAACAGGGCCACGCTGTCTTCGGCGCCGGCTGAGACGGCGGACACGCCCGAGAGGCCGCTCACCGCCACCGGAGAGGCCTGACACGAGGGCAGAGCGCCGTTGCCCAGCTGACCGGATGCCCCCGCACCCCACGCCATCGCGGTGCCGTTGCTCAGCAGCGCGAGGCTGTGACGGCCACCGGCCGCCAGCGAGGTCACGCCGCTGAGGCCTTTCACGCTCACCGGCACGTCGCTGAAGGGTTCTTCTTCGGGTTCTTCGACGATTTCTTCTTCTTCTTTGCGGATCACCACCGCGTGGTAGCCCAGCTGGCAGTATTCGTCGCCGCCCCAGGCCATCACGGTGCCACCGGCGAGCAGCGCCAGGCTGTGTTCGCCGCCGGCCGCCACGGCGGTGGCGGTGGAGATGCCTTTGACGCTCACCG
>DATJMB010000036.1:0-2523 GCA_035508995.1 Solirubrobacteraceae bacterium | reverse complement strand
GCCCCGGTGGGCGCTGGCTGGGGCTGCTGGCGCTCTATGATCTCGTTTTCGGGCTGATCGCCTACGCCGTTTTCGATTTCCTGCTGGAGGACTGACTTGTCCGGACGGAGCCTGCGCACACTGAGCATCGCCTCCGTCGTCGCGATGGCGATCTACCTCGGCCTCGTGTTCTTCTATGCGCCGATCGAAGCCGAAGAAGGGTTCCTGCAGAAGATCTTCTACCTGCACGTGCCGCTGGCGATCGTGTCCCTGGCGGGCTTCGTGATCGGGGGCCTGATGGCGATCGCCCACCTGCGCACCCGCGAGGCGCGCTGGGACCTGCGCTCCTACGTGACCATCCACATGAGCCTCATCTTCGGCCTCGGCGCCCTGATCACGGGCTCCATCTGGGCGCGGGGCTCGTGGGGGCACTGGTGGGTGTGGAGCGAGCCCACCCTCGTGTCCTTCCTGATCGTGATGCTCCTCTACGCCACCTACCAGCCGCTGCGCTTCTCCATCGAGGACCCCGACCGGCAGGCCCGGTACGCGTCGGTGTTCGCGATCGTGGCCGGAGCGTTCGTGCCGATGAGCTTCCTCGCGGTGCGCCTCTCCACCGCCTACCTCCACCCCCGGGTGCTGGGCAGCTCCTCGAACCTGCCGGGCCCCATGCAGCTCACGTTCGTGGTGGCCATGGCGGCCATCGGGCTGCTGTTCGCCACCATGTGCTCCTATGAGCTCGCCGCCAAGCGCACCCGCATCCTCGTGAAATCTCGCAGCAGGATCCTCGGCTACCGATGAGCCTCCTCCCCGCCGCCATCCCCGTCATCCCCGCCACCGCCGTGCCGCCGAACACCGGCGACGGGTACGTGGCGGGCGCCTACATCGTGTTCTTCCTCATCGTCCTCGTCTACGTGGCCATCATGGCCCTGCGACTCACCCGGTTGGAACGCAACGTGCGCGAGCTGCGCACCCGCGGGGAGGGGCTCCGGCCGGAGGAGCCCCGCGCGCAGGCCCAGCCGACGCGTGAGTCCGCCCAGGAGTCCGAGCAGGAGCGGACCACCGCATGAGCGAGCTGCTCGCCCTGGGGGTGTCACACAAGACCGCCCCGGTGGCCCTGCGGGAGCGGCTGGCCTTCGGGGAGGCAGGCGCCCGGGATCTGATCGAGCAGGCCATCGCCACACCCGAGGTGCGAGAGGCGGTGGTGATCTCCACCTGCAACCGCACCGAGGTGTACCTCGTGGTGGGAGATCCCGTGCGGGCGGAGTCCGACGTGCTCTCCCTGCTGGCCCAGCGGGCCGACATCCGGCCCACGGAGCTCGCCGAGGCGATCTACTCGCCCCGCAACTGCGACGCCGCCCGCCAGCTCTA
This sequence comes from Solirubrobacteraceae bacterium, assembly GCA_035508995.1. Classification (GTDB taxonomy): domain Bacteria; phylum Actinomycetota; class Thermoleophilia; order Solirubrobacterales; family Solirubrobacteraceae; genus Palsa-744. Next base: position 1,176 of record DATJMB010000036.1, on the reverse strand, counting down.
CCGGGTGACGGCGGGCCTGGAGTCGATGATCCTCGGCGAGGCCGAGATCCAGGGACAGGTCAGGCGCGCCCACGAAGCGGCCCTCGAGGCGGGCGCCACCGGGCCGCTCTCCAACCGCCTGTTCGCCGCCGCGCTGACCACCGGCAAGCGGGTGCGCTCGGAGACCGCCATCGGCGCCGGCCGCGCGAGCGTGCCCTCGGTGGCGGTGGAGCTCGCCCAGCGGGACCTCGGCGGCCTGCGGCAGCGCCACGTGGTGATCCTGGGGGCCGGCGAGATGAGCGAGCTCACCGCTCGCGCCCTGGCGGAGCAGGGCGCCGGCACCATCTTCGTGGCCAACCGTCACGCCGACCGGGCCCTCCATCTGGCGGAGCGCTTCGGCGGCTCGGTGGTGGGTCTCGAGGGCCTGCCCGAGCAGCTCGCCAAGGCCGACATCGTGCTCTGCTCCACCTCCTCCCCGCACCCCATCGTGGGCCGGGATGAGCTCGCCGAGGTGATGCGCCAGCGCCGCAACCGGCCGCTGCTGCTGATCGACATCGCCGTGCCCCGCGACGTCGACGCCGCCTGCGGCGAGCTCGAGGGAGTGAGCCTGTACGACATCGACGACCTCCAGGCGGTCCTCGCCCGCAACCTCGACAGCCGCGCCGGCGAGCTCCCCCGCGCCCAGGAGATCGTGGAGGAGGAGATCCAGCGCTTCGCCCGCTGGCTGGGCCAGCTCGACGTGCTCCCCACCGTCACCGCCCTGCGCGAACACGGCGCCGCCCTCGTGGACCAGGTGCTGGCCGAGAACGACGGCCGCTGGGAGTCCGCATCCCCCCGCGATCTCGCCCGCGTGGAGGCCATCGCCCGGGCCGTCATGAGCCGGCTGCTGCACGAGCCCACCATCCGCCTGCGCAGCCACGGCGAGCGCGGCCACGCCAGCATCGAGCTGGTGCGCGAGCTGTTCGGGCTGCGCGACGAGGACGAGCAACCCGCCGACGCCGGCTCGGACCTCGCCGAGGTCCACTCCCTCCAGAGCCGCCGCCGGCGCTAGGGGCCGATGCGCCTCGCCACCCGCGCCAGCCCCCTGGCGCTCGCCCAGGCCGGCCTCGTGGCCGGCCTGCTGGGAGGGGACGTGGAGATCGTGCCCCTCACCACCACCGGCGACCGTCCCGCCGACGCCCCGGACGCGGCCGGTGG
>DATJMB010000035.1:0-4479 GCA_035508995.1 Solirubrobacteraceae bacterium | reverse complement strand
CGCGCGGGCGCGCGCGCGCGCGGGCACCCTCTTTTCGGAGCTCGGCCTCGCCGGCTTCGAGCACGCCCGCCCCTACGAGCTCTCCGGCGGCATGCGCCAGCGGGTGGCCTTCGTGCGCACCCTCCTGTCCGGCAAGCGCCTGCTGTGCCTTGACGAGCCCTTCGGCGCCCTCGACGCCATCACCCGCGCGGAGATGCACACCTGGCTCGCCCACGCCCTCGCCGCCGAGCCCCGCACGGTGGTGCTCGTCACCCACGACGTGGAGGAGGCCGTGGTGCTGGCCGACCGCGTGGCCGTCCTCTCCCCCCGGCCGGGCCGGGTGGTGGCGGAGCTGGCCATCGACCTGCCCCGGCCCCGCTCCCGCACGGACACCCGAGTTGTGGCCCTGCGCGAGCGCGCCCTGCGGGCGCTCGCCGGCGGAGAGGTCGCGTGATGAGAGGCCGCCCGATGAGCGCTCGCGGGAGCGCCCACCGGCTGCTGCCGCCACTGGTGCTGGTGCTGGTGCTGGTGGGCGCCTGGGAGGCCTATGTGGAGCTCGGGGGCGTGGACTCCTTCGTGCTGCCCGCCCCCCACGAAGTGGCGGTGTCGCTGTGGCAGAACGCCGGCTTCCTGGCCCAGAACCTCAAACCGACCGCCGAGGAGGTGGTGCTGGGGATCGCCCTGGCGCTGCTGGTGGGCTTCGGGCTGGCGGTGGCGATCCACCTCTCTCCGCCCCTGCGCCGCGCGATCTACCCGCTGGCGGTGGGCTCCCAGGCGATCCCCATCGCGGTGATCGCCGTGCTGCTGATCTTCTGGTGGGGCTTTGGCATCCTGCCGAAGCTCGCGGTCATCACCCTGATCTGTTTCTTCCCCGTGCTCGTCACCACCGTGGACGGCCTCGCCTCGGTGGACCCCGACGAGCTCAAGCTGCTGCGCACCCTCGACGCCTCCCGCTGGCAGGCCTTCCGCTTCGCCGAGCTCCCCGCCGCGATCCCCGCGGCCATCAGCGGCGCCCGCATCGCCCTCACGGTGGCCGTCATCGGGGCCTACATCGCGGAGTCTCAGACCGCCACCACCGGCGCCTATGCGGGCCTCGGCCACGAGATCGACGCCGACCTCACCGCCCTGCAGACCTCCCGCGCCTACGCGGCGGCGTTCGTGCTGTTCCTGTTCGCCATCGCCTGCTTCTATACCCTCGCCCTCGTCGAGCGCCGGCTCGCGCCGTGGGCGTACCGGTCGAGAGGAGAGGTCCGTTGAGCACCCCACAGGCCCCGAGAGGACCCGCCGCCGGACGCCCATTGGCGATCAGCCTCGCCTGCCTGCTCGCCTGCGCCCTCGTGCTCGGCCTCGCGGCGTGCGGCTCCGAGCAGGACGTCACCACCGTGCCCGCCGCGCGGCCCTTCACGGTGATGCTCGACTGGTTTCCCAACGCCGACCACGCCGCCCTCTACACGGGCATCGCCAACGGCTACTTCCGCCAGGCGGGCCTGGACGTCACACCCCAGACGCCCCCCGAAACGGCCGACCCGCTGAAGCTGCTGGCGGCGGGCAAGGTGGACATGGCGATCTCCTACGAGCCCGAGCTGCTGCTCGCCCGCGACCAGGGCCTGAAGCTGGTCTCGATCGGAGCCCTCGTGCAGCGTCCGCTGACCTCCATCATCGCCCTCGCCGACCAGCACATCAAGAGCGTGGCGGACCTCGCCGGCAAGCAGGTGGGCACCGCCGGCATCCCCTACCAGGCCGCCGAGCTGCACAGCGCGCTGCTGGCCGCCCACGTGAACCCCGCGAGCGTGCACGAAGTGAACGTGGGCTTCAACCTCGTGCCCGCCATGCTCGCCGGCAAGGTGGCCGCCACCCTGGGCGGCTTCTGGAACTACGAGGCCCTCCAGCTGCAGCTGATGCACCGCACCCCCCTCGTGATCCCCGTGGACCAGGCGGGTGTGCCCACCTACGACGAGCTCGTGCTGGTGGTCCGCGAAGACGAGGCTCGCAACCGGGGCCAGGAACTGCGCGCCTTCCTGCAGGCTCTCAGCCGCGGCCAGCGGGCGGTGCGCGCCAACCCCCAGGCGGCCGCCGATCTGATCGTCAAGGCGAACCCCTCCCTGGAACCGAAGCTCGAGCTCGAATCCATCCGCCGCACCATCCCCGCCACCCAGCCCGCCAACGCGAGCAACCCCTACGGCTGGCAGAACCCCACCGCCTGGCGGCGCTTCGGCGAATGGATGCGCGGCCAGGGCCTGATCGTCCACGACCCCAACGCCGGCCTGCCTCCCTTCACCAACGAGTTCCTGCCCGGTCAGGGCATCTAGCCAGACCCGCGAAAGGCGGCCCCTCGCGGGCGGGCGCTCGCCGACGCGCCGACCCCAGCGAAGGCTCGCCGGCAGCCGGCGCCCACAGGGGGGATGGGCGGATGCACGAGCGTGCAAACGTCCGCGTCTCGCGCTACTTTTCATCTGTGGAAGAGGCCTGTAATGTGGAACTCTGACACGGACGTTGGGCCACAGACGGACCTGCTCGAGCTCGTACCGGACGCCATCGTCGGGGTGGAGGAGAGCGGGGGGATCGCGTTCGTGAACGGGGCAGCGGGCGATCTGTTCGGGTACACCCGCGAGCAGCTGGTGGGCCAGCCGCTGGACATGCTGCTGCCCGAGCGTCTCCGTGAGGTCCACCGGGAGCACGTCCACCGCTACCTCGCCCACCCTCAGAGCCGGCCGATGGGCACCAGCGTGCTGAGCGCGAGGCGCAGCGACGGCAGCGAGCTGCCGGTGGAGATCAGCCTCGGCGCCCACCAGACGGAGGCGGGAGCGATCGTGGTGGCGGCCATCCGGGATGTGAGCGAGCGCATGGCCCTGGCCAGCGACCGGGAGCGGCTGCTGGCGGAGGCCGAGCAGGAGCACCACCGCAACCAGAGCAACCGTGCCCAGCGCCTGGAGAGCCTCGGGGAGCTCGCCGGGGGCATCGCCCACGACTTCAACAACCTGCTCGCCGTGATCATCAACTACGCCGCCTTCGTGGCCGAGGACCTCGAGCGGGCCACCGGCGAGGCGGGCGGAGGGCGCTGGCGGTCGGTGCGGGAGGACGTCGACCAGGTGCGCCTCGCCGCCGAGCGCGCCGCCCAGCTCACCCACCAGCTGCTCGCGTTCGCCCGCCGGGAGCTCGTGCAGCCGGAGGTGATGGACGTCAACGACGTGGTGGGCGACATCGAGCAACTGCTGCGCCGCAGCCTCGGCGAGCACATAGAGCTGCGCAGCTCCCTCGCGGAGGACCTCCACCCGGTGCTCATGGACCCCGGCAAGCTCGAGCAGATCCTCGTGAACCTCGCCGTGAACGCCCGCGACGCGATGCCGGACGGAGGGGTGCTCACGATCGACACCGCCAACGTGGACATCGACGAGGACTACGCCGCCTCCCGGCCCGACCTCTCCGCCGGCCCCCATGTGCGGCTGCGGGTGAGCGACACCGGCACGGGCATGCCCCGGGAGGTGGCAGAACGGGCCTTCGACCCCTTCTTCTCCACCAAGCCCCCCGGCCAGGGCACCGGCCTGGGGCTGGCCACCGTGTACGGCATCGTCCAGCAGGCCGGCGGACGCGCCCAGATCTACTCCGAGGCCGGCATCGGCACCACCTTCACCGCCGTCCTCCCCGCCACCGACCGCGCCCCGAGCCGGGCCCCCGCCGAGGCCCACGCGGCCCCCGCCGAGGGCCCCGCCACGATCCTGCTGGTGGAGGACGAGAGGGCGCTGCGGGATGTCGCCCTGCGGATCCTCGCGGGCGCCGGCTATCAGGTGCTCGTGGCGGCCGACGGCGAGGACGCCCTGCGCCAGGCCGCCGACCACGAGGCCAACATCGACCTGCTGCTCTCCGACGTGGTCATGCCCCACCTCCACGGTCCCCAACTCGTCCGCCGCATCCGCGAGCACCGGCCGGGAATCCGGGTGCTGTTCATGTCCGGCTTCGCCGAGCCCATCCTCGACGCCGGCGGGAAGCTCGGCGAGGGAGAGACCCTGATCGAGAAGCCCTTCTCCGGCCAGACCCTGCTCGCGAAGGTCGCCCAGGTGCTCACCCGGGACCCCGGCCGGGACCCGCAGCCCGAGAGCTCCCGGCCCGCGACCGCCCCCGCGGAAGCGAGCCAGTCGTGACCGAGCTGCTGATCGTCGACGACGATGCCCCCCTGCGCCGGTGGGCCGAACGGGTGATGCACGAGCGGGGCTACAGCTGCGACGGCGCCTGCGACGCCACCGCCGCCCGGGAGCTGCTCCAGCGAAGCGTCTACCAGCTGGTGCTCCTTGACGTGAACATGCCCGGCGAGTCCGGCATCGAACTGCTCGCCCACATCCGCAGCCACCATCCCGGCGCCGCCGTGGTGATGGTCACAGGCGAGGACGATCCCGCCCTGGCCATGACCGCCATCGAGCAGGGCGCCTACGGCTACATGGTCAAGCCCGTCGGCTCAGGCGAGCTCGTCATCAACGTCGCCAACGCCCTCCATCGCCGCCGCCG
>DATJMB010000034.1:0-5015 GCA_035508995.1 Solirubrobacteraceae bacterium | reverse complement strand
TCAAGAGCTGGTGAAGGACATCGACATCGACACCGGCGCCCAGCCCGCCAAGTCCGGCGGGGACGGCGTGGCCACGCGCCGCCGTGGCGCCAAACGCGACGGGGATTCCACCGCCACGGTGGAGAAGCCGCCCGAGCAGGCCGCCGAGGCCGCCGCCGGGCAGGCCCCCGAGCGCGATCCCGCGGCGGATCTCACGCCCGAGGATCTCGTGCTCAAGGACACCCCCAAGCCGCGCGAGAAGCGTCGCCGGGCGGGCGGGCGTCGAAACAAACGACACGGAAGGTCACGCTGATGGCATTGCTCGGCTGGGTGATGATGGGCCTTGCGATCTGGCACTTCACGATCTTTCTGCCCGACCGCTTCTGGGGCGGGATCGTGGGCGCCTTCGTGGGCGCGCTGATCGGCGCGGTGGTGGTGGCGTTCGTCATCGCCACCGTCAAGTTCGGCAGCTTCGGCGTGCCCGCCAAAAAAGACACCGACATCGCGGTGGTGCTCTACTCCGTCCCCGGCGCCCTGCTCGGCATCGCCCTCGTCTACTTCGAGGGCGCCCGTCGCGAACGCCACGCCCCCGCCGCCGACGCCGTCTAGCGGCGGCGGCTTCCGTCCAGCGCCGGCCGTAGGGTTGGCGCGTGGAGGGCCCGCGCTTCCAGATCGCAGAGTGCCCGCCGGGCGACGTGTTGCGCCTGCGTGAGCAGCTCGGCGTGAGCGGCCCGTTGGCCCAGGTGCTGGTGCGCCGCGGCATGTCCGAGCCCGCGCACGCGCGGTCCTTCCTGGCCGCCGACGAGAGCCACCCGCCGAGCGCCTTCGCGGGCATCGAGGCGGCGGTGGCGAGGATCGAGCGCCACCTCGACGCCGGCACCCGCATCACGGTGCACGGCGACTACGACGTCGACGGCGTGTGCTCCACGGCGATCCTCGTGTGCGCCCTGCGGGAGCTCGGCGGCGAGGTGGACTGGCACCTGCCCGAGCGCCAGAGCGAGGGCTACGGCCTCAGCGAGGAGACCGTGCGCCGGCTGGCGGCGCGCGGCAGCGCGCTGCTGATCACCGCCGACTGTGCCGTCTCAGCCGTGGCGGAGGTGGCGCTCGCGCGGGAGCTCGGCATGGAGGTGGTGGTCAGCGACCATCACACACCGCGCGCCGACGGCGTGCTGCCGGATGCGCCGATCGTGCACCCGCAGCTCTGCGGCTACCCCTGCGCCGAGCTGTGCGCCGCCGCCGTGGCCCACAAGCTGGCCCAGGCGCTGTGGACGGCACGGGGGCGCGACCCGGGAGAGCTGGAGCGCGACCTCGACCTGGTGGCGCTGGCCACGATCGCCGACGTGGTGAGGTTGCGGGGTGAGAACAGGTCGCTGGTGCGCCGCGGCCTGCCGGCGCTCGCCGCCACGGCCAGGCCGGGCCTGCGGGCACTGATGTCGGTGGCCCGCGTCGATCCCGGCCGGCTGGACGAGCGGGCGGTCGGCTTCGCGCTGGCGCCGCGCCTGAACGCCGCCGGGCGCATGGGCCGGGCGGACTCCGCGCTGGAGCTGCTGCTCACGGGCGACCGCATGCGCGCCGCGCAGGTGGCCCGGGAGCTCGACCACGTCAACCACGAGCGGCGCGAGGCCGAGCGGCGCATTCGCTTCGAGGCCGAAGCCCAGCTGGCGCTGCACGCCGGCGAGGAGCCGCCGCCGGCGCTGGTGCTCGCCGGCGAGGGCTGGCACGCGGGGGTGATCGGCATCGTCGCCTCGCGCCTGGCCGAGCAGTACGGCCGTCCGGCGGTGCTGATCGCGCTGGAGGGCGAGCGCGGGCGCGGCTCGGGGCGCGCCGGCTGCGAGGGCTATGACCTGCTCGGGGGCCTGCACGGCTGCGCCGAGCACCTCAGCCGCTACGGCGGCCATCGCGCGGCCGCGGGCCTGGAGATCGAGCGGGATCGAGTGCCGGCCTTCGCCGAGGCACTGCGGGCGCACGCGCGCGAGGCGCTCGACGCAGGCGAGCTCGTGGCGATCGAGCGGGTGGATGCGCTGGTGGAGGGCAGCGAGCTGGACATGAGCCTCGCCGAGGAGCTGCGGGCGATCGGGCCATTCGGGCACGGCAACCCCAGCGTGTCGCTGATGGTGGAGGGCGCCAGCTTCGCCGACGTGCGGCCGATGGGCGAAGGCCGCCACGCCCGCTTCACGGTGCGCGCCCGTGATGGTCGCGCGCGAGCGGTTGCCTTCAACTCCGGCGGCCGGCTGCCGGTCGCCGAGGGGGAGCCCGCGCTGGCGACGTTCGCGTTGGAGATAAACGAGTGGAACGGCGTCAGCGAACCGCGCCTGGTGCTGCGGCGGGCGCGGGCCGCGGGCGAGGTCGCGGAGGAGCTGCCGCCGGCCTCCTCACAGCCCGTCGCGGCGCCCTCGGGCGAGCAGCCGGCGGCGGCCCCGGGCGAGCGCTCGGCGCGTCGCTCCAAGCGCTCCCGGCCCCAGGAGCTGGCTCTCTTCGGCTGACCTTCAATCCGGGGTGGCCGTCCCCTACCCTTTGTGTATGGCGCCATCCGAGAACGAGCAGGGCATCGCGGCTGTGCAGGTCCAGGAGCCAGCGCCGGCGGCGACCGCGGCTGCGGCCGTCGAGCCCGTGGCGGCGGCCGCGGCGGCGGCCGCGACGGGGTCCCCGCGGCTGGACCTGAACGCACTCGAGCGGCGGCTGCTGAACGATCTGTTCGCGATCGTCTCCGAGCACGCGGAGGAGTCCTCGGTGGAGATCGACCGGGAGCGGGTGCGGGAGGCCTTCGTGTTCGCCTGCGAGCACCACGCCGCCCAGCGGCGCAAGTCGGGCGAGGACTTCATCGTGCACCCCGCCGGGGTGGCGCGGATCTGTGCGGGTATGAGGCTCGACACCGAGACGCTGTGCGCGGCCCTCCTGCACGACACCGTGGAGGACACCTCAGCGTCGCTGGAGGAAGTCTCGGAGCGCTTCGGCGAGGAGATCGCGCAGATCGTGGACGGCGTGACGAAGCTGACGGGGATCGCCTTCCAGTCCCGGGACGAGGCCCAGGCGGAGAACTACCGCAAGATGATGGTGGCGATGGCCACGGACGTGCGGGTCATCCTGATCAAGCTGGCTGACCGCCTGCACAACATGCGCACGATCGACGCGCTGCCCAAGCAGAAGCAGATGGAGAAGGCACGGGAGACGCTCGAGATCTACGCGCCGCTGGCACACCGGCTCGGTATCCACGCGATCAAGTGGGAGCTCGAGGATCTCGCGTTCGCCACCCTGCACCCGCGCAAGTACCAGGAGATCAAGGGTCTTGTGGCCCAGCAGCGGGAGGAGCGGGAGCGCTACGTGGGCGAAGCGGGGGAGTACCTCGCGCGGGAGCTGCGGGACGTGGGCATCGAGGCCCAGATCGCCGGCCGGGCCAAGCACTTCTACTCGATCTACTCGAAGATGACCAAGAAGGGTCGGGAGTTCAACGAGATCTATGACCTCACGGCGATGCGGGTGATCGTGGGCACGCTGAAGGACTGCTACGGCACCGTGGGGGTGATCCACTCGCTGTGGAAGCCGCTGCCGGGCCGCTTCAAGGACTTCATCGCGATGCCCAAGTTCAACATGTACCAGTCGCTGCACACGACCGTGATCGGTCCCGAGGGCAGGCCGCTGGAGATCCAGATCCGCACCCGGGAGATGCACGAGATGGCGGAGTTCGGGGTGGCGGCCCACTGGACCTACAAGCGCCGCCCCGGCGGCGAGCGGGGCGGGCGGGAGAGCGAGGGGGAGGGCTCGGGCGAGAACGCCAAGCTGCAGTGGCTGCGCTCGATGCTGGACTGGCAGAAGGAGCTCTCGGACCCGCACGAGTTCATGGACACGCTGCGCACGGACCTGTTCGAGGAAGAGGTCTATGTGTTCACGCCCAAGGGGGAGGTGAAGTCGCTGGCGGCGGGCGCCACGCCACTGGACTTCGCCTACGAGGTGCACACCGAGATCGGCCACCGCTGCGTGGGGGCGCGGGTGAACGGCAAGATCGTGCCGCTGCACTGCGAGCTGCACAGCGGGGACATCGTGGAGATCCTCACCGCCAAGCGCGAGCGGGGCCCCTCGCGGGACTGGCTGGCGATGGTGAAGACCACGCGAGCGCGCAACAAGATCAAGCAGTGGTACAAAGCGGAGTCCCGCCAGGACACCGAGCACACGGGCAGGGAGCTGCTGCAGGAGCACCTGCGCAAGCAGGGGCTGCCGGCGCAGAAGATCACCGGCTCGACGCTGCTCGCGGACGTGATCCGGGAGATGGGCTACCGCAAGGCCGACGACTTCTACATCGCCCTCGGCGCCGCCAAGGTGTCGCCGAAGATCGTCGTCAACAAGGTGATGCAGCGCCTCAAGCAGGGCGAGGCCGCGGACGGGCACGCCAGCAGCGCGGAGCTGCTGCGCGTCGGGCGACCCCGGCGCCAGCCCACCAAGTCCTCCGGCCAGTACGGCATCCGGGTGCAGGGCGTGGAGGACGTGATGCTGCGCTTGGCCAAGTGCTGCCGGCCGGTGCCCGGCGATGAGATTGTGGGCTACATCTCGCTCGGCCGCGGCATCACGATCCACCGCGAGGACTGCCCCAACGTGGCGATCCTCAAGCGCAGCCCCGAACGGTTCACGAGCGTGGCCTGGGAGGGGGACCTCAGCTCGGCGTTCGTGGTGGAGATCCAGATCGACGCCTGGGATCGCCACCGGCTGCTGGAGGACCTCTCGCGGGTGTTCTCGGAGTCGGGCGCCAACATCCTCGAAGCCCGCTGCCTCTCCAGCCCGCCGATGGTCAAGAACCGCTTCGTGGTGGAGGTCGCCGACACCCACTCCCTCAAAGGCGCCATCACCCGGCTGCGCAACGTGGAGTCGGTGTTCGACGCCTACCGCGTCACCCCGGGCGCCTCGGGCGCTTAGACGCCTATGCGGCGACGGTGAGGGCGTTCGGCAGGATCGAGTAGCGCGCCTCGGAGACCTCGCCCAGAAAGTCGCCGTCCACCTGGAGAGGCAGTGGGCGGGTGTCGGCGCTGCGCACCACGAGCTCGCTC
>DATJMB010000033.1:0-3018 GCA_035508995.1 Solirubrobacteraceae bacterium | reverse complement strand
GCACGGGCGAGCCAGATGGTGCTGTAGCCGCCGAGGGTGCCCAGCTCGAGGATCGACCGCGCGCCGACCATGCGGACGAACAGCGCCAGCAGCTTGCCCTGGTTGGGCGTCACCGCGATCGGCGGCAGGCCGGCCGCCTCGCTGGCCTTCAGCGCCTCTCGCAGGGCGTCGTCCTCGGGGACGATGAGGCCGTTGATGTAGTCGTCCACCTCCTCCCAGCCTCGCTCTGGCACCCCGCCGCTGGGATCTGGATGGACGGTCGGCATCTCGCTGGCAACCCTAGCGATCGAATGTGATTTCGGAGGCCCCGCGCGGGCGCGCGCACGCGCGCGCGGGGCCCCGTTTTTGGAAGTCCTCGCCGGCGCCGGCGCCGGGCCCGCCCGCGTCGGTACCGTGGACGAGATGCGGCTGATCGAGGACGAGGGCACCCGCAAGCGGCTGGCGCTGGCCGCCACGATCCTCGGCTCTGGCATCGTGCTGCTCGACGGGACGGCGGTGAACGTGGCGCTGCCGAGCATCCAGCGGGCGCTCGGAGGCGGCCTCGCGGCGCAGCAGTGGGTCGTCAACGGGTACCTGCTGACGCTCGGCTCGCTGATCCTGATCGGAGGGTCGCTGGGGGACATCTACGGCGAGCGGCGGATCTTCGCGCTCGGGGTCGGGGGCTTCGGCGCCGCCTCCCTGTGCTGCGCGGTGGCGCCCACGATCGGACTGCTGGTGGCGGCGCGGGCGCTGCAGGGGGTGTTCGGGGCGCTGCTGGTGCCGAGCGCGCTGGCGGTGATCGTGGCGACCTTCAGCGCGTCCGAACGGGGGCCGGCGATCGGCAGCTGGACGGCGTGGGGGGGCATCGCCACGGTCCTGGGTCCGCTGGCGGGTGGGGAGCTGCTGGCGATCGGCTCGTGGCGGTGGATCTTCGTGCTCAACGTGCCGCTGGTATGCGCGTGCCTGGGGCTGATCTTCGTGGCGATTCCGCCATCGCGGGCCAGGCCGGCGGAGGGTCTGCCGGGGCGCGGCCGGCGGGTGGACCTGCCGGGGGCGCTGCTGTGCGCGCTGGGGCTCGCGGGGCCGGTGTTCGCGCTGATCGAGCAGCCGCGGCTGGGCTGGTCGAGCCCGGGGGTGCTGGTGCCGTTGATCGCGGGGGTGGCGCTGCTGGCGCTGTTCTTCGCCTACGAGGCGCGGGCGCAACGGCCGATGCTGCCGCTGAGCCTCTTCGCGCAGCGGAACTTCTCGGCGGGGAACGTGGAGACCTTCTCGATGTACGCGGGGCTGGCGGTGCTGTTCTTCTTCCTGGTGCTGTTCCTGCAGCAAATCGGCGGCTACACGCCCCTGCAGAGCGGCCTGGCGACCCTGCCGGTGACGGTCGTGATGTTCGCGCTCTCCAAGCGCTTCGGAGCGCTTGCCGACCGCCACGGACCGCGGTTCTTCATGGGCGCCGGCCCGCTGGTGGCGGCGGCGGGGCTGCTGCTGTTCCAGCGGGTGGGCGTGCGGGTGGACTACATCGCCGACGTGCTGCCGGCGCTGCTGGTGTTCTCGCTCGGCCTGGCGATGACGGTGGCGCCGCTCACGGCAGCGGTGCTGGCGGGCGTGGAGGAGCGCCAGGCGGGGATCGCCTCGGCGGTCAACAACGCGGTGGCGCGGGTGGCGGGGCTGCTCGGGACGGCGGCGCTGGGGGCGGCGGTGGCGACCGCGTTCGCGTCCTCCTTCGAGGGACAGCTCGCCGACGTGCGACTCGGGCCGGCGGCGATGGCGGCGGCGAGCGAAGCCAAGCGCCTTGCGCTCGGGCTGCCCGACGTGAAGGGCCTGCCTCCGCGTCAGGCGCACGCGCTCACGAGCGCGGCGCAGTCGGCCTCGCTGCACTCCTTCCACCTCGGCCTGGCGGTGGCGGCGCTGCTGGTGGCGCTCGGCGGGATCGTGGGGGCGGTCGGCATCCGCAACCCCCGCCGTGCGGTGCAGGCGCAGGGCTGCGAGGGTGGGGCGCTGGTGGGGGCGAGCCTCGATGCCGCGGGTCTGGAGGCGTCTGCGACAGAGGCAGCGTAATGGTCATGCTATCCTCTCATGGCCATGGTAAAGCGCCTTGCGATTTCCAGCGGTGGTCAGGTCTCGGTGCCGGCGACCGTCCGGAAGCGCTGGGGCACGCGCGCCGTCTTGGCTGAGGACATGGGGGACCGACTGGTCCTCCGTCCGGCGCCGGATGACCCGATTGCGGCGGTGCGAGGCATCTTCGCGCAGGAGATGAGCGGTGGGCCGACGGTCGACGAGCTGAGAGAGGGTGGGCGCAGGGAGGACATCGACTCCGAGCGCCGGCGGCGAGCGGCCCAGCGGTGATCCTGCTCGATGCCTACGCGCTGACCGCGCTCCTGGCGGAGGAGTCGGCTGCGGGCGAGGTGGAACAGATCATCGCGACCGGCGGCACGACTGTGGCTGCGCCCAATCTTGCCGAGGCCGCCGATCGGCTGGGTCGCGTCCATGGCATAGCCATCGAGCGCACTCGCGCCGCCGTGGAATCGCTCGAGCAATCCGTTGACCTGCATGTACGGCCCGCCGAACGTGTGCATGCATGGCGAGCGGCCGACCTGCGGGTGAAGCACTATCACCGCACTCGGCGACCGCTGTCGCTTGGCGATTGTCTGCTGCTGGCGATGACCGACGAAAATGATCAGCTCGCGACGGCCGACCCACATGTGTTGAGGGCCGCGAGCGAAGAGAAGATCAGATGGATCGCGTTGCCGGACTCCAGGGGCCGTCGCCACACCCCAGAGCGGTAGCCCCATGCGCTAGCCCACCGGCTCCTCGCTGCGCCCTTCGGCGTAGGCGCGCATCGCTTCGATGACGGGCCCCAAGCGGCGGCCGCGGGGGGTGAGGCGGTACTCGACGGTGGGGGGGCTCGAGGGGATCACGACGCGCTTGACGAGGCCGGCGGCCTCGAGGTCGCGCAGGCGCTCGGAGAGCATGCGGGGGGAGATGCCGGCGATGGCGTCGGCGAACTCGTTGAAGCGCAGGGCGCCGGTGAGGGCGGCGTAG
>DATJMB010000032.1:0-2200 GCA_035508995.1 Solirubrobacteraceae bacterium | reverse complement strand
CCAGGCGCTCGACGAGGCTCTCGGCGACCGTGGGCGGATCGGTCGCTACGGCTTCGCATCCACGCCCATGGACGAGGCTCGGGCGAGCTGCTCGCTGGACGTGTCCGGTCGTCCCTTCACCCTCTTCGACGCTCCCGGTCTGCCGGCGGGGGCGACGGGGGGGTTCGAGCACGAGCTCACGGAGGAGTTCTTCCGGGCGGTGGCGAACGGCGCCAAGCTCACGCTCCACCTGCGCATCGAAGCTGGCGCCAACGCCCACCACATGATCGAGGCCGCCTTCAAGGCCTTCGCCCGTGCCCTCCGCCAGGCGGTGGCCATCGACGCCTCCGAGACGGGTGTGCCGAGCACGAAGGGCACTCTCACAACGTGATCATGGCTGCGCACACGAGCGACCGAGGACGCCGCGAGGCGCCGGACACGGCGCCTCGGATCGGTCTCGTGGACTACGGCATGGGCAACCGGCGCTCGGCGGAGAAGGCCCTCATGCGGGTGGGCGCGGAGGTGACCGTGAGCGACGACCCCGCGGTGCTCAGCCAGCTCGACGGCCTGGTGCTGCCCGGCGTGGGCGCATTCCCGGCCGGCATGGAGGCCATCCGGGAGCGCGGCCTGCAGGAGCTCCTGCTCGAGCGCGCCCACGCCGGCGTGCCCCTGCTGGGCCTCTGCCTGGGCATGCAGCTCCTGTTCGACTCCTCCGAAGAGCACGCCGGCGCCACCGGCCTGGGGCTGCTCGCCGGAGAGGTCCGCCGGCTGGCGGCCCCCGGCCACAAGCTCCCGCACATCGGCTGGAGCGAGGTCCACTGGCGCCGCCCTAACCCCCTCGCCGAGGATCTCCCGGACCCCATCTACCTGTACCACGTCCACACCTACGCCCCCGTGCCCGCCCACGAGGACACCATCCTCGCCACCGCCCACTACGGCGAGCCCTTTCCCGCCATCGTGGGCCGGGGGAACGTGTACGGCACCCAGTCCCACCCCGAGAAGTCCTCCGTCCACGGCCTCGCCCTGCTGGCCAACTTCACCCGCCTGTGCACCGTGCTCGCGCCCGCATGACCCGTTCCCCCCACACGATCGCCCCTTTCCCCGCGATCGCCTCGTCCCGCACGATCGCCCCCTTCCCCGCGATGGCCTCGTCTCGCACGATCGCCTCGTCCCGCACGTGTCCGGCCACGTCGCCGTGCCTCCGCCGGCGGGGAGGATGTTTGTCGAAATTGGGGGCCCGCGTGTGCGCGCGCGCCCGCGCGCGGGGCACCACTTTTTATAACACCCACACCCCCACCCAACCCCAATCCTGGCGTCTTCTCGCTCCTATTCGGGGTCAAACGGCCAAAGCTGGCGCCTTCTCGCTCTCCCACGGACGGCCCCGGCGGGGTGAGGCTGGCGCGCTTTCGCTCTTCCACGGGCGCTTCCGGCGGGGTGAGGCTGGCGCGCTTCCGCTCCCGACCGCCCGCCGGCCAGTGGATCGGGGGATGAGATGAACCTGTACCCCGCCATCGACATCATGGACGGCCACGCCGTGCGCCTCGTGAAGGGGGACTTCGCCGCCAAGAAGGTCTACGACGAGGAGCCCCTGGCCGCCGCCACCGGCTGGGTGGAGGCCGGCGCCCGCTTCCTGCACGTGGTGGATCTCGACGGCGCCCGCTCCGGCGAGCCCGCGAACCTCGACCACGTGGCCCGGATCGCCAGGGAGCTCGACGTGCCGCTCCAGTTCGGCGGTGGCCTGCGCTCGCTGGCCGCCATCGAGGGGGCCCTGGAGGCGGGCGCGTCGCGCGCGATCCTGGGAACAGCCGCCTTCAAGGACCCCGTGCTGCTGGATCGGGCACTGGAAGAGTGGCCCGACCGCATCCTCGTCTCCGTGGACGTCCGTGGCGGCCAGGTCGCCACCGAGGGCTGGACCGAGACCCTCGCCAGCCCCGCCCAGGAGGCCATCGCCCTGCTCATCGCCCGCGGCGCCCGCGAGCTGGTGTACACCAACGTCGATCGCGATGGCATGCTCGAAGGCGTCGATCTGGAGGAGGTCCGCCGGGTGGCCGCCGCCGTGGAGGCCGCCAACATCGTCTACTCCGGCGGCATCGGCTCCCTGGAGGACCTCGTGGGCCTCGCTGGCCTGCGCGAGGAGAGCCTGCGGGGCGTCATCGTGGGCAAGGCCCTGTATGAGCGTCGCTTCACCGTCCCCGAGGCCCTGGAGGCGCTGGCCGGGTAA
>DATJMB010000031.1:0-5930 GCA_035508995.1 Solirubrobacteraceae bacterium | reverse complement strand
GACGCTCGTGCTCGGCTTCGACCGGCTGCTTCGCGCTCGCGCGCGCGAAGGCGCCGCCTTCGGCGCCGGCGCCGGCGCCGCCTTCGTGGCGGCCACCGCCCTGAAGGCCTCCGGCGGCATCCTGCTGCCGATCGTCCTCGCCGGCCTGCTGCGCGCCCCCCGGCGCCTGCTCAGCGTCCTGGCGGGCATGGCCGTGGCGACGCTCGTGCTCGGCGCCGCCAGCTACGCCGCCTTCGGCCTGCACATCCCCGACCTCAGCACCCAGAGCAAAGTCGTCGCCAGCACCTCCCTGCCCAACCTCCTCGGCCTGGCCCTCGGCAGCGGCGGCGAGACGGAAACGCTGCACAGCCTCCTCACCGGCGTGCTCGTGCTCTCGCTCGCCGCCTGCTGCCTGCTCGCCTACCGCCGTCGCGAGTCCATCACCCCCGCCGGCTGGGTGACCGTCGCGCTGCTCGTCACCCTCGGCTGGGTGCTGCCGTGGTACGTGCTGTGGCTGCTGCCCCTCGCCGCCCTCTCCGGCTCGCGCCGCCTGCGCGTCACCGCCCTAGTGCTCGGCGCCTACCTGATCGTCGCCTGGTCCCCCGCCTCGGGCCTGCTGTGGAACGCGATCCACTTCAAGCCCGCCAAGACCCCCATCGGCCGCCTGCACCAGCGCTATGTCAAGGAGCTGCTGAACTAGTCCCAAATCGGGCTGCCCGCGCGCGCGTGCGCGCGCACGCGGGGCGCCGGTTTTTTTTATTTGCCGATCGGCCCCACCCGCTGCTCGCCCTCGGGAGCGCGGCCGTCGCGGCCCACGTAGCCGTCCTTGCCACCGGCGATCACGTACACGGCGTCGCCGGACCCGGGGTTGCGCACCTTGCGCAGGGTCGCCGCGTCCACCCGCGCCAGGCCTCCCTCGCCGAGGCGCTGGACGGAGCCGTCGCCGAACTCCATCTCGATTTCGCCGCGGTGCACGAAGTAGAGCTCCTGCTGCTCGTCGTGGTAGTGAAAGCCGCTGGCATAGCCCGCCGGCATCACGATCGCGTTCACCCCGAACGCGCTCACGCCGAGGCCCTTGCGGATCTTGCGAAAGCCCGGCCCCTGGCCGAGCGCGTCGAGATCGCCCACGGCGTAGCCCTCGCCGACGATCACCCGGGGGTACTCCTGCGATGCCTCCATCTCGGTCTCCCTTTCGCTCTGGTCAGTGATCGGCCACGTGGCCGTCCTCGGGGGTCAGGGGCAGCTGCTCGCCGGCCCACCGCAGCAGGCCGCCGCTCATCGAGTAGGCCTCGAAGCCCGCCGTCCGGTAGGCCTGGGCGGCCATCTGAGAGCGGGAGCCCACGCGGCAGTAGAACACCACCGGGCGCTCCTGCGCCAGCGAGCTCGCCGCGGCGGCCAACTCCACGAGCGGCACGTGGCGGTCGCCCTCGATGTGCCCCGCCTCGTGCTCGTGGGGCTCGCGCACGTCGATCAGCTGCAGATCGGGCTCGCGGGCGCGCCAATCGAACACCGCCCGGGGGTCGATCTCGAGCGCTGAGGTGTCCACGGCGGGGGCCATCGCAGCATGAGCCTAGCGAGCCCACTAGGATCGGACGGAAATGCCAGGGACACTCAGCCAGGACGTCTACACGATTCCCCAGGAGCACCTCGACCTGTGCGCCACGATCGGCCAGATCGCCCGCGAGCGGATCGCGCCGCGCGCGGCGGAGATCGACGAGAAGGCCGAATACCCGTGGGACATCCGCACGGTGCTCGCCGAGCAGGACATCCTCGGCCTGCCCTTCCCGGTGGAGTACGGCGGCACGGGCACCGGCACGCTGATGCTGAACATGGCCGTCGAGGAGCTCGCCAAGGTGGACGCCTCCTGCGCGCTGATGCTGATGGTCCAGGAGCTCGGCACCCTGCCGATCCAGCTGTTCGGCGGCGACGAGCTCAAGGAGCGCTTCCTGCCCAGGTGCGCCTCCGGCGAGTGGTCTCCTGCCTTCGCCCTCTCCGAGCCGGAGGCCGGATCGGACCCCGCGGGCATGAAAACGACCGCCGTCAAGGACGGCGAGGAGTGGGTGATCAACGGCACCAAGAACTGGATCTCCAACCTCGGTGTGGCCGACTTCTACATCTGCTTCGCCGTCACCGACCGGGAGACCCGCCGCATCACCGCCTTCGTGGTGGAGTCAGACCGGCCGGGCCTCTCCATCGGCAAGCTCGAGCACAAGCTCGGCATCCGCGCCTCGCCCACCGGCCAGCCGGTCTTCGAGGACGTCCGCGTGCCCCAGGAGAACGTGATCGGCGAGGTCGGCAAGGGCCTCTCCGTGGCGCTCGCCACGCTCGAACGCACCCGCCTCGGCGCCGCCGCCCAGGCGGTCGGCATCGCCCAGGGCGCCACCGACTACGCCGTCGCCTATGCCCGCGAACGGGTTCAGTTCGGCAAGCCCATCAACGAGCTGCAGGCGATCCAGTTCAAGCTCGCCGACATGGAAACACAGACCGCCGCCGCCCGCGAGCTGCTCTACAAGGCCTGCGCGATGGCCGATCAGGGGCACCCGCAAAGCGGCAAGTACTCGTCGATGGCCAAGGTCTTCTGCTCGGACACCGCGATGGCGGTGACGATCGAGGCGGTGCAGGTGCTGGGCGGCTACGGTTACGTCAAGGAGTACCCGGTGGAGCGGATGATGCGAGACGCCAAGATCACCCAAATCTACGAGGGCACCAACGAGATCCAGCGGGTCGTGATCGCCCGCACCCTCAAGTAGGAGGCTCCGGTGCGCCGGTCGTTCTTCTCACGACAGCGCGCCACCGGCCAGTTGCGCCGCGCCGGCTTTGCGGCGCTGGTCGCCCTATCGATCGGCCTCGTGGCGATCGTGGTGGGCCAGGGCTTCAGCTCCCAGGGGGCCGTGCGGGCCCTGGAGGACCTGGCGGTGGGGGCGATCGTGGTGGCGGCCGTGCTGGGCCTCGCCGCCCTCGTGGCCGTGCGCCTGGCCGACTGGCGCAACCCGGAGTCCGAGCGGGAGTTCGACGCCCTCGTGCGCAACTCCGAGCGGCTCGCCCGCGAAGGCTTCGCGGTGGACCCCGACGAACTGGACTTCCTCGAACTGGACCCCCTCAACGACGAGGACTTCGAAGAGCTCGTCCGCGATGCCCTCGACGACCTCCCCGACCTGCTGCGCAACGCGCTGGCCCACGTCGCCGTCGTGATCTCCGACGGCGGCCGCCGCCGCGGCGCCTACGGCCTCTACCAGGGCGGCAGCGTCGCCCGCGACGACGTCCACGACCGCATCGTCATCTTCCGCGACACCCTCCGCCGGGACTTCGGTCACAGCCCCGAGCTGCTGCGCGAACAGGTCGTCAAGACCGTCCGCCACGAGCTCGCCCACCACGTGGGCTTCGACGAGCTCGGCGTGAGCAGGCTCGATTTGTAGGCTCACCGGAGCGCCGCGGTCCCGCCCGCAGGCGGCGCGCCGCTAGGATGCTCGCCGACAGGGACCTGACCTATGCAAGGGAGAGCCATCAATGCCTGAAGCAGTGATCGTCGACGCCATCCGCACGCCCATCGGCCGCGCGGGCAAGGGCTCGCTGAAGACAGTTCGCGCCGACGACCTCGCGGCGATCCCGCTGAAGGCGCTGATCGAGCGCAACCCCGAGGTGGACCCCGCCTCGATCGGCGACATCATGATGGGCTGCGGCTTCTGCGAGGGCGAGCAGGGCTACAACGTGGGCCGCATCGCGGGCCTGCTGGCGGGCATCGACCACCACGTGGCCGCCTGCACCGTCAACCGCTTCTGCGCCTCCTCCCTGCAGACCACCCGGATGGCCTATCACGCGATCAAGACGGGTGAGGGCGACACCTACATCGCCGCCGGTGTGGAGGCCGTCTCGCGCGCCGGCCAGGGCGCCGGCTTCGAGTTCAACCACGCCGTGGACGGCTCCGAGGGCGCCGCCTACAACGTCTACATCCCGATGGGCATGACCGCCGAGAACGTCGCCGAACGCTGCAACGTCAGCCGCGAGGCCCAGGACGAATGGGCCGTCACCTCCCAGGCCCGCGCCGTGGAGGCCGTGCAGAGCGGCCACTTCGACTCCGAGATCGTGCCCGTGACGGTGCCCGCTCACAAAGACGTGGACAAGGAGGGCAACGAGATCGACGTGCCCGAGACGCTGGTCACCAAGGACGACGGCCCGCGGCCGGGCACCACGATGGAGAAGCTCGCCAAGCTGCCCCCCGCCTTCAAAGAGGGCGGCACCGTCACCGCCGGCAACGCCTGCCCGCTCAACGACGGCGCCGCCGCGCTGCTGATCATGTCCGACGAGAAGGCCAAGGCGCTCGGCCTGCAGCCCCGCGCGCGCATCATGGCCTCCACCGTCGCCGCCATCCGCCCCGAGATCATGGGCCTTGGGCCGATTCCCGCGATCCAGGCGCTGCTTAAGCAGACCGGCATGAGCATGGACGACATCGACGTGGTCGAGATCAACGAGGCCTTCGCCGCCCAGATCGTGCCCTGCAAAGAGGAGCTCGGCATCGACGAGGACAAGCTCAACCCCTTCGGCGGCGCCATCGCCCTGGGCCACCCGTTCGGCATGACCGGCGCCCGCATCATGACCACGCTGCTCAACGACCTCGAGACCCGCGACGAGACCTTCGGCATCGAGTCCATGTGCGTGGCGGGTGGCATGGGCATGGCGATGCTGGTGGAACGGCTGAAGTAAGGGCTCGCCGCGGATGGCGGAGTCGGCCGCTTCCCAGCCGCCCGAGGGAGAGGGACGGATCCCCGACTTCTTCGTCGTCGGCCACGAAAAGTGCGGCACCACGGCGCTGTACGAGATGCTGCGGGGCCACCCGCAGGTCTTCATGCCCAGGCTCAAGGAGCCGCGCTTCTTCTCGCCCGACATGCGTGTGCGGGAACGTGCGGCCGCCGCCGGCAGGAGGCCCCGTGACCTCGAGTCCTACCGCGCGCTGTTCGCGCCCGCCCGGCCCGACCAGCGCGTGGGGGAGGCCTCGCCGCAGTACCTGGGCTCGCACGTCGCCGCCGAGCGGATCGCCGCCCTGCAGCCGGCGGCGAAGATCGTCGCCATCCTGCGCGAGCCCGTCAGCTACCTGCACGCCATGCACCGCCAGAACGTCAAAGGCCTGCTCGAGGATCAGCGCGACCTGCACGCCGCGATGGCGCTCGAGCGGGACAGGCGCGCGGGCCGCCTCGAGCTGCCCGGCAACCAGGCCTCGCCGGTGCGATTGCTCTATTCCGAGCACGTCCGCTACCAGGAGCAACTGCTTCGCTACGAGGCTCGATTCCCGCGCGCCCAGATCCTGGTGCTGATCTACGAGGAGTACCAGCGCGAAAACGAGCCCACGGTGCGCGGGGTGTGGCGCTTCCTCGACCTCGACGACAGCCCCCCCGTGCGCATCCCCGACGGCCGCGGAGCCCGCAAAGCGGTGCGCTTCATGCCGCTGCACAAGCTCTCGCGGGCGGTCAAAATCGCCCATCACTCAGAGGCCGCCAGGAGCCCCCTCGCGGACGCCGTGTACGCGCTCACGCCCCGGCCGGCGGTGGATCTTTGGCGGCGGCTCGTCTACAGCCGCCCAGCCGGCGACGCCGGGCCGGCGGGTGGCGCAACCGCGGCTCTCGATCGCGAATTGCGCCGGCGGCTGAAGCCCGAGGTGCAGGCGCTCGGCGAGCACCTCGGACGCGATCTCGTGAGCCTCTGGGGCTACGACCGCCTCTGACGCCCAGGGCCCCTCGCCGGCTCAGCGCGGCGGCATCCGCAGCGCGCCGTCGAGCCGGATCGTCTCGCCGTTGAGCATCCGGTTCTCGACGATCTGGCACAGCAGTTGCGCGTACTCGCCGGGCTGGCCCAACCGCTGGGGGTAGGGCACGCCGGCGCCGAGCTTCTCGCGCGCCTCCGCCGGCAGCGCCGCCAGCAGAGGGGTGTCGAACAGGCCCGGCGCGATCGTGTTCACG
>DATJMB010000030.1:0-5837 GCA_035508995.1 Solirubrobacteraceae bacterium | reverse complement strand
GGGGGGGGGGGGGGGGGGGGGGCGCTCGCGCGAGGCGCGGCACGGCCGCCGGCGAGAACGCTCGTGCCCTGGGTTGGCTCGCCAGGCCGGCGGCCGGCGCCAGCTTCGGCGGGGCGCTCATCGGCGGGCTCCAGGGGGGAGATGCCGTCGGCGCCGTCGGAGATCGCGCGGCCCATCTCGCGGGCGGTCTGGTAGCGGTCGCCGGGGTTCAGGGCGAGGGCGACGGCGACGGCCTCGGCGAGCTCGTGGCTGACGGCGGCCACGAGGGTGTCGAGCAGGGCGGGCTCCTCCTGCTGCTGCTTGAGGGCGAGCTCGGTGAGGGAGGTGGCCTCGTAGGGGAGGCGGCCGGAGATCAGCTGGTAGGTGACCACGCCGAGGGCGTAGAGGTCGGCGCGGGGGCCGGCCTCCTCGCCGCGGGCCTGCTCGGGGGCGAGGTAGGCGGCGGTGCCGAGCACTGAGCCCACCTGGGTGATGCTGGACTGCTCGGTGGCCTTGGCGATGCCGAAGTCGGCGAGCTTGACCTCGCCGTCGCGGGAGCGGAGCAGGTTGCCGGGCTTGACGTCGCGGTGGACGACGCCGTGGCGGTGTGCGTAGTGCAGGCCGGCGCAGGCCTGTTCGACGATGGCCACCGCCTGGTCCACCTCCAGCCAGCCGTCGTCGCGGAGGATCTCGGCGCAGGAGAAGCCCTCGATGTACTCCATCACGATGAAGTGGCGGCCGCTCTGGTCGTCCAGGCCGG
This sequence comes from Solirubrobacteraceae bacterium, assembly GCA_035508995.1. GTDB lineage: Bacteria > Actinomycetota > Thermoleophilia > Solirubrobacterales > Solirubrobacteraceae > Palsa-744. The sequence continues at coordinate 5,098 of DATJMB010000030.1, read as the reverse complement.
AATCGAAGATCTGCACGATGTTGGGGTGTACGAGGCGGGCGGCGGCCTGGGCCTCGCGCTGGAAGCGGGAGACGAAGGTGGGGTCGTCGGCCAGGTGCTCGGCCAGGAGCTTGACGGCGACCCGGCGTTCCAGGCGGGTGTCGAAGGCGAGGTGGACGGTGGACATGCCGCCGAAGCCGAGCCTGCCCTCGAGGCGGTAGCGGCCGGCGATGAGCTGGTCGGCTTCGCTCATTTGCCGGCTTCCTGGCCGCCCGCTTCGCCCACGTGGTTGCCGCTTTCCTGGCCTTCGGGAGATTCGCCGCTTTCGGGGCTGGCGCCGCCGTTCGGCGCCACGGTGCCGCCGCCGGCGTTGGGCGGGGTGGCGGGGGCCGCCGGGGTGGTGGCGGTGGTGCGGGTGCTGGTGGTGGGGGCGGGCGTGACGGGCGTGGTCTCGGTGTGGGTGGGGGTGGTGGTGCGGGAGGTGGAGGTGGAGGTGGTGGCGGTGTTGGTCTGGGTCAGCGGCTGGGCGCAGAGGGCGAGGGCGCGTTCGCGCAGGTTGGCGATGCCTTCGTCGAGCTTGGCATGCAGGGCGGCGTCCACGGAGGCCGGCAGGGCGGCGAAGTCGTGCTCCGTTTTTTCGAGGGCGGCCTTGGTGGCGGTGCAGTCGCCGCCCCCGCTCTGCGCGGCCTGAGCGACGGCTTCGAAGTCGCCCTGCAGGGGCCCGGCGTCGGCCACGGGGATGAGGCCCTTGCCGGAGCCGCCGCAGGCGACGATCGCAAGCGCCGTGGCGGCCCCCAGCAACAGGCCGGCGAGCGGGCGGATGGCGGTTCTCATGGTCATTGACCGTACTCCAGGCGCTCGGCGAGGGAGTCCGGTAGGCGGGCCGCGCGGATGGCGGCGGCGGCGCCGGCGATGTCGTAGTCGGTGCGCAGGTAGGAGGCGGTGAGGTCATCGAGGTCGAGCAGCATCCACGAGGCGCGGGGGTCGCCGTCGCGGGGCTGGCCCACGCTGCCGGGGTTCAGCAGCCAGTCGCCGCCGGAGACATCCAGCCGGGTGCCCTCGCGGCGGGGTTCCCCGGTGGCGAGCTCGCCGGGGTGGCGCACGAAGGAGAGGGGCACGTGGGAGTGGCCGATGAGGCACAGGCGGTGGGGCTGGCGGTCCAGGCACAGCTCCGCCAGCAGAGCGGAGAGGACGTACTCCCAGACGGGGTCGCGGGGGCTGGCGTGGTAGAGGCCCACCTGGCCCTCCTGGCCCTGGGGGCGAAGGCCGGCGAGGAACTCCATGTGCTCGGGGGAGAGCACCTCGCGGGTCCACTGCACGGCGATGGAGGCGCCGCGGGAGAAGTCCTCCACGGACACCTCCCCGGTTACGGCGAGGTCGTGGTTGCCGGCCAGGCACACGGCGGCGTGCCGGGAGGCCAGATCGACGCAGGCGTCGGGGTCGGCGCCGTAGCCGACGAGATCGCCCAGGCACCAGAGCTCGGCGGCGTCGGACGCCGCCACGGCCTCCAGCACCGCTTCGAAGGCCTGGCGGTTGCCGTGGATATCGGAGATGACCGCGACCTTCATCTACCGTCGATGGCGCTTGGCGATGCGACGTCCCCAGACAAGCTCGTCCTACTCTCCTTCGTCCTCACCCGCCTCGGCGCCGCCGTACTCGGGCAGGTTCTTGATCCCCTCGCGGGTTCGCCACTTGGAGTAGTTGTCCTCCATCGCGTCGATGAGCTCGCGCATGAAGCGGGGGGAGATGTTCACGCGGGAGACCACCACGCCGGGGACCTCCTCGGACTCGACCTCGTGGTCGACGCGGGCGAAGGTGACGGTGAACTCGTAGTCGGAGTGGCTCACGTTCGCGAAGTTCGCGTACACGCCGCCCATGATCTCGGGGGAGAGGTGGATGTTTATGTGGCGCTCGGCGCCGGGGTCTTGGTCGTTCACGAAGTTAGTATCCCAATCTGTGAGTGAGGTGCGGATGACAGGTGCGGAGATCCCCTTGGGGGCGCTGCGGGAGGCGGTCCTCGCTGCCGCCGGCGCGCTCGCGGGGGCGAGCGGCGGGGGGCGGGAGGGAGAGTCGGAGAGGAAGTCCACCGGCGCCTCCACGCTGGGCGGGGCCGACGCTATCACGCTGGAGCGCCCGCCCCGGGCGGATTTCGGGGACTACTCCACGAACGCGGCGCTGGTGCTGGCGCCGGCCCTGGGCGCCAGCCCGCGGGACGTGGCGGGGAGGCTGGGGCGGGAGCTCGCGGGTCGGCTCGGTGAACAGCTCGATCGCTTCGAGGTGGCGGGACCGGGCTTTTTGAACCTGTTCCTGGCGGACGGCTGGCACCGGGCGGCGCTCGCGGGGATGCTGGTGGCGGGGGAGGATCTCGGGGCGGCGGGCGGGGTGGAGCAGCGGGAGCGGATCCTGGTGGAGTTCGTGTCGGCGAACCCCACGGGGCCGATGCACGTGGGGCACGCGCGGAACGCCGCCTACGGGGATGCGCTGGCGCGGGTGCTCGAGCTCTACGGGCACGAGGTGGAGCGGGAGTTCTACGTCAACGACGCGGGCTCGCAGATCACGAAGCTTGGCGAGTCGATTCGTGCGCTCGCGCGCGGGGAGGAGGTGGCGCAGGACGGATACCGAGGGGAGTACGTCAAGGAGCTCGTGGCGAGTCTGGCGAACGCCTCGACGATGGACCCCGCCGAGCTCGGGCGCGCCGCGGTCGCCGTGATGGTGGGGCGCGTGCAGGCCTCGCTGAGCGCGTTCGCGGTGCGAGGGTTCGACCACTGGCAGTACGAGAGCGCATTGCACGAGGGGACGCCGAGCGCGGTGGAGCATGCGCTGAACGAGCTCGAGGCGAACGGGCACACGTATCGCAGGGAGGGGGCGTTGTGGCTTAGGAGCACGGACTTCGGGGACGACAAGGACCGGGTGCTGGTGCGGTCCTCGGGGGAGCACACGTACTTCGCCTCGGACATCGCCTACCACCTGGACAAGCGAGAGCGGGGGTACGGGCGGCAGATCGACGTGTGGGGGGCCGACCACCACGGATACACGGCGCGGATGAAGGCTGCCTATGCGGCGCTTGGCGGAGACCCGGAGCACCTGGAGATGCTGATCATGCAGCTCGTGCACCTGATGCGGCGGGGGGAGCGGGCGCAGATGTCAAAGCGGGCGGGGGAGTTCGTGACGCTGGACGAGCTGATCGAGGAGATCGGGGTGGACGCGGGGCGGTGGTTTTTGCTCTCACGCTCCCACGACACCACCATCGACCTCGACCTGGACCTGGCGCGGGAGCAGTCCAAGGAGAACCCGGTGTACTACGTGCAGTACGCGCACGCGCGAATCGCCTCGGTGCTGGCGAAGGCGGGGCCCGAGCTGGTGGAGCAGGCGCTGGCGGAGGTCGCGGGTTCGACCCCCGACGATCCCGCCGAGCTGCACGCCTCCGAGCGGGCGCTGATCAAGCGGCTGCTGGCGCTGAGGCGGGAGGTCGGGGAGGCGGCGGAGCGGCGGGCGCCGCATCGGATCGCCGCCTACGTGCTGGAGCTGGCACAGGACTTCACGGCCTTCTACCGGGATTGCCACGTGCTCGGGGTGGAGCCGGCGGCGGTGGAATCGCAGCGGCTGGCGCTCTCGGTGGCCGCGCAGCGGGGGATCGCGCTGTGCCTGGAGCTGCTCGGGGTGAGCGCTCCGGTGGAGATGTGAGGCGGGCTCAGCGCCGAGAGGCGGGCCAGGGCGCAGTGAGCGAAATCATGGATAGGGGTGTGAGGAAAATATCCTATCGATATCCACCTAATTTGCTATCCTCGACTCGTGGGCGCAACAACGAGACGCAAGACATCGTTCGAGGTGGACTTCGCCAAGGTCGATGCCGTAAAGGACATCCTGGGCACCACCACGCTCACGGACACCGTGGACGTGGCTCTCGAGGAGGTCGTCAAGCTGGAGCGGCGTCGGCGGCTGGCGGAGCTGCTGTTCGCTTCCGATGGGCTCGAGCTGAGCGATTCCGACGTGATGGACCGCGCCTGGCGCTGAGCGGGCCTTGGCGGTCTACCTCGCTGACAAGAGCGCGCTCACGCGACGGGAGACGCGTCCGGAGGTTCGCGAGATCGTCGAGCCGCTGCTGCTCGCGGGTCAGATAGCCACGTGCGGCATCGTGGACCTGGAGCTGCTCTTCAGCGCCACGAGCCCGACCGTGTACGGGGAGCTGGCGTCGGCGTTGCGTGGGTTGCCGCGGGTGCCGGTGAGCGAGCAGATCCTCGAGCGTGCGCTGGCGGTGCAGGCGCTGCTCGCCAGGCGCTCACAGCATCGATCGGTGCCGCTGCCGGATCTTCTCGTCGCGGCCTGCGCCGAGACGGCGGGCCTGACAGTGCTCCACTACGACGCGGACTTCGAGCGGATCGCCTCACTCACGGGTCAACCGGTCCAGTGGGTGCTGCCGCGCGGCAGCGTGCCGTGACGGGCGACTGGTGCGGCGCGTCAGCGCTCGAAGCGCGCGAGGTCGGCGTCCAGGCGAGCGTTCTGGGCGGGAGTGGGGGAGGGAGACGAGCCGGGAGCGCCCGCGCCGGCGATGGCCACGGCCCGCGCGCGGGCGCGGCGACGCCAGCGGGGAAGCAGGGCGGCCAGCAGAATGAGCAGGATGAGGACGGCGACGACGGGGACGAGATAAGCGGTGAGATCGAAGCCGCTGTCGGCGGGGAGGGCCAGGACGGTGGGGCCGTACTGGCCGACGAGAGCGCGTTCGACCTGGGCCGGGTCCTTGCCTTCGGCGAGCAGGCCACGGATGTAGGCGCGCTCGCGGTTGGCCTGGAGGGACTGGGCGACGTCGAGGGGGATCTTGCAGGTGACGCACATGACGCGGCGTTCGATCACGGGCAGCTCGGCGCTGGGGGAGGGGGCCTGGGCGGCGGCGGGGGCGGACATGGCGGCGGCGACGCCCGGGACAGTCATGGCGGCGATCGCGGCGGCCAGGGCGGCGAGGAGGGGAAGGCGAGGTGGAGAGAGACGGGGGATGGGGGAGAGGGTCATGTGGTGGTTTCGGCGAGCCTTACGGCTTTGTCGATGAAGGCCTGGTCGACCTCGCCACGGGAGATGGCGAGGATGTCGCCGGAGCGGTCGATGACGAAGCTCTCGGGGAGTT
>DATJMB010000029.1:0-6440 GCA_035508995.1 Solirubrobacteraceae bacterium | reverse complement strand
CGACGCCCACGGTCAGCGATTGTGTGGCTGAGACGCCTCTGAGGGCGAGCCGTAGCGCTCGCGCAGCCAGCCTCGACCTCTGAGATGCGATAGCGGCTCATATCGCCCGTTGATAGGCGAGGAAGGCCGAGCGGCTGCTGAAACTCGATCCAGCGTGGCGTCGCGCTCAGGTGGTCGGCAAGCTCTCGCTTGGTCACCCAGGACTCGGGCGACCGGTGCTCGTGCTCGGGATCACGCTTCATGGGCTGCGGCGATGAGATCAGATAGCCGCCGGGTCTCAATCCCTGCCTCCGGCGGACGCCGTGTTAGGGTCAGCGCCTTGGCGGCTTCCTGTGCAGGCGCTGATGGGCGAGTTGGTAGACGGTCTGGCTCTGCGAGCCTCGAGGGTGATGGCGCACGCCGAAGGCGAGGAACATCAGCACGGGCCGGCCGTTGGGCTGGAACTTGAGCATGAAGATCATCCCGAACCGACCATCGGGCGCCGGTACATAGACCTTCATGCAGTCCGGAAGGACGGTGCGGTCATGGCCGTGCTCGGCAACGCGGCGTAGCTGCGCGATCGGGATGCCGTTTCGCTCGTAGTCCTTACGCGCTGCCTCCGCCGCCTGGCGGCCGGCAGGGGTGCTACTGGCGAGATCTTCCTCCCAGGCGTCGGCGTCGAAGTGCGCCTTGGCGCGGCGCTCAGTGTCGCCCACGCGGCCTACGGCTCGTCGTCGGGCGGGAGCATGTGCGGCTCGTTCTCGCGCCAGAACGCCTCAGCTTGCTCGGGCGTCGGATCGAACAGTCCGGCGCGCTCGCGGATCGCCTCGGCAGAGGTGTCCGGCACGAGCGTCAGCTCCCCGCTGGCCCGTCGGTCGGTCACGACGTAGCGGCCGCTGATATCGCCGCTGAGCTTGACATGCGCCTGTTTGGCCATGTCTCCATGATGCCAGGCGCGAAGGCTTACGCCAACCCAATGGCCTACGGCTGCCAAAACAGCGTCTCGGATGACTTGGCTCGTTGTTTGAGTCGAGCATGGATGTCCATGAGCCGGCCACTATGGAGGAAGCAGTCGATCAGTTCATTTCCGAGCAGGTGTGCCCCTTGATGCGTGCAGACAGGTCTTCCTCGGGGGCAGCCTGGTGGCTGACACGTATCGCCTGTACCCGGCCCTGCGCTTCGGGTGTCGGCGGGCTGCGGGCGACGTCGGGCTCCCTGGACTACGGGCAGGTCCAGGCCGGTACGGCGCCCGCCCAGCGAATGCCTTGCAGCACTTCGGCCGCGAAGTGCATGTGCCCGATGCAGTTGGGGTGGAAGCTTTCGGTCGTGCGAGTCTGCGCAGCGGCCCCCGGCAGCGCCGGGAAGACGACGCCGTTCACCCAGGTTTCGTGGTCGTCGGTGTTGGCGCCGGCGCCGAGGAACACGACGAGGTTGCCCACTTTGCCTGCAAGGGTGCGGTAGTGGGACTCGTCTGCCTGTGCCACCCCGCCAGGCGGCTCCTCGGCGCCGGCTCCCGCCTCCCGGGAGTTGGTGTGTGAAGCGAGGATGGAGATCGGCTCGGCGAGCTGGCCGTCCGCGGGTGTGAGCTCTGTCCCGCCCGGAGCGGCTGGCGTGGTGGCGGGCGGGGGAGAGCTCTCGAGGGAGGAAGCGAAGGCGGTGGCCGCGATCAGGCGGCCGTCGGGGGCGGGCTCGGAGCCGGGGGCGGGCTCTGGGCCGGGGGCGGGCTCTGGGCCGGGGGCGGGCTCTGGGCCGGGGGCGCGGGCGAGATCGGAGCCGGACTCCGCGACGGGCTCGGGGCCGGCGAGGGGCGTGTGGGTGTCCGGCGCCGGAGGCTGGACGGGGCGGCGGGGGATTTGGGCCAGGAGATCGCCCAGGAGCTCGATGTCGGCGGCGAGGTGCTCGTAGCGGAGAGCGGCGACGTGGCAGTCCAGGAGGGGGCGCAGGCAGGGAGGCAGCTCCTCGGAGCGGGGCAGGCAGGCGCCGTCCACGAGCACCGGTATGACGGTTACGCGGGGGCCGGCCTGGAAGGCCATGTCGAGCTCCCGGCGGACGTTGTCCTCGTCGCCGGCTCGCTGGTGGGCCTGCAGGCAGGGCAGCCAGTCGGGACCGATGAGGGCGATGAACGCTCCCGAGGTGTCCACTCGGGAGGCTATCTCCTCGAACCAGTGGTCGCCGGGCCTGAGGGTGGCCTTGTCGAAGAACACGTTCTCCTCGGCGAACCGCTGGGCGAGCTTTTCATAGAGCATCCACGTCTTGCCCTGGGCCAGGGAGTCGTGGTTGCGGTAGTTGATGAACACGCGCAACGGCACCCCCGGCTCGTCCGTGGCCCGATGTTCGGTCGTCGCAGATGCCTCACTCACAGTGACCCGCCCAGTTACCTGCTCGGCGCATCCTACCGGATCGATCCAAAAATATGATCCCGATGGTCCGCCTTGAGGCGATCGATCGGAATGCCTGATAGCTTGCACAGTTCCATTTCACTTGCGGATCGCGGTTTTCGGGTCGGCGGGCTGGACTGAGCCATGGAGTCAGGTAGTGCCACTGGAGGCAGGCATGTCGGCGGACGAGCCAAACAAGGACGATCCGGGGGACACAGCGGAGCCAGCCACGGGCGAGTCGGGCCCGCGGGCGGCCTCCGCTGGCGGGCCATCACCACCGGCACCGGCTCCGGCACCGGCACCACCGCCGGCACCACCGCCGGCACCACCACCGGCGCGGGCGCCGGCGGAAGAGAAGGCCAAGAAGCGTTGCGGCAAATGCTGTGGAGCGGGCTCCGGTTGTGAGTGCTGTGAGGGAGCCCTCGTCTGGAGCTGCTCAGCGGGGCCTTCGCGCTGCAAATGCCATGGGACGCTCTCCCGCGAGGCGCGTGTCCGGCTCGAGTGTTTGGTGCGTACGGACACGTCGAGCTGGCGTGCGCCCGCGTTCTCCTCCTACGCTTATCTGCGAGACGAGCTCGCGCGGCTGGAGGCACGGTTCAATGCTCGGGAAGGCTTCAGCCCGGCGTGCGGCTGCGGCGAGTGCGGCGGCACGGCGGGCGCCGCACAGGGAGCCGCCGGCGGGAGTGAAGCGCAGGAGACGGCCGGCGGGGAAGCTGTCCGTCAACAGGAATCCCCGAAGGTGTCTACTTCTAAGAAGGCCCGGAAGAAGGCTCTCTCCGAGGAAGCTCATTCTCCAGAAAGCGCAGCCCACCGAAGCACGATCAAGAATTGCGAACGGGCGTTGGACGAAGCGCTCCTGGCGATGATCCCGACGCATCCGCCGCCGCGCATGTGGTGGTGCCGGTGCAAGAGGAAACGGTGCTGCGTGCGCTGGCCGCATCCTTTTAGGGCGCTGAAACGCATGTACTCGGGCAGTGACGTGGAGCAGGCGGGGCGGGCCATCCACCGGGTGCAGGCGGCCCTCTACACGCTCTATCCACCGGAGGAGCTCGCGCCGGAGGTGGAACACGTGGAGGCGGTGATCGCGGAGCTGCCCGAACAGGCGGCGTTGCTCAAATTGGCCACCAACCTGGCGTCCTCGATCGGCGTGGCGGCAGGCGGCGAAGGGAGCGGCAGCAATGAAGAAAAGGGGAGCGGCAAGGGGAAGGGGAACGGCGAACGGAAGGGGAACGGCAACTCGAACGGGAGCGGTTCACCGCATCCGGTCACCCAGCCGGGAACGATGCTGCGGGGGATCTACGAACGGGCAACGGACGTCTCGGACAATCTTCAGCGGCAAGCGCGGGGCCTGCGGAACGCGCTCGTGGTGGCGAGCGTGGCCACCGCCATCGTGCTGGTGGCGCTGGGGCTGGCGCACGTGATCCACAAAAACATCATCGATGTGTGCCCCCATGAAGGGGTCTGTCCCAGCGGCAAGACGCCTCACTCCCTCGACGTGTTCGTGATCGAGCTGGCGGGCATGCTCGGCGGCCTGCTGTCGATCGTCATTCCGCTGGCCACGGGGGAACGCATCAAGACGCCCTACGGAGTGTTCTTCCAGCAGCTGATCTTCAAGATGCTCGCCGGCGCGGCCACGGCGGTGGGTGGGCTGCTGCTGATCGAGAGTGGAGTGATTGAAACGATCAAGCTCCAAACCACCACCGCGATTCTCGGCTATGCGGTGGTGCTCGGCTTCGCCCAGCAGATCGCCACCGGGGCCATCGACCGCACCGCCAACTCGCTCGCCAAGCAGACGCCCACCGCGAAAAGCGTCTGAGCGCCGGGCTCCCCGGCCAGCGGCCCTCCGCTAAACTCGGCCACGTCGTCGCGACTGGCGCTGGGGTGGAAGAGACCACCGGGAAGCGACGAAGCAGCACCGCCGCGCGCCTGGGCACCTCCGACAACGACAACCTCCCACGCGAGGAGCCCGCGATGAGCGACACCAGCCAGGCAGCGCCAACCCTGAGAATCCCCGAGGAGCTCAAGCCGGGGGACGGCCGCTTCGGGTGTGGCCCCTCCAAGGTGCGCCCCGAGGCCCTCGCCCGGCTGGCGGCGGGGGAGGCGCCGATGGGGACCTCCCACCGGCAGGCGCCCGTGAAGAGCCTGGTGGCGGACATCAGGTCGGGCCTGAAGGAGCTGTTCGGGGCGCCGGAGGGCTATGAGGTGGCGCTCGGCAACGGCGGCGCCACGGCCTTCTGGGACGCGGCCGCCTGCGGGCTGATCCGGGAGCGCTCCCTGCACCTCACCTACGGGGAGTTCTCGGCGAAGTTCGCCCAGTCCGCGAAGGCTCCCTTCCTGAAGGAGCCGGTGACCATCGCGGCGGAGGCCGGCGAGGCGCCCGATCCGCTCGACGCGGGCCCGGTGGCGGCGGCGGAGGGGGCGGACGTGATCTGTTGGGCCCACAACGAGACCTCCACGGGTGTGATGGTCCAAATCGTGCGCCCCGCGCGCGTGCGCGCGCGCGCGCGCGGGCACTCCGAAAACGAAACAATCTCCCCGCCCGCCGGCACCGTCGTCCCGGCCGCGGGCGCCGGCGAGGAGCCCCTGATCCTGATCGACGGGACCTCCGGTGCGGGGGGACTGCCGGTGAACATGGGGCAGGCGGACGCGTACTACTTCGCGCCGCAGAAGGCGTTCGGGTCGGACGGGGGCCTGTGGGTGGCGGTGCTGAGCCCGGCGGCGCAGGAGCGGATCGGCCAGATCGCGGCGTCCGAGCGCTGGATGCCGCCGTTTCTGTCGCTGCAGACGGCGCTGGAGAACTCGGTGAAAGAGCAGACGTACAACACGCCGGCGGTGGGGACGCTGTTCCTGCTGGCGGAGCAGGTGGGGTGGATGCTCGAGAACGGGGGATTGGACTGGTGTGTGGAGCGCACGAGGGCGTCCTCGGGGCACCTGTACGGGTGGGCGCGGGAGCGGGCGTACGCGAGCGCGTTCGTGAAGGACCCGGCGAAGCGGTCGCTGGTGGTGGGGACGATCGACTTCGCGGATGAGATCGACGCGGGGGCGGTGGCGAAGACGCTCAGAGAGAACGGGATCGTGGACGTGGAGCCCTACCGGAAGCTGGGGCGAAACCAGCTGCGGGTGGGGATGTTCCCGGCGGTGGAGCCGGCGGATGTGGAGGCGCTGACGGGGTGTATCGACTGGATCGTGGAAAGGCAGGGATCATGAGCGGGCGGGCGCGGGTGCTGGTGAAGGAGAAGATCGGGGAGTCGGGGATCGGGCTGCTGCGGGAGCGTTTCGACGTGGACCTGGGGTTCGACTGGAGCGATGAGGAGCTCAGGGAGCGGATCGGGCAGTACGAGGGGATCCTGGTGCGGTCGGCGACGAAGCTCACGGAGGATCTGATCGAGCGGGGGACGAGCCTGCTGGTGATCGGGCGTGCGGGGGTGGGTGTGGACAACGTGGACGTGGAGGCGGCGACACGGCGGGGGATCGTGGTGGCGAACGCGCCGGAGTCCAACGTGGTGACGGCGGCGGAGCACACGATGGCGCTGCTGCTGGCGCTGGCGAGGAACATCCCGCAGGCGTACGTGTCGCTGAGGTCGGGGAAGTGGGAGCGGTCGAAGTTCTCGGGGGTGGAGGTGTACGAGAAGACGCTGGGTGTGCTGGGCTTCGGGCGGATCGGGCAGCTGGTGGCGCAGCGGGCGCGGGGGTTCGGCATGCGGATCCTGGCGTTCGACCCGTTCGTGAGCGCGGAGCGCTACCGGGAGCTGGGGGTGGAGAAGGCACAGAGCGCGGAGGAGATCTACGAGCAGGCGGACTTCATCACGATCCACCTGCCCAAGACGGCGGAGACGGAAGGGTTCATCGACGGGGAGGCGTTCGGGAGGATGAAGGAGGGGGTGCGGATCCTCAACGTGGCGCGGGGGGGCCTGATCGACGACGAGGCGCTGCAGCGGGCGCTTGACTCGGGGAAGGTGGGGGGAGCGGCGCTGGACGTGTTCCCGTCGGAGCCGATCACGGACTATCCGCTCTTCCAGGGCTATGAGAACGTGGTGGTGACGCCCCACCTGGGGGCGTCGACGGCGGAGGCGACGGACCGGG
>DATJMB010000028.1:0-2509 GCA_035508995.1 Solirubrobacteraceae bacterium | reverse complement strand
TCTAGAGCTGGAATGATCGATGCGGTGGTGGTGGCGGGCGATCTGCTGCGGCCGGAAGCCGATGGCCGCCCGGCTGGTGCTCGCGCGCGATCTCAAGCTCGCCTTCCGCAAGCGCAGCCAACTCGTGCAGCCGCTCGCTTTCTTCGCCATCGTCACCACACTCTTTCCGCTCGGCATCAGCCCGGAGCTCTCGGTCCTCAAGCCCATCGCGCCCGGGGTGCTCTGGGCCGCGGCGCTCCTCTCATCGCTGCTCGCGCTCGAGATGCTCTTTCGCGAGGACGCGCAGGATGGGACGCTCGAGCAGTATGCGGTATCGGGCCGCTCGCTCACCTGGCTCCTCGCGGCGAAGACCGCCGCGCACTGGCTCCTCACCGGCGTGCCGCTCGCCCTGATGGCGCCGCTCGCCGGCATCGCCCTCGGGGCGCCCGGCTCGGCCCTGCCGGGCATCCTGGCCTCGGTGGCGGTGGGTACCGTGGCGCTGAGTCTCATCGGCTCGATCGGCGCTGCGCTCACGCTCGGCATCCGGCGCTCGGGCGCGCTCTTGTCCCTGCTCACCCTGCCGCTCGATATTCCGGTACTCATCTTCGGCGCGCGTGCCACGGAACTGGCGATCCAGGGAGAAGCCTATGGGGTACCGCTACAATTGCTCGCTGCCATCGCCGTACTCGGCCTGACGCTGGCGCCGCTGGCCGCCGCCGCGGCGGTGCGCATCAATCTCGAGTGAGGCTGAAGAAAAACGATGGCCTGGACCTGGTTTCACCGACTCGCATCGCCGCCACACATCTACCGTGTGGCCGGGCGTTTGACTCCGTGGTTTGCCTGGTCGGCGGCCCTGCTCATCGTGGCGGGACTCATCGGCGGGCTCGTGCTCGCACCGGCCGACTATCAGCAGGGGGATGGCTATCGGATTCTATACGTACATGTCCCGAGTGCCTGGCTGTCGCTCATGGCCTATACGACCATGGCCGTGGCAGCCGGCATCGGACTCATCTGGCGGATGAAGGTGGCGCACGCGGTGGCCGCAAGCTGCGCGCCGATCGGAGCCTCCTTCACCTTTGCAGCGCTCGTCACCGGGTCGCTGTGGGGTAAGCCCATGTGGGGCACGTACTGGCAGTGGGACCCGCGGCTGACTTCGGAACTGATCCTGCTTTTTCTGTATCTGGGCTACATGGGTCTGCGCTCGGCATTCGATGACGTGCAAAGGGCCGATCGCGTGAGCGCCGTGCTGGCGGTGGTAGGGGTGGTTAACGTGCCGATCATTCATTATTCAGTGATCTGGTGGAACTCTCTGCATCAGGGGCCCTCCGTGATGATGCTGGGCAAGCCCACCATGCCGCCCTCCATGCTCGTTCCTCTTCTCATGATGTTCGTCGGGTTCACGCTCTTCTTCGGGGCGCTGCTGCTTATCAGGCTGCGCGGGGAGGTGCTTGGCCGTGAGCGTACGGCGAGCTGGATTCGCAAGGCGCTGCGGCCGTGATTGCCTTCCTCGACATGGGCGGATATTGGGCGTATGTGTGGCCAGCCTACGCGGTTACGCTCGCGGTAATGGCCCTCAATGTCATCTGGGCGCGACAGCTGCTGAAGCGCTCGCGCAAGGAGGCGCTGCGCAGGCTCTCGATCGGAGGTAATCAAACATGACTCCACGACGGCGTCGGCTGGTGCTGGTGCTCGGCATTCTCGCCGGAGTCGGCGTGGCGGGAGCGTTGGCGCTCAGCGCCTTTAGGCAGAACGTCACTTTCTATTTCGTGCCGAGCCAGGTCGCCAAAGCCGACCTGCGGCCGGGGGAGCAGTTCCGCCTGGGCGGACTCGTCGAGAAGGGCAGTGTCTCGCGAGCGCCCGGCAGCATGGAGGTTCGCTTCACCGTCACGGACCTCAAGCAGCAGATTCCCGTCATCTACAGCGGTGTGCTGCCCGACCTCTTTCGCGAGGGAGCCGGGGTGATCGCCCTCGGGCGGATGCTGCCCGATGGCACCTTCCAGGCGCAGGAGGTGCTCGCCAAGCACGATCAGTACTATCGGCCGCCCGGTATCGGGCAGAAGCTCGACACCCGCCACGGCGAGCCGCGCGATCCGGCGCTCGATCAGGGGCCTCCGACCGCAAGCGCCGCTCTGCCGACGGGCGCGAGTGAGCATCCGTAGATGATCCCCGAGCTCGGCGAATTCGCATTGATTCTCGCGATGCTGCTGGCGGCGCTGCAGGCGTTCTTCGGCATCGTGGGTCCGGCGTTGAAACGTGAGCGTTGGATGGCGGCCGTGATGCCGGCCGTCACCGGCCAGTGCGTCATGGTCGCGACCTCGATGGGGTGCCTGGTCGCCTCGTTCGTCGCCAACGATTTCTCGGTGGCATACGTCGCGGAGAATTCCAATTCCGCGCTGCCGCTCTTCTATCGGGTGGCGGCGGTCTGGGGCGCGCATTCCGGCTCGCTCATTCTCTGGATCTTCCTCCTCGCCTGTTGGTCGGTGGCGGCCGCGATCGGCACCCAGCGGTTGCCGAAGCCCTTCGCCTCGAG
>DATJMB010000027.1:0-5267 GCA_035508995.1 Solirubrobacteraceae bacterium | reverse complement strand
AGAACCGCCACCCCTCAGGTGCCGGTCCAGGGATCTGCAAGCTGCCCGCCAAGGGCCTCCAGGTCGTCCTCGAACGTGGGATCCGGAGGCGTAGCCCACAGGTCGGCGAGCCCGCTGCTCGACACCCACCGTCGGGCACGCACAGGACCGAGCTCCGCCACCGGACGCCCAGAGACGGTGATCGTGAACCTCTCCCCCGCCTCGGCACGACGCAGCACCTCTCCCACGTGGTTGCGCAGCTCCTTCTGAGGTATCGTCGCCATGGCCGGAAGGGTAGCAGTAGTGCTACCAGCGGCGTGCTCCCCGCCTCGCAGCAGCGTGTGGCCGTCGTGTGTCTGGCAAGATCGCGCGGAGATGAGCCAAGCCAGCTTCGTGCGCCAGCCTCTTGACAGCGTGATCGCGCGTTACAACCGCGTCGCGCCTCTGTACCGCAACCTGGAGTGGACCGTCCTGCTCGCGCCAGGAAGCTTGAGCCGATGGCTGCACCCGCCGGCCACCGGTGGGAGGTCGCAGGTTCGAACCAATCGTGACCTTGACGTGCTCGCTATTAGTGAGCTGGCACACGCGAGCCGCTCCTAAGCGACCGTCTCCACGCCCTCCAGATACTCGTCCAGCGCCGCCACCTTCTGAGTGTCCTCGTAGACGGTGATGAAGGTGATCTTTCCCCAGGCGGCCTTGCAGAAGATGACCCCCGTGTTTTCGTAGACGAGTTCCCCGTTCGGTGCCCGCAGGCTGTCGAGGAAGTGAAGCACCACCGTCGTCCTCCACGGCGGCCCCCCGATGAGGATCTCGTGCGGCTCGAGCTGCAGGCCCACGTCGAGGAACCGCTGCTGCCAGCGCTCGAGCTCCTCCTTGCCGCGGAAGTCCGCCGACCAGCTGCTCTCCCCCGGGAACACGAAGTGGACGTCCTTCGCGTAAAGCCTCACCATCGGCCTGAGATCGCCCGCCCGCAGCCGCCCGAGATTTCTGAGCAGGATCCGCCGCAGCGTCGCCGTGTACAGCGGTCCCACCCCCAATCCAGCTGTCACCGCCAGGACACCGCGTGCTCTCTCCATCGCCCTTCCCTTCTCTCTTGATAGATCGCTCTAGTGCGAGACCCTATCAGCCCAGGTGAGGGCGCGCCCGCTCGGCTCGCGCCCTCGCCGGGCGCCTGCGATGGCTGGCTCCAGCGCTTGACGAACCCCGCCTTCGCCGCCGTGTACGCCTCGCGATCCTCTCGGTGACGCTTCGCGAGCGCTCACTTGAGCGCTTCGTACTCCTCCGCGAGTGTCCGGTCCGCACGGAGACGGTCGCGAAAGCGCAGCCTCAGGTCGAGCTCCTCGCGATCGTCCACCAGGTGCAGGTGGTGAGTGCGGCGCGCGGCGTTTGGAAAGCAGAGAAAGCGCCGGTGCACGAGGGTCGCGTTGTACGCCCGTGGGAACCGATAGCCGGCGCTCGCCACGAGAGCCGGAATCGGGGCGTCTAGGTCGGGCACGAGGGCGATCATGTCGATCACCGGCTTCGCCGCCACACCCGCCACCGAGGTGGAGCCGAAGTGGTGAAGCTCCGCGCCCGCCAGCAGCGGCGTCAGGCGCTCCCGCTCAGCCGCGAAGGAAGCCGGCCAGGTGGCGTCGTAGGCGACGATCTCCACCGGAGCGTCGCCGCCACCCGCCCGCGCCAGGTCCGCGGCCGCCGCCCGCCGCCGCTCATCGGCGATGTCGCTGCGAGCCACCAGCGCGTAGACCACCTGATCGACGCTCCGATCTCCGATCCGCTCCGCCGCAGGAACGACGGCCTCACGCGTGAACCCCAATCGCTCGGCAACCGCACCGCTGCGCACGTTCTCCACGCCCGCCCGAATCTCGACCCTTTCCAGCCCCCAGGTCCCGAACGCGTGATCCACGAGCGCCCTCACCGCGAGCGTCATCGTGCCACGGCCCTGCGCCGACTCCGCCAGCCAGTAGCCGACGCTCGCCGACCTGCTCTCCCAGGAGAGATGGTGGAAGCCGACCATACCCACGATCCGGCCCCGCTCCACGACCGCCGCCTGGAAGCCTTCGTTGCCAAGCAGCTGAGCCTGGGCGCGCTCGACGAAGCTCAGGGTGTCAGCCACCGTCTGGCCCACCGCCCACGGCAACCATTGCGCCAGGTGCTCCCGGTTCGCCTCCACCACCTCGTGCAGCTCCGTCGTGTCATCCCTCTCGAGCAGCCGCAGCCAACGGCCCTCGGCAAGGTCTATGCGGCAGCGCGACACGATCACCTGCTCGGCCATGGCGAAACCTTAGAGTCGCCTTGCCTTCCTTCCGTGCGCCGGCCCCGTCGAGGCCCGCGCGAACCTTCCCCCCTACGCCGCCTGCGTAACCTCCGCCGCCACCGCCGCGCCGTGGCGGATCAGGTCGGCGGCCCGCTCGGCGATGGCGATGGTGGCCGCGTTGGTGTTGCCGCGGGGCACCGTGGGCATCACGGAGGCGTCGATCACCCGCAGCCCCTCCACGCCCCGCACCCGCAGCTCGCTGTCCACCACCGCCTCCTCGTCGGAGCCCATGCGGCAGGTGCCCACGGGGTGGTAGAGGGTGAAGGCCTGCTGGCGGATGTGCGCCCGCAGGTCCTCCTCGGAGTCCGAGGCGGGCACGTAATAGGGACGCGTGACGTAGGGCGCCAGCGCCGGCTGGCGGACGATCTCGAGCGTCAGCCGCATGCCCGCCACCATCTTCTCCATGTCGCTCTCCTGGGAGAAGTAGTTGTGCAGGATGTAGGGCTTGGCGGTGGGGTCCGGTGAGAGCGGCATCACCACCCCCCGGCTCTGAGGCGTGAGCACGCAGGGCGCGAGGCCGAAGCCGTGCTCGAACACCGGCTCGTCCACATACAGCGCGGGAGCGGCGTGGAACTGGATGTCCGGCGCCGGCAGCTCCTCGCTGGAGCGCACGAAGCCGCCCGCCTCGGCGATGTTGGACGTCAGCGGCCCCCGTCCGCCCTCCACGAAGGCGGCGAGGTTCTCGGGCGTGAGGGCGTTCAGCAGCGACACCGGCTCGTCGTGCGCGTAGGAGACGCCCGAGGCCGGGTGGTCCTGCAGGTTCTGGCCGACCCCCACGAGCCCTGCCACGATCGGGATCTGCAGCGCGTCGAGCACAGCCGGCGAGCCGATGCCGGAGAGCATCAGAAGCTGTGGCGAGTTGTAGGCGCCGCCGCACACGATCACCTCCCGCTCCGCTCTCAGCTCCCGCGACTCCCCCAGCCGCGCCGCCTGCACGCCCACCGCCCGCCCACCCTCGAAGAGCACCCGGTGGACCTGCATGTAGGGCTCCACCGTGAGGTTCTCCCGGGCCATCGCCGGGTGCAGGAAGGCCACCGAGGCGCTGCACCGCCGGCCCTCCCGCTGGGTGAGCTGGTAGCGGCCGAAGCCGTCCTGGTCGGCCCCGTTGAAGTCCTCGTTCGCCGGCAGCCCCGCCTGGGCGCAGGCCTCCAGAAACGCGTCCGTGATGGGGTTCTCCGAGCGGTGCTCGCTGACCGTCAACGGCCCGTCCACACCGTGATACTCCGAAGCGCCCCGCTCGTTGTCCTCGCTGCGCTTGAAGTACGGCAAGAGCTCCTCATAGCCCCAGCCCTCGCAGCCTTCCTCCCGCCAGCCGTCGAAGTCCGCCCGGTTGCCGCGGATGTAGACCATCGCGTTGATCGAGGAGGAGCCCCCGAGCGCCTTGCCGCGCGGCAGGTAGATGCGCCGGCGGTCCGCGAACGGCTCGGCGGTGGTGGAGTAGTCCCAATCCACCTGCGTGCGAAACAGGGCGCTGAAGGCCACCGGCACGTGGATGTTCTCGATCGTGTCCGGCGGCCCCGCCTCGATCAGCGCCACCCTCACGTCCGGATCCTCGCTCAGCCGCGCCGCCAGCACGCAGCCCGCCGAACCGGCTCCCACGATCACATAGTCGTACATCTCAACACCCCCGTGTTTAGCGACCCTCGTCTCCAGGCGAAGATACTCCTCGGCGAGAGTGGATGCATGAAGTCGCCCAAACCGGGTATCGCCATTCGATACAGGTATTTCAGCGCGATTGTCAGGTATCGGACGACGAGCGCAAAGCGGCGAGCGGAAGGCCGCCAGAGGTGTACCCTGTCAGGAGAGTCGGGAAGAGGAGGTCGCGATGAGCCAGGTCGCAGCAGTCCCGCCCAAGACGAGCATCGCAGCCGCACGAGCGAGCGTTGAGACGCACGAGCTGTTCGTGCGCTGGCAGCGGCGCCACGACGAGCACGCGCGCGAGGCGCTGGTGGCCCGCTTCATGCCACTCACACGGCGCTTGGCCAGGCGCTACGTGCGCTCCTCAGAGCCCTTCGAGGACCTCGTGCAGGTGGCGTCCCTGGGACTGCTGAAGGCTCTGGACCGCTTCGATCCGGATCGGGGCCGGCCCTTCCAGTCCTTCGCGGTGCCCACCATCCTCGGTGAGATGCGCCGCTACTTCCGCGACGCCGGCTGGTCGGTGCACGTGCCCCGGGGCGCCCAGGAGCGGGCGCTGAAGGTACGGGACGGGCGGGAGAGCTTCGCCAACTCCCACGGGCGGGCGCCGACGGTGAACGAGCTCGCCGTGTACCTGGAGCTGAGCGCCGAGGAGGTGATCGACGCATTGATGGCGATTCACGCCTACGAAGCCACCTCGCTGGACGTCAAGCGGGCGGGCGCCGACGGCGATCCGATCCCCTACAGCGAGTTGATCGGCGACGAGGACGACCGCTACGAGCTCGTGGAGCTCGACGCCACGCTCGCGGCGGTGCTGCGACACATCCCCGAACGGGACCGGCAGATCCTCTACATGCGCTTCGTGGAGAGCCTCACCCAGAGCGAGATCGGGGACCGGGTGGGCATCTCCCAGATGCAGGTCTCGCGGCTGCTGCGGCGCTCGCTCGAGCGTCTGCGGACCCTCGCCGGAGAGCAGGGCTAGCCGTTGGCCCTCGCATGCGGGCTAGCGATCGTCGTCCGCGGGTAATCGGAGAGGAATAGACTGGAGCAGCACTTGGCGATGCCGAGCGAGCAAGCGCTTTTCCCTCCCCACCGGCGATCCTGATGTCCGAGCCACCGAATGTCCGGCTGGAGGCGATCAACAGCGCGGAGAACGTGGTATTGGTGCGGGCGGCCCTCACGGGGCTCGCGGAGGCGGTCGGACTCGGCGGCAGCGATCTGATCGACCTGCAGACGGCCGCCACGGAGGCGTGCAACAACGTCGTACGGCACGCCTACGGCGGCGACGCGGGACCGCTCGAGGTGGAGCTGCGGGTGACGCCCGGCAAACTCGACCTGC
>DATJMB010000026.1:0-3217 GCA_035508995.1 Solirubrobacteraceae bacterium | reverse complement strand
CCGGCGCTCGCCCCCGCCGAGATCCCGCCCGCTCGCCCCCGCCCCGATCAGCGCCCGTGCCGCGGCCTCGGCTCTCGCCAGCCACTCCCGCGCCTCCTCCTCACGCTCCCGCCACAACGCCAGCACATGGGTCTCTCCGCTCACGTGATCCACCGCCACCACCCGGTTGGCGAACATCAGCACCGCGTCCGGAACGTCGGACCGGTGCGCGTTGGGTGAGCCACAGTCCGCCTTGCACTCATAGCCGAGATAGCCCACGAACCCGCCGAGCAGGCCACACGCCGGTCCTCCGTCGGCGCTCACGGCCCGCCCGGCGAGCTCTCTGTCGAGCACGTCGAAGATCGAGCCCATCTCCGTCGAGCGCTCCCCCGCCCGATCCACCTTCACCGCGCCCTCCTGCACGTCGTATTCGAGCACACACCCCTCGGCCCCCGCCGTGCTGCCCATGAAGGACCGCTTCCCGAGCGTCGTGGGCGCGTCCGCGCTATCCAGCCAGAAGGCCTGCTCCGCCTCCCCAAAGAGCTCTTCGAACAGCCTCTCCGTGTCCGGCTCTCCGGCGATCGTCCGCCACTCCAGCCTCATCTCAGAGGCCTCTCGCGCCCGCCTGCGCTCCGCTCGCGCCCGCTCCGTCGCGGGCCGTGGCGCCACCGCCGGCGCCGCCGGCCGGCTGCTTGCCGATCGCGGCCGCCGGTGCCGGCGCGCCAGCGCGTAGAAGTTCTCCACCAGCCTGTGTCCCGCCTCCGTCGCGATCGACTCCGGGTGGAACTGCACCCCCCACAGCGGCCGCCGCCGGTGTTCGATACCCATCACCACCCCCTCATCCGTCCACGCCGTCACCCGCCCGTCCGGCCCCAGCGGCCCCGTCACCGCCAGCGAGTGGTACCGCACCACCGAGAAGTCCTGGGCGATGCCGTCGAAAAGCCCGCTCCCCACGTGCTTCACACGCGAGAGCCGCCCGTGCATCACCATCGGCGCGCTCCCCACCATCCCGTCGAGCACCTGTCCGAGGCCCTGGTGGCCCAGGCAGATGCCGAGCACCGGGATGTCGCTGCACCGCAGGATGTCCGAGCACACCCCGAAGTCGTGCCATCGCTCCGGACGTCCCGGCCCCGGAGACAGCACGATCGCGTCGAAGTCCCACCGCGACAGCGCCCGCCAGGACACCATGTCGTTGTGCACCACCAGCGGCTCCTCCCCCCGCACCGCCGCCAGCAGGTGGAAAACGTTGTAGGTGTAGGAGTCGTAGTTGTCCACCAGCAGCGTGCTCATCGCGTCGACTCCAGTCCCAGCCCCCGTCCGCTGCGCTCCAGCAGCGTCCTCACCACCCGCTCCACGTGCTCGCTGCGCTCCCGCTCCAGGTGCCACCGCGCCAGGTGCTTGAGGTAGTGCGCCAGCGGACGCACGTCGAAGCGCTCCGCC
Organism: Solirubrobacteraceae bacterium; assembly: GCA_035508995.1. Classification (GTDB taxonomy): domain Bacteria; phylum Actinomycetota; class Thermoleophilia; order Solirubrobacterales; family Solirubrobacteraceae; genus Palsa-744. Next base: position 1,798 of record DATJMB010000026.1, on the reverse strand, counting down.
GCCAGCCGCAGGTAGCGCCTGTAGAGCTCCGACTGCACCACCGCGAAGCGGTACTCCGGGTCCTCCGCCGGCGTCGCTCCCCTGCCGTCCCGCACCTTCCGGTGCGCCCGCGCCCGCGCCAGATCCCAGCCGAGGCTCTCCGGCCCCCGCAGCAGCCGCTCCGGCTCGAAGTCGATCCGCGGCGCCACCGGGTGGGGCAGGAAGTACCCGAGCGCCACCTGCGCCGCGATCCTTTCCGGCGCCGGGTGGTTGCGCCGCACCTCCCGCCGCTCCGCATCTCCGTCGATCTGCTCGTCGATCCAGTCCGTCAGCTCGTCGATCAGCAGCGCCCCTTCGCTGGACGCCAGCGCCCGCTTCTGCCGCGCCACCATGCCGTTGAAGATGTCGTAGGTGGGATGCATCCCCACATGGCCGTTGCCCACGTGCCCGTTGTCCCCATGTCCCTCTTCGATCTGTCCCTGCCCGTTCACGGCGATCGTGCTCGGTCGCTCGTGCCCATTGGCCTCCAGCGCGGCGGTCCCGTCGCCGTTCCCCCCCAGCAGCTCGTCCATCAGCTTGCGCCGGCAGGTCACGTGCGAGACCCACTCCGTGCCACACACCTGCATCGAGATCATGTCTCCCAGCTCCGGCGCCGCCATCCAGTAGGCCAGCGCCCGCATGTGCTGCGTGGGCAGCCCGTCCGCTCGCACCAGCGGGAACTCCTCGAAGTCCGCCAGCCCCGTCGCATACACCACCACCCCGTCCTCCCGCCGCCGCAGCCGCCCGTCCCGCAGCCCCGACGCCGTCAGCTCCGCCGCCTCCGCCAGGAAGTCCGACTCGAAGAACACCCGGTCGAACGCCACCCCCAGCCGCGCCAGCGTCTTGCGCTGGCCCGCGATCACCCACGCCCGCGTCTTGTACCAGAGCTCCAGCGCCTCCCTGTCTCCCGCCAGCACCCGTTTGAGCAGGTCGTCCGCCGCGTCTCCCTTCAGTGTCAGCTCCCGCGTGAGCGAGTCTTCCGGATGCTCGAGCTCCGTCTCGAAGCTCGCGCTCGCCGCCACGTAGTCCGCGTAGCAGAGCCCCACGAAGTGGTCGCTCTTCTCGTCTCCGTCCGGCCAGGACCGCCCGTGCCGTCCGCTGCTCATCACTCCCGCCATCGCCTCCCCCATGCTCCGCCCCGCATCCGAGATCAGGCTCCGCCGCTCCACCTGACCGCCCGCCTGGGCGAGCGCCGCCGCCACCGCGTTGCCCGTCGCCAGGTTTCGCAGGTGGCCCACGTGCAGCGCCTTCGTAGCGTTCGCGTCCCAGAACTGCACCGAGTACCGCCGTCCGTGCGCCAGGTCCGAGAGCGTCGCCTCCGCGCTCCCGCCCGCCTCCAGCGCCGCTCCCGCCGTCTCGATCCAGGAGTCCGTGAGCCGGATCCCCACGCCGTCCCCGTTGGGCGCCATTTCCTTCACCCACGGCTCTCGCTCGATCGCCGCCAGCGCCGCCAGCGACTCCGGGTCATCGCGCCAGTCCGGTGAGCGCGCCACCAGCTTGAGGTCGATCCGCCGATGCGGCCGCCGCGGCGCCCGCGCCGCCCACCGCGCCTGCTCCGACGCGTGCTCGCCGATGTCCTCGAAGTAGTCGAACAGGTTTGCGGTCATGACCGGAGGTGGAAGGTGGACTCCATGACATGCACCAGCCGGGGCTCGAACCCGGATCAACGGCGTTTAAGGCCGGTCCTTTAACCGATTAAGGCACTGGTGCGTGTAATACGACCGCGAAACACACAATCCCGAGCACAGTTCCCCACAGGCCATTCCCACACCGGGAATTA
>DATJMB010000025.1:0-6572 GCA_035508995.1 Solirubrobacteraceae bacterium | reverse complement strand
GAGGACCAGCGGCTCTTCACGCCGAAGACCCCGGTCCCTAGCGCCTGACCATGTTCCTCGTCTACGCGAACATCTTCCAGCCCCTGATCGACGTCTTCGAGGCGGTCCTCAAGTTCTTCCACAACTCGGTGGGGATCTCGTGGGGCTGGTCGATCGTCGCGATGACCGTCGTGATCCGCGCGGCGATGTTGCCGCTGACGTTCAAGCAGTTCCACTCGATGCAGCGCCTTCAGGCGCACATGCCCGAGCTGAAGGCCATCCAGGCCAAGTACAAGGACGACAAACAGCGCCAGCAGCAGGAGATAATGAAATTCTACCAGGAGAACAAAATCAATCCTTTGGCCTCCTGTCTCCCCTTCCTGCTGCAGTTGCCGGTCTTCATCTCGCTCTTCTACATGCTGCGGACGGACCTCAAGTTCGACATCTGCGGGCCGGCGCTGAAGAAGCACTTCCACGTGCTCAGCTACAGCCAGATCCCCTCCAAGCAGCTGGCGGAAACGGGCTGCAACCAGGTCGATCCGGGGTCGGCGAAATTCCTCTTCATCCCCGACATCACCGCGAAGGCCACGGGGGTCGTGCTGGTGGTGCTGATCGTGGTCTACGTGGCATCGCAGATCTCCTCGACGCTGATCGCCACAGCCACGGCGGATCCGAACCAGCGGCGGCTGATGCTGCTGCTGCCGCTGGTGATCGTGGCGTTCCTGTTCCGCTACCCGGCGGGCCTGCTGGTGTACTGGATCACCACGAACCTGTGGACGATCGGGCAGCAGTACTTCATCAGGCAGCGGATGGGGCCAAAAGAGACCGATGCGGACGGCGACGGCGATGTGGGGGCGTCCAACGGAAAGGCGAAACTGCTGCCCAAAGCCGCGCTGGCGGACGCCGCCGTGGCCGGGGCGGGCGCTGGCGCCTCTCCGCCAGCCTCCCCGCCGCCACCGCCGCGACGCAAGAAGAAGCGCTCGGGTAGGCGGCGATGAGCGCGGAGGACGAGGGCAGCGGGATGGTGGGCGAGGAGGAGAGCGCGGCGGAGGCGCTCGAGGATCTGCTCGCGGAGATCGCCGACGGGCTCGGCCTGGACGTGGACGTGCGGGTGGAGGAGGTCGACGGGACCCTCAAGGGCTGGCTGGTGGGCGAGGACGTGGGCCTCTTCATCGGCCGCCGCGGCCAGACGATCGACGCGGTCCAGCACCTGGCCCAGCGGATCGTGTTCCCGGATGGACCCTCACCGGTGCGGATCGTGATCGACGCCGACGGCTACAGGGACCGTCGGGCGGAGGTGCTGCGGGAGGAAGCGCGGGACGCCGCCGACGAGGCGCTGAGCACGGGGCGGCCGGTCGAGCTGCCGGCGATGCCGGCGGCGGAGCGGCGCGTGATCCACGAGCACCTGCGCGACCGCGACGACGTGGAGACCCACAGCGAGGGCGACGAGCCCGATCGTTGCCTGGTGGTCTCGCCGCTCACCAGCTGAGCCGGCGTTTCACGTTTTTCTTCCCGGTGAAACAATAAGCTCCCATGGAGGGGAAGCGGGAGATGACCGATGTCGAGCGAGGACTCGTCGTTGGCCTGCTGATAGGCGAGGGGCACTTCGGCGGCGATGGAAAGCAGCCCCAGATCACCCTCAGGATGCATGTCCGGCACGAGGCGATCTTTCGTTGGCTGCAGGGCCTGTTCCCGCGTGCTCGCCTGTATGGGCCCTATCACCACGGGGGACGCTCCTACTACCAGTGGATGGCGCGTGGGGCCGTGCTCGCGGAGGATGTGCTGCCGGTGGTGGAGAGCGTGCTGACGGAGGAGATCGACACGCATGTCAGCGGGCGTATCAGCGAGATGAGAGCCAGATACCCCAACTTCTTCAGGCGGCGGGAGGGAGACGTGGAACGTCGCGTCAGGCAGCTGGTGGGCCGCTACGCGCTGCCGCCGCGAACCCACACCCAGATGGCGGCGATCCTCGAGACGCTCGCCGCGGACGATCGCGCGCCGACGTCCGTACGCGACCCACGGGAGGTCATCGATGTGCATCTCGCCGACTCGCTGGCGGCGTTGGAGATCGATCGGGTGAGGGCGGCCAGGTACATCGCGGACATCGGCGCCGGCGCCGGCTTCCCCGGATTGCCGCTGGCGGCGGCGTTGCCGGGGAGTGAGGTCAGACTCGTAGAGAGCCAGGCCAAGAAGTGCCAGTTCCTGCGGAAGGCGATCGCCGCCGTGGGGGTGGACAATGCCCGTGTCGTCGAAGGCAGAGTCGAGGAGTGGCGCGAGGGTGCCTCGGTGCACGACGTGGCGCTCGCCCGCGCTCTCGCGGCGCCCGCGGTGGTGTTGGAGTACGCGGCTCCGTTGCTGGCGGTGGACGGGATACTCATCGACTGGCGTGGCCGAAGGAGCTCGGCTGAGGAGCGAGCGGCGCTCGAGGCGGCGGCACAGTTGGGGCTCGAGCTGGTTGAGGTGCGCGGTGTGGAGCCGTACGAGAAAGCACGCTTCCATCACCTGCATGTCTACTCGAAGGTTCGAGCGACGCCGGACAGGTTCCCGCGGAGGGCGGGGACCGCGCGCAAGCGTCCGCTTGCGCGCTAGCGTGCGGGAGCATGGCGACGGTCTACGCGATCGCAAACCAGAAGGGGGGCGTGGGTAAGACGACCACGGCGGTGAACGTGGCGGCGTGCATCGCGGAGGCGGGCTACGAGACGCTGGTGGTGGATGCGGACCCGCAGGCGAACGCGACGGTGGGGCTTGGGATCTCGCGGGCGCAGCGACCGGGCCTGTACGAGGTGCTGGCGGGAGAGGCGAGCGCGCGGGAGGCGCTGGTGGGGACGTCGATCGAGCGGCTGCGGGTGCTGCCGGCGGGGGCGGATCTCGCGGGAGCGAACGTGGAGCTGCCACGGCTGGACGGGTACGAGGGGCGGCTGCGAGAGCGGCTGGCGCCGATCCGCGAGGAGTTTCGCTACGTGCTGCTCGACTGCCCACCCTCGCTGGGGCCGCTCACGGTCAGCTGCCTGGCGGCGGCGGACCGGGTGATCGTGCCGGTGCAGACGGAGTACTTCGCGCTCGAGGGGCTGGCGGGGCTGCTGGAGACGCTTCAGATCGTGCAGCGGGAGCTCAATCCGCGGCTCACGGTGGCGGGGATGCTGCTGACGATGCACGACGCGCGCACGCGGCTCGGCCAGGACGTGGAGCGGGAGGTCAGGGCGCACTTCCCTGACCTGGTGTTCGATACGGTGATCCCCCGGAACGTGCGGGTGGGAGAGGCGCCGAGCTATGGTCTGCCGGTGACCCATCACGACCCGCACAGCGCCGGCGCGGAGGCGTATTTCGAGCTCGCCAAGGAGGTGGCCGAACGTGGCTAAGCCAAAGCCGGGCATGGGCAGGGGGCTGAGCGCGATCCTGTCGGTGTCGAGCGAGGGGGCGAGCGAGGAGGCACAGGAGCTGCGAGAGCTGCCCGTGGAGCTCATCTCCCCCAATCCCCGCCAGCCGCGGCGGCGCTTCGACGAGGATGCTTTGCAAGCGCTTGCGGGATCGCTGGGAGAGCAGGGGGTGCTGCAGCCGGTGCTGGTGCGGCCGAAGGCGGGCGGCACCTACGAGCTGGTGGCGGGCGAGCGGCGCTGGCGGGCGGCGCAGCTGGCGGGCCTCGAGACGATGCCGGCGCTGGTGCGGGAGCGAGCCGACGCCCAGGCGCTGGAGGTGGCGCTGGTGGAGAACATGGCCCGCGAGGACCTCAACCCGATCGAGGAGGCGCGGGCGGTGGCGGCGCTGGTGGAGGAGCTCGGGCTGACGCGCGAGCAGGTGGGCGTGCGGGTGGGACGGGGACGGGTGGCCGTCAGCAACCTGCTGCGGCTGCTGGATCTCCCTGACGAGGCGATCGAACTGCTGCAGGAGGGGTCTCTCAGCGAGGGCCACGGGCGGGCGCTGCTGCTGGCCGAGGATCACGGCGCGCGGCGGGCGCTCGCGCGGACGGCGGCCGCGGAGGGCTGGTCGGTGCGGGTGGTCGAAGAGCGCGCCAGGGAGAGCAACGCGAGGGGCGCCCGCAACGGGATCACCCGAGGCGGCGGCCGGAGGATCCACCCCGACCAGGAGCAGGCGGCCCAGGAGATCTCCCAGGCGCTCGGCGCGGCGCTGGGGGCTGATGTCCGGGTGAGGCCCACGCGAGACGGCCGCTACAGCGCCCAGCTCTCGTTCGCGGGGCCCGAGGAGGCGCTCGAGCTGGCCCAGCGGCTGGGGGAGCGGTCGGGGGCGTAGGGGTGGGAGGTCGCGTTAGGCCTGCGCGACCGCGATGGCGAAGTAGCCCTGCTGGCGCATGTCCTGAAAAGTGGACGTCGGATCTGTGGGACGCAGATATCCGTAAATTAGGACATAAGGTCGTAGGAGTGCTAATGTCTTGATATGGAGACGGGAAAATCCCCGCCGTCGGGTGCTCGGCGGCTCGACCAGGAGCAATCCTTCCGGCTCTATTCGGCCGCCTCACTTGGTCAGGCAATCCGCCACTACCGCGAAGAGGCTGGTCTGACGCAGGCGCAGCTCGCCGAGATGGCGGGCCTGAACCGCACGTACCTCTCGGACCTGGAGCGCGGCAAGGAGACCGAGCAACTGCGTCGGGCGCTGCGAGTGCTGAAGCTCCTCGGGGTGCGGGCGACGGCGCGCAGGGAGGACTGGTGAGTGGGGAGGCGCTCGCGATCTGGCTCAACGACCTGCGGGTTGCGGTGGTCGAGCGCGAGCGCCGCGGAAGGCTCCGCCTGTCCTATACCGACGAGGCGTTCTCATCCTTTCAGGGAGGCGTGCCTCTGCTTTCTCTCGACCTTCCGCTGACGCGAGAGCGCTACCCCAACGCTCGGACGCGAGCGTTTCTCGAGGGGCTGCTGCCCGAGGGAGAGCCCCGGCTTGCGATCGCAGCCGATCTGGATCTTCAGGCGAGCGATGTCTTCGGCTTGCTGGCGGCGCTCGGAAGGGACTGTGCGGGCGCGCTCGTGATTCAGCCTGCGGGCGACCCGCCACCGGCCACGCCTACCACCGCCAGCGCGGCGCCGATTCGGCCCGACGAGCTCGCTCAGCTGGTGGGAAACCTGCGAAGTGCGCCGCTCGGCGTGGGACGGAGGGTGAGGTTGTCGCTCGCGGGTGTCCAGGAGAAGCTCCTTCTTACGCGGATGCCCGACGGTGGGTGGGGACGGCCGGTCGAAGGGGCGCCCTCCACACACATTCTCAAGCCGGAGATCGCGCGCTATCGGCACACGGTCGAGAACGAGGCCTTCTGCATGGGGATCGCTCGTCATCTGGGCCTCGAGGTCGCCAACGTGGACGTCGCCCGGGTGGAGGAGCGACCCGTCTTGGTGGTCGAGCGTTACGACCGACTGGTCGAAAACAACGGGGCGGTGAGGCGCGTGCACCAGGAGGACCTCTGCCAAGCGCTCGGTCTCTCACCCGCTCACAAGTACGAGGAGGACTCCGGTCCAACTCTGGCTCGCGTTGCCGAGGTCCTCCGGGACTTCGCTGAGCCGACTGCCATCGAGGCGCTCCTGAGAGCCGTGACGCTGAACGTTGCGATCGGCAACTGCGACGCGCACGGGAAGAACTTCTCCCTGCTGCACACCGATTCGGGAGGACTGCGGCTGGCGCCGCTTTACGATCTGATGGCGACTCGCCTCTATCCGGTCGACGACCACCTCGCGATGTACGTGGACACCGTGCAGAGAGCGGACCGCGTCACCGCCGAGAGGCTCGTCAACGAGGCGGCCGGCTGGGGTATGCGACGGCAGAGGGCCGAGGAGATCGTGGGAGACCTGCTCGAGCGCCTGCCCGCTGCGCTGGTCGCGGCCGCCGAGGAGACGACGGACGCGCCAGCCGATCTCGTAGCGCTCGTAGGCAGCCGCGTCGATCGACTGCTGGACTCTCGAGCGCCGGGAGGCGCATAGCCACGGACGGTCCATACCCGCCCCTTCCCGGACGCTCTCCATGGTCGCTGGACGCACGCTACGATGATTCTCCATCGCAGTGCCCACGGGCGATTAGCTCAGTCGGTTAGAGCGCTTCTCTGATAAGGAAGAGGTCCCTGGTTCGAATCCAGGATCGCCCACTCGGAAGTTCCCTGCAAACCGCCCGATTTTGCGCTTTTGGGCGTGCGGCGTGGGCTCCGCGGGAGTGCCTGGGACGTCGTTTTCGCCCATCCGTCCGCCGGCGACGAGGTCATCTTCACGGCCAATTCCATCCGGCCGGCCAGAGACGGGTGGAGAACGGGATCGGCGGCACGATCCTCGACACCAGCGAGTGGTGAGACGCCCGCTGTTGGGCGGAAGGAGGCCTGCGAACGGGCTGCGACTCGCCGACTCAGATGGCGTGACCTTCCATCTCGATGGCCCTCGACCGACGATGGCCAGGTTGAACTATTTCGATATCGTGACGTGGCATCGTACCCAGGCTGTGTATGAGGTGAGATCGTGACGTGGCCCGTGGAGGCTCCGTTCGGCGCCGACTTGGCGGCGGCGTGGTTCGGCATCGCAGGCGTGGTGGTCGGAGCGATCACCACGGGGCTCGTGAGCTACCGGGTGTTCTTCTCCGACGTCAAGCAAGCGTTCGAGACGGCGGCCGAGAAG
>DATJMB010000024.1:0-3254 GCA_035508995.1 Solirubrobacteraceae bacterium | reverse complement strand
GACTTCGCGGCGACCGCCAGGAGGGCCGACTTCGCTTGGCCGGAAGGCCGGGCGAGAACCGTTGGGTTCCCGTTTTCACGTTCGCAGACACAGCACTTTGCGGATAGGCTGATTGCCCTGTGTCCGAGCTGAACCTCATCCTGCTTGGCCCGCCCGGCGCCGGCAAGGGCACCCAAGCCGACCGCCTGCACGACGACTTCGCGCTCCCGCACATCTCCACCGGCGACATGCTGCGCGCGCAGGTCGCAGGGGAGACGGAGCTCGGCCGCGAAGCCAAGCGCTACATGGACGCCGGCGAGCTCGTCCCCGACGCCGTCATCGTGGGCATGATCGAGCGCCGCGTCACCGACCTGGACGCCCGCGACGGCTTCCTGCTCGACGGCTTTCCCCGCAACGTCCCCCAGGCGGACGCCCTCGCTCAGGCTCTCGCCCGTCTCGAGCGCCGCCTCAGCGCCGTGCTCGCCATCGAGGTCTCCGACGAGGAGGTCGTGCGACGACTCTCCGGCCGGCGGGTGTGCACCAAGAACCCCGCCCACATCTACCACGTGGACTTCGACCCCCCCAAGCACGAGGGCGTCTGCGACCAGGACGGCGCCCGCCTGATCCAGCGCGACGACGACCAGGAGGACACCATCCGCAAGCGCCTGGAGGTCTACCACGCCCAGACCTCACCCCTGATCCACTACTACGACGAGGCCGGCCTGCTGCGCCGCTTCGACGGCTCCCTCCACGCCGACGACGTCCATCACCGCATCCGCGCCACCCTCGCCACCCTGCGCCTGGAGGAGCAGCTCTGACGGCGGCCATCTGCCGCCATCCCATGGCGCCCCGGTGGCGGCAAGGGGCCACTGGCGCAAGCTAAGCTCAGCATGTGATCGTCAAGAAGTCCCCCGCCGAGATCGACCGCATGGCTCGCGCCGGCGAGGTGCTGGTGGCCACCCTGGACATGGTCGAGTCCAAGATCCGTCCCGGCGTCACCACCGCCGAGCTCGACGCCGCCGCCGAGCGCTTCATCCGCTCTCGCGGCGCCACCCCCACCTTCAAGGGCTATCGCGGCTTTCCCGGCTCCATCTGCGCCTCTCCCAACGCCATGGTGGTGCACGGCATCCCCGGCCCCTACAAGCTCTCCCCAGGGGACATCGTCTCCATCGACGTGGGCGTCACCCTCGGCGGCTGGGTGGCCGACGCCGCCCGCACCTTCGCCGTGGGAGACGTGAGCCCCGTCGCCGAGCACCTCCTCGCCAACACCCAGTCCTCGCTCCACGCCGGCGTGGCCCAGTGCCGTCCCGGCAACCGCCTGGGCGACGTCTCCAGCGCCATCCAGCGGCTGGCCGAGGACGCCGGCCTGTCGGTGATTCGCTCCCTCGTGGGCCACGGCATCGGCCAGAACATGCACGAAGACCCCCAGGTCCCCAACTACGGCCGCCCCGGCAGGGGTCCCCGCCTGGAGGAGGGCATGGTGCTGGCCGTGGAGCCAATGCTCACAGCCGGCCGCCCCGCCGTGCGCGTGGCGGCCGACGGCTGGGCCATCTTCACCCAGGACAGCTCCCTGGCCGCCCATTTCGAGTTCACCGTCGCCATCACCGCCGCCGGCCCCCGCGTCCTCACCCCCTGGCACCTGCCCCCCGAGGAGCGCTCGCCGGCGGCGGACGCTCAGGAGGCGGCCGAGACCGCCGCCGAGGCGGGACCGCCGGGCGAACCCGCCCGCCCCGGCGCGGCCGCCGGCGCCCGCTGAGAGGCCGCGAGTTGCTACCATCCGGAGTCCTGCTCGAACGCGAGGCGGTTTGCGCGCGCGAGAGCGAATCCACGACCGGGTAGCGGCAGCCGCCACGGCAGCCAGAGCCAGGTCGCCGGACCAGCCGAAAGGGATCATGAAGGTCAGACCGTCGGTCAAGCCGATGTGCGAGAAATGCAAGATCATCCGCCGCCACGGCGCGGTTCTCGTGATCTGCCAGAACAAGCGCCACAAGCAGAGGCAGGGCTGATGGCGCGGATCGCTGGCGTAAACCTTCCCCTCAACAAGCGCTCGGAGATCGGCCTCACCTACATATACGGCATCGGCCGCTCCACCTCCAACAAGATCCTCGCCGAGGTGGACATCGATCCCAACACCTACGTCCGTGACCTCACCGAGGACGAGGTCGTCAAGCTCCGCGACGAGATCGACCGCTCCCTCACCGTCGAGGGCGACCTGCGCCGGGAGCGCTCCCAGGACATCAAACGCCTGCAGGAGATCGGCTGCTACCGCGGTCTGCGCCACCGCCGCGGCCTGCCCGTGCGCGGCCAGAAGACGAAGACCAACGCCCGCACCCGCAAGGGTCCCAAGCGCCTGCAGGTGGCCGGCAAGAAGAAAGCGGGCAAGAAGTGAGCGGACTCGAACTCCGGAGGCCTCGCTGATGGCCCCTCCCAAACGCGCGCGCGGCAAACGCAAGCCGAAGAAGAACATCCCCGTGGGCCAGGCCCACATCAAGACCTCCTTCAACAACACCATCGTCTCCCTCACCGACACCGCCGGCAACGTCATCGCCTGGGAGTCCGCCGGCGGCGCGGGCTTCAAGGGCTCGCGCAAGTCCACCCCCTTCGCCGCCCAGGTCACCGCCGACGCCGCCGCCCGCAAGGGCCTCGAGCAGGGCCTCCAGAAGGTGGAGGTCTACGTCAAGGGCCCCGGCTCCGGCCGCGAGACGGCGATCCGCTCGCTGCAGGCCGCCGGCCTGGAGGTCACCGGCGTCAAGGACGTCACCCCCCAGGCCCACAACGGCTGCCGGCCGAGAAAGCGCAGGAGGGTCTGATGGCACGCGACACGGGACCCCAGTGCAAGCAGTGCCGGCGAGAGGGCCAGAAGCTGTTCCTCAAGGGCGAGCGCTGCCTCACCGACAAGTGCGGCGTCGAGCGCCGCTCCTATCCTCCCGGCGAGCACGGCCGGGGGCGCATGAAACAGAGCGAGTACCGCGTCCAGCTGCGCGAGAAGCAGAAGGCCCGCCGCTACTACGGCGTGCTCGAGCGCCAGTTCCACGGCTACTACGAGAAGGCCTCCCGCCAGCCCGGCATCACCGGCGAGAACCTGCTGACCCTCTTGGAGTGCCGCCTCGACAACGTGCTCGTGCGGCTCGGCTTCGCCGCCTCGCGCAGGCAGGCGCGCCAGCTCGTGCGCCACGGCCATTGGACGGTCAACGGCCGCCGCGTCGACATCCCCTCCTACCAGGTGCGCCCCGGCGATGTGATCGCGGTCAAGGCCGGGACGACGGCGCAGCAGG
>DATJMB010000023.1:0-5258 GCA_035508995.1 Solirubrobacteraceae bacterium | reverse complement strand
GATCGCGTGCGGGTCAGGAGTCGTAGGAGATGAGGGCGTGGGCGGGATGGGGGGCGAGGCGGTGGCGGCCCTCCAGGAAGGAGAGCTCGATCAGGAAGCCGCAGCCCACCACCTCGCCGCCGAGCTCCGCCACGAGCTCGCAGAGGGCGGCGGCGGTGCCGCCGGTGGCGAGGAGGTCGTCGTGTACGAGCACCCGGGAGCCGGGGCGGATGGCGTCGGTGTGGAGCTCGAGCTCGGCGGAGCCGTACTCCAGGAGGTACTCGGCGGAGACGGTGTCGTAGGGCAGGCGGCCGGGCTTGCGGGCGAGGACGAAGCCGGCGCCCAGCTCCAGGGCGAGGGCGGGGCCGAGCAGGAAGCCGCGGGCCTCGGCGGCCACCACGGTGTCCACGTTCAGGGGACGGGCGTGGTCGGCGAGGCCCCGGACGGCCTCCCGGAGGGCCTGGCGGTCGGCCATCAGGGGGGTGACGTCCTTGAAGCGGATGCCCGGCTGGGGGAAGTCGGGGATCTCCCGCACGAGCGTCCGCAGGCGGGAGCTCAGGGCAGGGTCGGACATCGAATCAGGGGACGATCTTGCGCAGGTCGCGGACGAGCAGGAGGTGCTTGAGGTGGGTGGTGACGGCGGCGAGGTTCTCGAGGGCCTCCACGGCCTCCTTGCGGCGCTGGGGGTTGCGGGAGCGCAGGGCGGGGGCGAGGATCTGCTGCAGGAGGTTGGCCTCGGAGTCGGCGGAGGAGCGGAACACTCTGAGGTTGCGTCCGGCGACGCCGTAGCGGGCGAGCTCGGCGACGGCGCCGATGATCTCGCGCTCGGTCTCGTCGAAGTAGCGCACGCCCCCCCGGAGCTCGCCCTTGACGACGCCGAACTCCTCCAGCTCGCGCACCAGCTTGGCGTCGGCGGCGGTCTCCTCGAGGACGTCTTCCAGGGAGTACAGGGCGCCGGTGGCGCCGCTCACGCTGACGGTGGTGCGGTAGGGCCGGGGGCGCTCGCGGCCGGCCTTGGGGGCGCCGGCGATGGGCGCGCCCGTGTCGCCGGCGCGGCCGGCGGCGAGCTCCTGGCGGATGACGCGCAGGGGCAGGAACTCGTCGCGCTGCATCCGCAGGATGGTGCGCAGGCGGGCCACGTCGGCCTGGGTGTAGAGGCGGTAGCCGCCGGGGGTGCGGCGGGGGTTCAGCAGCTTCTGGTCCTCCAGGTAGCGGATCTTGGAGATGGAGATGTCGGGGAACTCCTGGGCGAGCGCCTTGCAGACGGCGCCGATGGTGATGGACTTCTGGCGGGCGCCAGCGCGGGCGGCGGCGCCGGCGGCGCTCTCGGCGGCGCTCTCGGCGGCGCCGGCGGCGAGCTGCTGCACGTCGGCAGGGGGCGCGGGCGGTGACTTGGGGTTGGCGGCCATGGCGTTCGCGGGTCGGTGGGTGTGGTCAGCGGGCGTGGTGGGGTCAGCGGGCGTGGTGGGTGAGCGGGCGTGGTGGGTCAGCGGGCGTGGTAGGTGAGCTTGTACTTGCCGATCTGCACCTCGTCGCCCTCGTCCAGTTTCTGGGACTCGATGCGGGCACGGTTCACGTAGGTGCCGTTCAGGGAGCCGCAGTCGTCGAGATGCCAGTGGTCGGCGCGTTTGATCAGCAGGGCGTGATCGCGGGAGACGGTGACGTCGTCGAGGAACACGTTGGAGTCGGGCCGGCGGCCGATGGTCATGCGATCGCCCTCCAGCAGGAAGCTCTCCCCCACCCGGCCGCCGCCCACGCGAATCACGAGGGCGGGCCCCCGGGCGGTGACCTCGCCGAGCTCCATCGGCACGAGGTCGCCGGAGTCGTCGATGCGGTAGGTGGCGGTGACGGGCTCGCCGGTTCCACCGGGGCTCTCGGGCCGGGGCAGCAGAGAGCCGCAGCGCTGGCAGTAGTTGGCGCCCTCCGCGTTCACGAAGCCGCACTCGGTGCAGTGGAGAGCCATCGGCGATCCTCGGGGCGGGCTTTCGGGAGTCGGTCGGTCGAGCCGGTCTAGTCGGAGTCGGAGCTCCCCGCCTGGGCGCCGAGGGGGGCGCTGCCGGCGAGGATGTCGGTGAGCTGCTGGACGTCGTCGCCGGTGATCACCGGCGACGCGCCGGCCTCGTGCTTCTTGCGCAGCCGGTTCACGAGCTCCGCCCGCAAGATGTCGATCTTGCCGTGGAGGATGCGACGTTGGTAAGAGATCTCGGTCTCTTCGTCGGTGAGGTTCTTGATGAGCTCCTTGAGCTCCGTGTCGTCCAGCGAGCCAAGGTCTGGGAACGTGTCCATGCCTGATCGATCTCCTGTAGCGGCTTCCCGTTCACGGCCACATCGCGGCCGCGCTGTCACCTGCCCCGCCGACTTTACCGTAAAGCTGAGCTTGAGGGTGGGGTTGGCGGGGGGCTTGCACGCCGGGCGGGCCGCCCCCGCGTGCGCGCGCGCGGGCGCGCACGGGCGCGCACGGGGGCCTCAAATGGAAGACCTGGGAGCGCGCAGCTGAAGCAGGCCGCTGCGCACGTACAGAGCGGTGGCGAGGAGGGCCAGCAGGAGGCCCAGGTAGAGGAGGATGTCGGGCACCGTGTGGAGGCCGGTGAGGGCGAAGAAGACGGCGGCCATCAGCAGCGCCACGGCGATGCGGCCGGGCCAGTTGATGCGCAGCTCCAGCCGGCGTGTCTGGGCGTAGCGGGCGAGGGCGATGGTGGCGAGCTCCCTTGCGGCCAGCAAGGCCAGGGCCCAGCGTGGCAGGAGGGCGAAGCGCCAGCAGACCACCACGCCGGAGATCACCAGGAGCCTGTCGGTGAGGGGGTCCATGAGGGCGCCGAGGCGGCTGTACTGGCCGGTGAGGCGGGCGGCGAAGCCGTCGAGGTAGTCGCCGAAGGCGATGGCGGCGAAGAGGATGGCGATGGCGGGGCCGGTGCCGTCGGCGCTGGAGAGGGCCACGGCGAGGAAGACCGGGATCAGGGCCAGGCGCAGGAAGCCGATGACGTTGGGCACGGTCCACGGCCGCAGGGGCTCGCTGGGGAGGGTCTGGCGGGGGTTGGGGGCGGAGCGGTCGAGGCCCACGAGGCGGGCGAGGCCGCCGGGGCGGCTCAGGGGAGGGTCCGGCACAGGTCCGCCACCGCCCGGGTGAGCTCCTCGGGACCGGCCCCCAGGGGCAGGCCGGGGCCGTCGGTGGAGGAGCGGCGCAGGTGGACCTCGATCTCACCGGACTCGAGGCTCTTGCGACCGACGGTGAGGCGCAGGGGACAGCCGAGGAGGTCGGCCTCGGCGAACTTCTCGCCGGGGCCGATCGGGCGGTCGTCGTAGATGGTCTCGATACGGCCCGCCACGAGCGTCTCGTACACCCCGTCGGCGGCCTCCCGCTCGGGGGTGCCGGGCCGGCCGAGGGCCACGAGATGGACCTGGAAGGGCGCCAGGGCGGCGGGCCAGGAGATGCCGTTCGGATCCGCGAACTGCTCCACGGCGGCGGCCACGATGCGGGCGGGGCCGATGCCGTAGGAGGCCATCCAGATCGGGTGCTCGGCGCCGGACTCGTCGAGATAGCGAGCGCCCAGGGGCTCGGAGTAGCGGGTGCCGAGCTTGAAGATGTTCGCCACCTCGATGGCCGGCTCCAGGCGAATGGGCTCCCCTTCGAAGACGTCCCCCTCTCTGAGCTCCTCCACCCCCAGGCGCGCGCGCACGACCTCGGCATTGGCGGCGTAGCCGGAGTCGGTGAGCACCACCTCGTCCTCGCCGGCGGCGCAGGGGGCCATGTACTCGTGGGCGCCCACCCCGCCCATCATCCCCACATCGCCCTCCACCCTGTGAAAGCGCAGGCCGGTGCGGGCGAAGATGCGGTCGTAGGCGGTCACGTGGAGCTCGTAGCGCTCCTCCATGCCGGCGGCGTCGCGGTCGAAGGAGTAGGAGTCCTTCATCACGAACTCCCGCGTGCGCAGCACCCCCGCGCGGGGCCGGGGCTCGTCGCGCTCCTTGACCTGGAAGTGGTAGAGGATCAGCGGCAGGTCCCGGTAGGAGCGGATCAGCTGGGCGGCGTGGAAGGTGACGGCCTCCTCGTGTGTCATCGCCAGCACCAGCTCGGAGCCCTTGCGGTCGTGGAGCTTGAACAGCTCCTCGATCTCCAGCCTGCCCGTCTTGCGCCAGGGGTCCGCCGGCTGGAGCACCGGCATCAGCATCTCCTGGCCGCCGATCGCGTCCATCTCCTCGCGCACGATCGCCACCACCCGCTGGTGCACCCGCCAGCCGGCCGGCAGCCAGGTCCACATGCCGGCGCCCATCTGCCGCACTAGCCCGGCCCTCACCATCAGCTTGTGGGACACCGCCTCCGCGTCCGCCGGCGGTTGGCGCTCGGTGGGCAGCAGGTATTCGGAGAGCCGGGCCATGGCCCGCAGCCTATCCGTGCGCGCGCCCGCGCGCGGGGGATCGCATTCAAAACGGGGTGCCCGCGCGCGCGTGCGCGCGCCCGCGCGGGGCCTCACTTTTCGAACACACCACACCCCTCCCCACCCCCGCCACCATCGGGTTTGCGATAGAAAGGCCACGAGCAAGAGATCACCACGCAAAAGACACCCACACTCGACAAGGAGCCCCCATGGCCTACACAGTCCCGCCGCTCCCCTACGCCTACGAGGCGCTCGAACCCCACATCGACAAGCTCACGATGGAAATCCATCACGACAAGCACCACCAGGCCTACGTGGACAAGGTGAACGCCGCCCTCGACGGCACTCCCCTCGCTGACGCCCCCATCGAGGACGTCCTGAAGGACCTCTCCCAGGTGCCCGACGCCAAGCGCGCCGCCGTCAAAAACAACGGCGGCGGCCACTACAACCACAGCCTCTTCTGGGAGTCCATGTCCGCCAACGGCGGTGGCGAGCCCGCCGGCGCTCTCGGCGACGCCATCGCCGCCGCCTTCGGCTCCTTCGCGGACTTCCAGGCCAAGCTCAAGGAAACGGGCGTCAACCAGTTCGGCTCCGGCTGGTCCTGGCTGGTCCACGACGGCTCCGGCCTCGCGGTGGTGGGCAGCGCCAACCAGGACAACCCCATCTCGGGCGGCTCCACCCCCCTGCTGGGCGTGGACGTGTGGGAGCACGCCTACTACCTGAAGTACCAGAACCGCCGTCCCGACTACCTCGACGCGTGGTGGAACGTGGTGGACTGGGACGTCGTCGCCGGCCGGCTGTCCGCCGTGTGAAGCTCTCCAGCTGAGAGCGGGCTAGGAGCGGGAGAAGCGGCGGCCGGCCACCGGCGAGGCGTCCTCGTCGAGCGCCGGCCCAGCCCCAGCA
>DATJMB010000022.1:0-4513 GCA_035508995.1 Solirubrobacteraceae bacterium | reverse complement strand
TAGGGGCAGTGGTTGCAGGTGAAGATGACGAGGGTGGCGGGGGCGCCGCCGGGCTCGTGGAGCGCGCCGTCGGTGTCGGGCAGGGAGAACTCGGGGGCGGGAGCGCCGATGGGGATCATCGGGCTCCTGTAGGAGCTGCGGGGAGGGCGGGCTCGCCACCGGGACGGGCGGCGCGAAGCGCGTCGCGCAGGTCGGCGGGGTCGGGGGTGGGCGAGAAGCGGCCGTCGCGGCGGCGGTAGACGCGGCAGGTCAGGCCGTAGGGCTCATCGCCGGTGGGTTGGATGTCGCGGCCGTCGATGCGGATGGTGGGAGAGCCCACGAAGCGCTCGCGGCGGGCGTCGGGCTCGCTCCGGACGGCGCGCACGAGGACCTCCTCGGAGAGGCCCAGCTCGCGAATCGCGGCGCGAAGCTCGGCGAGGGCCTTCGAATGGGAGGGACAGCCGTCCCAGTAGAGGAGCTCGATGGGCACGGGGCCCAGGTTAGACGAGGGCGGGAGCGTGTCCCTCGCGGGGGCCCTGGCCGTCGCGAGGGCGACGGCGGTGGGCGGCCTCGAGCTGCTTCTCGGCCACGAATTCGCTGGCGGCGTCGACGCCAAGGAAGGGAGCGAGGGCGATGTAGGCGCAGAGGAAGGAGTAGCGGGAGAGCTCGCTGGATTTGCGGTGACGGAACTGGTAGGAGCCGATCTCGAAGATGGCGGCGATGATGGCCTCGAGGGCGGTGCGGGTCTGGGGGTTGGCGGTCTGCTGGATGCCTTCCTGGAGGAAGATGGCGAAGGCGGCGTTGCTGTCTTCCACGCGCTGGATGGCGGGGGCGCCGACGGCGTGAGACTCGACGTAGACGACATAGGGCATGGGGTGGGTGGCGATGAACTGGCAGGCGGCGTGCATGGCCTGCCAGACGCGCTCGGGCCAGGTGTCGGCGCTGAAGAAGGCGCTGGCGGAGACGGCCATGAGCTGCTGGAAGGCGAGCTCGTGAACGGCGAGGAAGGCCTGCTGCTTGTCGCGGAAGTGGGTGTAGAAGACGCGCTTGTCCACGCGGGCAAGGCCGGTGATGTCGGCGACGGTGGTGGCGGTGTAGCCCTTCTCGGCGGCGACTTCGGCGGTGGCGAAGAGGATGCGCAGGCGCTGGTTGCGGACGATCTCGTTGCGGGACAGGCGGGAGCGACCGGAGGGTATGGGCGTGGGCGGCAGCAGGGGCAGCTCGGAGACGTGGGGGGAGGGCCCGGGGAGAGGGCCGGGCTCGAGGGTGCGCCAACGGTGCTCGCCGGTGGGGCGGTTGTAGGTTTCGGCCCAGCGCACGAGCTCATCGCCCACGGCGGTGAGATCGCGTTCGCCGCGGTGGATGCGCAGGGCGATCAGCCAGTGGGTGGCGCCGATGAGGGCCTTGGTGGGCAGGTCGGGGGAGGGGACCTCGGTGGGGGTGGCGGCGCGAGCTTCGTCGACGAGCTTCTCGATCTCCCGCACGGTGCGGTCGCGCTGGAGGATCGCGCGGGGGCCGCCGGCCATGGTGACGTTGGCCAGGAAGCGGGCCTGGACGGGCTCAGCTTCGGCGCGGACGATCAGGCGGCGGACGGCGGCCTGGGCGGCCTGGCCGGGGGGGGCGTGGTCGAGGGCGTCGCGGATCTGGTCGAGCAGGCGCTCGGAGATGTCGCGGTTGACGGCGAGGAAGCAGTCGTCCTTGTCGGTGAAGTAGTCGTAGAAGGTGGGCCGGGAGACGCCGGCGTGGGCGATCACCTGGGAGACGTTGGCGCCGGCGTAGCCCTCACGGTCGGCCACGGCGAGCATGCCGGCCAGGAGGCGTTCGCGCTGGGTGCTCTTGCGTCGATCCGGAGCCATGCTGTTTATCCCCTTTCCGCCTCCCCAGCGTCCCGACAGCGCCGGCGGCGAGTGAGCACACAATAGCTGAAATCCCTGCGCGGGAGCGGTTCGTGGACCGGCGGGCCCACACAGAGCGGGATCTTGGGCTGTTGCGACAGCTAAAAGGCGCCGAGAAGGCGGGACGACGGGCGGGGCGATCCGCACCCAGGTTGTTTATCGATCGGCGGCGTGGCGGAGCGCTGGCAGCAGGGCGGCAAGCATGGGGGCACGCTCGGGGATGGGACGCTCGAGCTCTACGTGGCGAGGACTCGCGCCTCGCGCGCCTGCTCGTGCTCGAACGCCGGTGTCGCGGGCCTCGGCGGTCTCGTAGTCGATGGCGGTGCCCAGGTGTCTCACTCCAGGGTGCGGATCCCCGCTCGATCGGCGAGCTGAGCCTGAGTCACGACACGGAGCTTGCGCCACGTCGAAAGGTGGTCGGCTGCGCGCCAGTGCGCGGCTGACTTGCGCGGCTCCTACCCCCGCGTTACGGTCCCGAGCGCCGCGCCTCCCCTGCCAGCTCGCTCCGCAGGCCCTCGCTCGCCGTGTACCTGGTGGTGCGCCCTCTTCCCTGGCGTGTGATGTGGCCAGCGTCGTGCAGACGTCTCAGGTCGCTGCTGGCGGTCGCAAACGAGATGCCTGCCTCGACGGCATAGCCTGCCCGGTCGGCTCCCTGGAAGAGGCTCTGCTCTAGCGCGATCACCAGCCGGTCGGGCCAGCCGCGCGCTTCCACGAGCGCCTCCAGCTTGGCCCAGCGCCCGGCAGCTTCGGCGATCTGCCTAAGACGCACGTGAGCCTGCTCGATGTGTGCCCTCACACAGAAGCTCACCCAGGGGCTCGCATCCCGCTCGGGCTGGTAGGCGCCGCCCTGGACCGTTTCAAGGATCGCGTAGTAAGCCGACGTGTTGGCTCCCAAGTACTCCTCGATCGACACGAGCTCGGGGCCGAGCAGTCCTTCCCGGGCGAGCACGAGCGACTGCAGGATTCGCGACAGCCGCCCGTTTCCGTCGCGGAAGGGGTGGATCGACACGAGGTGCAGATGGGCCATCGCGGCACGCACGATTGGGTGGGCGTCCCGGTCGCCGCCGTCGAGCCATGCGACCACCTCCCCCATGAGCGCCCGCACCTGCTCGGCATCCGGCCCCACGTATGTCGGCGCTCCGCCGCCCGGAGCCGTCACCTCCACTCCACCTGTCCGGTAACGGCCGGGGCGCGCGTCCTTCTGAAACCAGCAGGCGTCGAAATGCAGATCCAGCAACACCCGCTCCACCCATCGAAAGGCGGGATCGTCCGCGAGCACAGCCACGTGGTCCATCGCCCGGCCGTAGCACGCGAGCGCCATTCGAGCCTCGTCGCTCGGATCCGCCGGCTGCTCACCGCTGACAAGACCTATGGTCTCCTCCACAGGCACCCGAAAGCCCTCGATCTCGATCGAGCTCTCCGCCGCGGACGCTCGCCACAGGCGACGCAGGCCTCCAAGCCAGAGACTTACGCCACCGGTCCTCTCGCCGAGCTCTGCCCGCAGCTCATCGAAGTCCTCGAGCAGGGCGACCAGCTCCGGCGTCGCGGCAGGCGTGCGGAAGATCATCGACATACAATATACGTTTATACGTATAAACGTCTAGACGTTACTTAGCCGGAAGCGCGCATCTCGGCCACATACCTGAGACGCCCCAGCACGTCAGTCGTGGGGGCCACCTTGGCGTGCTCGTAGTCCGAGAGTCGCGACGCCGAAGTGCCCGCCGCCCGGGCGAACTCACGCAGGGTCATCCCGGCATCGGCTCGCCAATCGCGGATCTGCGCCGCGTACTCCTCTCGGCCCCGCCGCGCCACATCCTCGCGGGCGTGCCGGATCACGTTCGACAGCAGGCGGTCCACGCCGTAGTGCTCATCCCAGGAGATCACCCGCTCGGTCGTCCGCGCCGCCGCTCCCCATGGATTCGCGCGGATGGCCGCCGCCAGCCGGCGCCAGTCCGAAAGCGAGCCGCGGTCGATCACCGTCTCGATCGCCTCCGCCGGCCACTCGTCCATCGGCGTCTCCACGTCCACGTCCACGTTGCGAAACCTCACCGTCACCTCGCCATCCTCCCCGCGAGCTCTTCCAGCAGCGCCCTCACCGCCGACCAGTCGTGCCAGCGCTCATCCAGCGCCTTGTAGCTCGCCAGCTGCTCTGTCACCTCCGCGTCTCGCGGCCGTGGATCGGCAAGCTGACGCACCAGTTGCGTAACCACCGCCTCGGGCCTGCGGTTGACGTCCGCGTAGTACTCGTCCATCTCCCCCAACACACGCGCCGCCTCGTCGAGGCCCATGACATCCGCGAGCGCCGCGATGTCCAGGTAGTCCCGTGTCTGGTTGCGGCTCACCGCCAGCCACGCCTTGATCCGCAGCATCTCTGCCACGCTCGGCACCACCAGCCGCCTCTCCCCCATCTCCACCTCCACCGTCTCCAACGGCCGCCTGCGCAGGAGCTGCCGCACCCCCGTCTCGATGCCCCCCAGCTCGCCCAGGATGATCTTCCCGGGCGTCACCCTCGCTGTCGACCACTCCCCCAGCGCCTCCAGGTTCTCCAGCACCGCGTCGAACCTCTCCTCGAGATCCGCCACCACGTGATCATGGTCGAGCGACTGCCGATGGTGCGCGTGGACCGCCGCCGCCGTCCC
>DATJMB010000021.1:0-8297 GCA_035508995.1 Solirubrobacteraceae bacterium | reverse complement strand
AGGGGTAGCCGGAGCCGTCCCACCACTCGTGGTGGGTGGCGGCGATCTCGGCTGCCATGCGGAGCCCGGGGGAGCTGCAGGCGCACAGCAGTCGAGCGCCGTGGGAGGCATGGGTCCTCATCGTCTCGTGCTCCTCGGGGGTGAGGCTCGAGGGCTTGAGCAGGATGGAGTCGGGGATGGCGATCTTGCCCACGTCGTGCAGGGGGGCGGCCTCCCGCAGCAGGCGAACCTGCTCGGGCGGGAGCTCGAGCCGGGCGGCGATCTCGGCGGCCATGATGCCCACGCGCTCGGTGTGACGGAAGGTGTCGTCGTCGCGGTACTCGGCGGCGACGGCCAGCAGGCGGAGGGTCTCGGTGCGCTCCTCTTCGAGCTGGCGGGTGCGCTCGATCACCTGCGCTTCAACCCACCGTTCGACGGTGGGTTGGCTGGCGACGGATACCGGAGGATCCGCGAGCATACGTCTACAGCGGCTCGATCCGGTTCCAATATCCAGCATCCACGGCCGGACTGGACAGATGTTCTATTGCGCGGCGACCGGCACGCCTATATGTGCCGTCTCTAAGTGCGCCCCTGACGCGCGAGGACCAAGCAGATCAAGGACGCAGTGAGCGAAGTGCGCGAAAGCACACGAGCGATCGAGGATGCAGATATGCGCTGATCGCCACCGGGCCCCTGAGGCCCGATAGTCAAGCGATACAAGGACGCAGGGAGCGTGGCGTGCTTTGCACGCGAGCGACCGAGGACGCCGTAGCGCGCCGGCTATCGGGCCTCAGCCGCAGCCGGTGTTGTTGCCGCAGCTCGAGCAGGTGTAGCAGGACCCCGTCCGCTGCATCATGCCCCCGCACTGGCTGCAGGCGGGCCCAAGATCCAGGCCCTGCAGGCGGGCGGGAACGACGGGCGGGCTGTCGGTGAGAGCGCCGACGGGGGCGCCCGCCGCGGGAGCCGGAGCGGACGCGCTTGGGCTGCCGTTGGCAGCCTCCCCGCCCGCCTCCGGGCTGGCCTGGGCGGCGGGGCCGGCGGTGTCGGAGGCGGTGACCGACTGGGCGGCCTCCTGGGCGGCCTTGCGGGCGCGGACCGCGGGAGTGAGGATGCCTAGGTCCTCCTGGACTTCGGTGTCCAGAAAGCGGGAGGCGAGCCAGCGCATGATGTAGTCGGGCATGGACTTCGCGAAGGGGATCTCCGGGTTGGAGGTGATGCCCTCGGGCTCGAAGCGCATGTAGCTGAACTTGCGCACGAGGGTCTCCAGCGGCACGCCGTACTGCAGGGAGATGGAGATGGCGGTGGCGAAGGAGTTCATCATGCCCCGCAGCGTGGAGCCCTCCTTGCCGATGTCGGTGAGGAAGATCTCCCCCACGGAGCCGTCCTCGTACATGCCGGCGGTGATGTAGCCCTCGTGGCCGCCGATGGAGAACTTGTGGGTGATGGACTGGCGCTCCCGGGGCATGCGCTTGCGCTTGGGGCCCGCCTCCACGAGCGCCTTGGCGACGGCCTGCTCCACGATCGCGTCGACGTCCTGCGGAGAGTCCTTCCCCTGACCCAGCCCTTCGGACTGTGTGCCCGCGTCGGTGCGCAGGGCCTGAGCGGTCTTGGAGCCGTCGCGGTAGATGGCCAGGGCCTTGATGCCCAGGTGCCAGGCCTGGGTGTAGGCGTCGGCGATGTCCTCCACGGTGGACTCCTGGGGTAGGTTCACGGTCTTGGAGATGGCGCCGGAGATGAAGGGCTGGACGGCGCCCATCATCTTCAGGTGGCCCATGTGGGAGATCGCCCGCTCGCCCACCGCCACGTCGAACACCGGCAGGTGCTCGGCGGCGAGGCCGGGGGCGCCCACGATGGTGCCGTGCTCGGCCAGGTGGGCCTCGATCTGCTCGACCTGCTCGGGGGAGTAGCCGAGGGTTTGCAGCGCCAGGGGCACGGTGCGGTTGACGATCGTCATCTGGCCGCCGCCCACGAGCTCCTTGAACTTCACCAGCGAGAAGTCGGGCTCCACGCCGGTGGTGTCGCAGTCCATCAGGAAGCTGATGGTGCCGGTGGGGGCCAGCACGGTGGCCTGGGCGTTGCGGTAGCCGTGGCGCTCGCCGAGCTCCACCGCCTCGTCCCACGAGCGGCGGGCGGCGGCGAGCAGCTCGCCGTCGCGGCAGGTGTCCTCGGCGATGGCGTAAGCGGCGTCGCGGTGCATCTCCATCACGTGGTTGTGGGCGTCGCGGTTCTCGGGGTAGCGCTCGTAGGTGCCGATGCTCGCGGCGATCCTCGCCGACTCCCGGTAGGCGCGTCCGGTCATCAGCGCCGTGATGGCGGCGGCCGTGGCGCGGCCCTCGCCGGAGTCGTAGGGCATGCCGTCGGCCATCAGGTAGGCGCCGAGGTTGGCGTAGCCGAGGCCGAGTTGGCGGAAGGCACGGGCGTTCTGGCCGATCTCCTCGGTGGGATAGCTCGAGGGGCCGACCACGATCTCCTGGGCCAGCAGCATCACGTCCACGGCGTGCTCGAAGGACTCCACGTCGAGGGTGCCGTCGGAGCGGCGGAACTTCATCAGGTTCAGGGACGCCAGGTTGCAGGCGGAGTCGTCGACGTGCATGTACTCGCTGCAGTTCGCCACCACAACGCCATCCACGATGTAGGAATGATGCAGCGGCTCGGTGAGGTTGAAGACGGGCTCCTGACCATCGTCCTCGCGCACGACCAGTGTCGTACCGGGCTTGGTGCGATAGAGCTCACACTCCTCCACCACGTTCTCGACAGCCGCCTGCTTACGTGGGCATGAGAAGCCGATCTCCGAGGCGAACCGAGCTAGGTCGGTGCCGGTGATACGCAGATCGAACCCTTCTCGCGTCGGGTACTCGACAGTCGTTCCGTCCTTCCGCTTGTGGGAGAAGTGCGACTTGGCACCGTCGCTGATCCGGTAGATGCGGGCACGGATGCCCCAGCTCGAGAGCATGCGCTGAACGTCCTTCAGCAGGGCGTTGCTGCGGCTTCCAAGTCCCACGTAGCGGTTTGCCTTGCCCCCCGCCTCGACGCGTGAGATGCACCCATCGGCGCCGAAAAGGCCTCGCAGGAACGCCGCCTGAACCTCGGTAGGGGCTGTGAAGACAGCCGAAGGCACCCGCTTGGCGTGTGCCCGAGCGGATGTGACCCCGAGTCCCCGAAACAGCTCGCGCGCCGCCTCACTGCCTGCGCGCAACTGCACGGTGCCGTTTGGCATCTCCTGTCTCGAGATGCCGCCGATCAGCTCCTGAAGCAGCCCTTCGTGAGCGTTCGCCAGACCGTCCTCGATGTCCTCGCCTCCATATACCCAGCCGGTCTGAGCATCCGTCAGCCAACCATCGCCGACGAGATGACCGGTCAATTCCCCCAGACCCTCGCTCCAGCGATCCGGCAGCTCCTGATGGGTCACCGATCCACCGCGAGTCGAGGACTTCGCCAGGGTCGCGACCTTCACGGGCAGCGTCCAGCTCGCCTGATCCGCCTGGGTTGGGCTGTCGTTGAGCAGAACCCGGTCCTTGCCCGTCAGCTCCTCGGCGGGGACGTAGCCGCGGTTCAGGGTCCAGATCCGGTGATTGGGGGTGCAACGCAACTCGCCACCGTTCGCGAAACGGAGACGCACGATGGACTTGACGCCGTTTCGCATGAACGCGATCGGCTGCGTGGCCGCCACACCCTCACCAGGGTCGTCCGCGGTCGCCCTGTGGGTGTATACGCGAAACTCCTCACCGGCCTCGCCGCGAGCGACGAGCTCGCCGATGGGCAGAAGCCCGAGTGTCGTATGCACCCTCGCGTCGGACGGAAAACACGGGTTGGACGCGTTGATGCGGCCGCTGGCCGGGCAGGTGTGCCAGTCGTTGATGGTGGTGTCGTACTGCACGCCCGGATCGGCGCAGCGATGGGCGGCCTGGGCGATCTCACGCATCAGCTCGCGGGCCGGCACGGGCTCTCCCACCGGCTCGCCGTCGGTGCGTGCCACCAGCTGCCACTCGCGGTCCTCCTCCACGGCGCGCATGAACTCGTCGGTGACGCGTACCGAGTTGTTGGCGTTCTGGTACTGGATCGACTTGAAGCCCTCGCCGTCGATGGACATGTCAAAGCCGGCGTCTCGCAGCGCCTGGGCCTTGTCCTCCTCTTTGGCCTTGCACCAGATGAACTCTTTGATGTCCGGGTGGTCCACGTCCAGCACCACCATCTTCGCCGCCCGGCGGGTCTTGCCGCCGGACTTGATGGTGCCCGCCCAGGAGTCGGCGCCGCGCATGAAGGACACCGGCCCCGACGCGGTGCCGCCCTTGGCGAGGTGCTCCATGGAGCCGCGGATGTTGGAGAGGTTGATGCCCGACCCGGAGCCGCCGCGGAAGATCATCCCCTCCTTGGTGTTCCAGTCCAGGATGGACTCCATGGTGTCCTTGACGGAGAGGATGAAGCAGGCCGAGCACTGGGGGCTCTCCTCGAAGCCCACGTTGAACCACACGGGGGAGTTGAAGGCGGCCATCTGGTGCAGGAGGATGTGGGTGAGCTCGGCCTCGAAGGCCTCGCCGTCCTCGTCGCTGGCGAAGTAGCCGCGCTCGCGGCCCCAGGCGGAGATGGTGCCGGCGACGCGGGCGATCATCTGCTTGACGGAGCGCTCCCGGGCGGGGTGGCCGAGCTGGCCGCGGAAGTACTTCTGGGCGACGATGTTGGTGGCGTTCTGGGACCAGCTCCGGGGGAACTCCACGTCCTTCTGCTCGAAGGCCACGCGATCGCCGTGGCCGATGCGGGCGTCGCGGATCTCCCACTCGACGGTGTCGAAGGGATGGGTGTCGGGATCGGTGAAGCAGCGACGGATGGACAGCGCCCGACCGGGCTGCAGATCCTGCTCGAGTGCTGTCTGGTGAATACCTTCCATCGCTTCCTCCTCGGTGTGACTCGGGCCAAAAGCCGCCAGTTTGCGGCTTTAAAACGGCGTTACGGGGGTAACACCGGATCATCTACCTTCGATCGGACAGAACCGGTCTTCCGAGTGCGGCCCGAGCGGGTCTGAGGGAGGCTCGCCGCCTACCTACAGGGTAGCGCCGCGACGGGTCGGCGCGGCTGGCCCGGGAGGCCGCGGCTCAGCGGCCGTAGCGCACCCAGTCCTGGAATTCGGACCAGGTGTTGGACATGCGATAGCCGGCCTCGGCCATGGCGTGGCGAAAGGAGAGCAGCCAGTGGGGCTCGAAGGCGCGAGCGCGAGCCAGGGCCCACAGGCAGCAGGCGAGGATCGCGAGCGCGGCGAGGACAGCGAGCAGGATGGCGCCGGTGGAGATCTTCTTTTTGGACTGCCCGCGCGCGCGCGCGGGCGCACGCGCGGGCACCCCTTTTTCGATCGTCACAGTCGTGCCCGCGGACCCCGGCACGAGGGAGGTGGCGGGGGTGGAGTTGGTGGGAGCGGCGGTGGTGGGTGTGGTGGCGGGCGCCGTGGCGGTACCGGCGGGTGCGGCCCCGGAGGAGGAGGCGGCTGGCGTGGTGGTGGCGGGGGCGGTGGTGGTCTTGGCGGGGGCGATGGTCGTGGGCTTGCCGAGCTTGGCGGAAGCGGGGGTGGTTACGGTCTGAGTGGTGGCGGTGTTGGTGGGCGTGGCGACGGGCTGGGCGGCGAGGGCGGCGGACGGCGAGAGGGAGAGGGAGAGGAGGGCCAGCGGAAGAGCGGCGGCCCGACAGGAGCGTGAGGACGCGTGGATGGGCCGCGGGAAGAAGGGCACGATGGCGGTCATGCTAGAGGCGATGAGGAAGGCAGGGGACCGATCAGGCGCTGTAGGAGACGGGGGGCGGGGGATCGTCGCGGATGGAGGCGATCTCGGTGAGCAGGGCAGCGGGGCTGGTGCCGCCGAGGACGCGCAGGCGAGGGAGGCGATAGGGATCGCTGGCGGGGGAGGCCCAGCCGGGAACCACTGTGGTGGAGCCCAGGAAGCCGGCGGCCTTGACCTCGGCGACGACGGTGGGGTCGTAGTGGCCGGAGGGGTAGCAGAACCAGTTGACGGGGACGTGGTAGCGCTGCTGGATGGTCCTGCGGGCGCCGGCGACCTGGCGGGCGAGCTCGGCGGGATCGAGGGTGATGAGATCGGCGTGGCTCACGCCCTGGGTGTCGAGCTCCCAGCCGGCGGCGAGGAGGCCGTGGACCTGAGCCTCAGAGAGGCCTCCCTGAGAGGGAGGGAGGCCGGTGAGCTGGATGTTCTCGTCGCCGACCCAGCCCAGGCGTCGAAGGACGGGCAGGGCGTTGGTGTATTGGGACTGGTAGCCGTTGTCGAAGCTCACGACGACGGGCTTGCCGGGCGGCAGGGGGGTGCCGTGACGCCAGTAGGCGTTCAGCTGGTCGAGGGTGACGGCGTGAAAGCCGGCGGCGGCGAGAGCGTGCATCTGGGCGGCGAATTCTCCGGCTGAGACGTACAGCCCGGGGAAGGGAGCGCCCGGAGGCGGGGGGTTGATGACGTGGTACATGAGGATGGGCGCGGCGAGGGTGCCGGGCCGGGCGTGGGCGGGCGTGGAGGAGGTGGAGGAGGCGGACGAGGAGGCGGCGTGAGTGGCCGCGGTGGAGCCACCCACCCCGGCGTGGGCCGGCGTGGAGCTGGCGGAGTGGGAGGAGGCTGAGGAGGACGAAGAGGAGCCGCCGTCGGCGGCCAGCACGGCGACGGCGGCCACGAGGCCGAAAGCCAGCAGCAGGCCAGCGCCCGCCAGCGCTCGGCGGCGGCGGGCGATCTCCCTACGACGGGCCTCGCGGCGCGCGAGGCGCCGCTGATTGTCCATATGAGTCCTGGGTGGTTAGGGGTTCAGGCGCTTCTTCAAGGCGCTGGCGGCCGAGAATTTAGCGGCCTTGCTCGCGGCGATGGTGATCGTCTGGCCGGTTGCCGGGTTGCGACCCTGGCGAGCGGCGCGGTTGCTGACGCTGAACTTGCCGAAGCCGGCAAGCGAGACCTCACCCCCAGCTGCGAGCTCGTCGGAGACGGCCTCGATGGCGGCCTCCAACGCCTCGCGGGCGTGGCTGGCCGGCATACCTGTCTTCCCCGCGACCTTCTCGGCTAGCTCGTTCTTGGTCATGACGCTCCCTTCTCGGGTGTTGTTCTGCTGGGCAGGCTAACCGTTCGAGAGGACGTAGGGGCACCCGATGGGGCCTGGGAGAGCCGATATGAGCCCCAATTTCCGGGAAGAGGCGAGCGGGTGGGCAACCACGGGAGGGCTCGGGGGCGAACTCTGGGAGGGCTCACACGGAGACGCTGGCGGGCGGGGCGACGTGACGCGGCTCGGGAACATCGGCCTCGGCGAGGCCTGCGCCGGCGGCCCAGGCGGTCCACAGGGTGGCGATCCAGGCGGCGCAGGCGAGGGTCACGTGGAGCCACACGAGCTCGGTGGGGAGGTGGGTCTCGTACTGGTCGAGGCCCACGATGCCCTGGAGGGCGAGGAGCAGGCAGAGGACGGTGAGGGAGCGGCGGACGAGGGGATCGGCGCGGCGACGGCGGGCGAGCCACCACACGAACACGGCGACGAGGGAGAAGAGGAAGGCGATCTCGGCGTGGCGGTGGATGACGAAGTCCATGGTGGCGCGGCCGTCGAAGTCCAGGCGGTTGATCTTCTGGCCGGGTGAGCCGCCGGCGTGGGGGCCGGCGGCGGTGGCGGCGGTGCCGGCGAAGATGGTGAGGGCGGCGAGGCCCACGAGGGTCCAGGAGGCGCGCTGGAGCGGGCGGTCCACGGCGTGGTGTGGGAGCTCAGGCAGAGGAGCGGACGATCCGTTGGGAGACGGGACCTCGGGGAGGTCCACGAGGGCGTAGCGACGGGCGCGCCAGACTAGGGTGACGGCGGCGGCGATGATGAGCATGGAGAGGGCGAAGTGGGCCATCACCCAGCCGTAGTCGAGGGCGCCGCGGACGGTGAGGCCGCCGAGGATGGCCTGGGCGACGACGCCGAGGGGCAGCAGACCGGCGAGCCAGGCGAGGTCGCGGCGGTAGGGGCGGCGGCGAAGGGCCAGCAGCCAGGCGGCGCCGGCGGCGATGCAGACGGGGAAGGTGATGAGGCGATTGGAGAACTCGATCACGGCGTGGGTGTTCAGAGGCGGATAGGCGTTGCCGTAGCAGCGGGGCCATTCGGGACAGCCGAGGCCGGAGCCGGTGAGGCGGACGGCGGCGCCGGTGAGGACGATGAGGGTGAGGGCGGCGAGGGCTAGGTAGGCGGCGATGGCGTACTGGCGAGGGGTGACGGTGAAGCCGTCGGTGCGCTGGCGCAGGCGCTCGAGCCATCGGTCCATGGGCCTAAGTCTGCCAACTCGCAACGTGATGGTCGCCGGCCGTGGGAGGGAGTCCGATAATGAGAGG
>DATJMB010000020.1:0-11104 GCA_035508995.1 Solirubrobacteraceae bacterium | reverse complement strand
CCGGTACCGGGGGCGTCGAGCTGATGCAGCAGCGACCGGCGAAGATCCCTCGCAGCCAGGCGGCCGCGGACAAGCGACGGCTCATCCTCGAGGCGGCGGTGCGCGTGTTCGCGCGGCAGGGCTTCCACGCCTGCCGGGTGGCGGACATCGCGGACGAGGCAGGGGTGGCGTACGGGCTGGTGTACCACTACTTCGGCTCCAAGGACGAGGTGCTGGACACGCTCTTCCTGGAGCGCTGGAACGTGATGCTGGAGACGATCCGGGAGGTGGACTCGCGGGGGCTCTCGCCGCGGGAGAAGCTGCAGGAGATCGCGTCGTTCATCGTGGACTCCTACCGGCACGACCCGGATCTGATGAAGGTGATCATCGTGGAGGTGACGCGGGCGGCGAACTCCTTCGGGCAGACCCATCTGGGCCAGATCCGGCAGGCATATGAGCTGATCGGGGAGATCGTGACGGCGGCGCAGCGGGAGGGCACCTTCAAGGCGGAGATCGACGCGCGTTTCGCGGCGATGTCCTTCTACGGGGCGATCGAGCAGATGCTCACGGGCTGGATCTTCGACCTGCTGCCGCGGGGGGAGGAGCACTACGAGCGGGCGAAGTGGCTCGTGGTGGAGACCGTCTGCGGCGGCCTGGAGCGGCGCACGGCGGAGGTGGCCGTGCGGGCGGACGTCCCCGTGCAGGGTTAGACTGGGCGGCGGTGGAGAACGACGTGGTCAAGCGGTTGATGTGGTCGGGCCTGGTGGCGGGCGTGAGCGCGCTCGCGAGCGTGGTGGCTCAGCGGATCGCGGCGCGGATGTGGCGTCAGCTGTTCGGGCAGGAGCCGCCGGAGTGAGCAGCGCGGCCGGCAGCGGGGGCGGTCCCGCGGACCCCGCGGGAGAAGGCGCCCAGGGCATCGTGACGGCGATCGCCGACATCTCGGAGCGGGCGAGCCTGCTGGTGCGGGAGGAGATCGAGCTCGCCAAGGCGGAGATGGCGCAGAAGGCCACGCGGCTGGCGAAGGGCGCCGTGGTGGGGGTTGCGGCGGGGATCTTCTTCGTGACGGCGCTGTTCTTCGTGCTGATCGGGCTCGCGTGGCTGCTCTACTACTACCTGCCGATCGGCAACGACTACACCTACTTCTGGGGCTTCTTCGCGATGGCGCTGATCCTCGTGATCCTCGGCGTGATCGCGGGCCTGATCGCCGCGAAAGCGGTCAAACGGGGAGCGCCCACGCCGGACATGGCGATCGAAGAGGCACGCCTCATACGCGAGACCATGGCCGGTGGCACCCCGGAGGTGGCTGTCCCCGCGGCCGGGGCCGCTGCGTACGCGGGGTCGGGGCCCGGGACTCCCGGCGGGGCACCGGCGGGAGTCGGCCCAGCGGCGCACCCGTCGTTTTCCGCGGCTGGCCCGGAGACGCAGGCGGGCCCCGGCGCGGCGCCCTACGGGGCGGCGGCGGCGCAGGGAGCGCCGGCTAGTGGCGAGGCGACGAGTGGCGAGACGGCGAGTGGCGAGACGGAGGCGGGGAACTGATGGGGGAGCGGTCGCCGGCGGAGATTCGCAGCTCGATCGAGGCCAACCGGGCGGAGCTGGCGGTGTCGATCGGGCGGTTGCGGGGGGAGGTTGCCTACCTCACCGACTGGCGGGGGCATCTGGAGCGTCATCGCAGCGAGGTGATCATGGGTGCGAGCGCGGTGGGGCTGCTTCTCGGGGTGCGGATGCTGCGGCGGCGGCGGCGTCGCGGGGGATGAGGGGCTGAGTGAGGGGCTGAGCGGGAAGCGTGGCTCAGCGGGCGCTCGCGCCCGTCAAGCGTGTCAGGAGCGTGTCACGGGGGTGGCGAGAGTGTTGCCGGCGCCGAGAGAAGTGTTCAATATGAGACGGTGTATAACCGCTGCGATACACCACCTCAGAAGAGATACTTGGTGTGCGGCTCTTTAGGTTCGAGTGCGCGGCTCAGGCGAGCAGGCGGCGGGGGATGGCGCCGACGCCGATCATGCCGGGGCCCGTATAGGTGCCGATGACGGGGCCGACCTCGGAGGTGAAGACGGGCTCGGAGTCGAAGATCTCGCGGCAACGCTCGATCAGGCGGTCGGCCTGGTCGGTGGCGCGGATGTGCTGGACGACCCAGCCGTCGGAGCTCGCGTCGTGGAGTTTCTGGGCGTAGGCGACCATGCGCTCGAAGGCGCGGCCGGCGGTGCGGACGCGCTCCACGGGGGTGATCTCGCGCTCGAGGGAGAGGATGGGCTTGATGCGCAGGGTGCCGCCGAGCCAGGCCTGGGCCTTGCCGACGCGGCCGCCGCGGCGGAGATACTCGAGGGTGTCGATGCAGAACCACATCTGCAGCGCCTGGCGGGTCTCGTGCACGCGGGCGACGACGGCGTGACGATCGGCGCCCGCTTTGGCGGCGGCGGCGGCGGCGAGCAGCAGCAGGCCGAGGCCGCCGCAGGCGGTTTCGCCGTCGATCACCTCCACGCGGTCGGCCAGGCCGCGCTCGGCCATCAGGCCGTGAGCCTGGCGGGCGGCCTCGCAGGTGCCGGAGATGCCGCTGGCGAGGTGCACGGAGACGATGTCTTGGCCGCGCTCCAGCAGGGGCTCCCAGACGGCGAGGAAATCGCCGATGGAGGGCTGGGAGGTGGTGGGGAGCTCGGGGTCGGTGGAGAGGCGCTCATAGAAGGCGTCGAAGCCGTTCATGTCGAGCTCTCGCTCGGGGGGGGAGCCTTTCCAGCCCACGTAGAGGCTCACCTGGTGGATGGCGCGCTCGTCGGCGAGGGCGCGGGGCAGGTAGTTGGTGCTGTCGGCGACGACGGCTACGGGGTTGGGCATGGGTCGGGCACGCTACAGCAACGGCTCGCGAGGCTCAGGCGCGCCGCTTCCGGGCGCCGCTCAGGCGCATCGCTCGGCCGCCCGGCGGGGCCCAGCGGGCGGCGTTCACCTGAGCCGGTTCTCGATCTGGGCGAGGCCGCCGGCCACCGGCTGGGGCTCGATCGGGGCGGGCTCGGGCGGGGCCGACTCGCCTAGGCCGAGCGTCTGGGCGAGCTCGCCGGACTCGTACATCTCCAGCACGATGTCGCAGCCGCCGACCAGCTCGCCGGCTACGAACAGCTGGGGGATGGTGGGCCATTGGGAGATCGCGGAGAGCTCCTGGCGAATACGGGGGTCGGGGAGCACGTCGACGGCGGCGAACTGGGCCTGCAGGGACTGCAGGGCGGCGACGGTGCGGGCGGAGAAGCCACAGGCGGGGGCTTCGGGGGTGCCCTTCATGAACAGGATCACCCGGTGCTCGTCGATGGCCTTCTGGATGGCGTCGCGGATCTGGCTCTGCTCGGTGGTGTCTGACATGGCTGCTCCTGGCTAGGGCTTGTCGGGGCTTCTGGTCTGCAGTGAGAGGGCGTGGATGCGCCCGCCGATCTCCTCGCCGAAGACGGCGTACACGAGCCTGTGCTGCTCGATGCGGCTGCGGCCGGCGAAGGCGGGGGCGGTGACGGTGGCGCGGAAGTGGTCGCCACCGCCGGTCCAGTCCTCGACCTCGGCGCTCGCGCCGGGGATGGCGGTCTCGATGCGGCTCTTGATCTCCTGCGGGTCTGGCATCTGGGCCAAGCTTAGAGCACGCGCGGGCCGTGGCTATACTTTCGATAGCAATGGTCGCGATCACCGACAAGGGCGCGGAGAAGGTCCACGAGTTCCTCGATGCGCAGGAGGCCGACGTGGCGCTCGCGGGGCTGCGGGTGGGCGTTCGCGGTGGCGGCTGCTCGGGCTTTCAGTACCAGCTCGCCTTCGACGAGCAGCGGGAGGACGACACGGTGTTCGAGAGCCACGGCCTGAAGCTGCTCGTCGACAACGCCAGCCTGCCCTACGTGCGGGGGTCGATCATCGACTACGAGGAAAGCCTGCAGGGAGCGGGCTTCAAGGTCGAGAACCCGAACGTGGTGGCCGCCTGCGGCTGCGGCTCCTCCTTCCGGGTAGCCGACGAAGAGCAGGTCTCCGCCGTCTAAGAGCCGGCCTCGGACGTCTGGCCAGGCGCAGAAGCGGCGCTGGGGCACGGCCCTGGGCGAGGGGTTGAGCATGGCCCTGGGCGAGGGGTCGAGCTAGCACGGCTCGCCGCCGCGCGGCGTGTACCGCGCGTGGGAAGGACGCCGACGCCTGAGAGGACGGTGGTGAGCGTCGCCGGACGGCGTTGGACGCCCGAGCTGAGGCTCCCGGTGGCGCGGCGAGAGCCGCGTAGAGACCGTGCGGGGTCTCTACAGACCCCAATTGACACGAAGTAAAAGCGTGTGGTACCCTCCTGATTACATGATGTCAGAAGAGGACATGTGCCCGGGCTGCTGAGGCAGCCCCGGGGAGCCCTGGACGGCGCGGAAGTCTCGCGCGGGTTGGGGAATGGAGGACCGCTGGCTGGGTAACAGCACAGGGGTGTAAAGGGACTGGCCGCCAGGCGGCGCCGAGGGAGGCGCCGGGCGGCGGTGACTATCGAAGAGGGAAAAGGAGTGAGTAGATGCGACGCATCAGGATCATCGGGGTCTGCCTCGTTGCCGTTTTCGCGCTCGGCGCAATCACAGCGGTCAGCGCCTCGGCGAAAGAAAAAGCCGTGGTCAAGCTCTCGACGGGCAAAGGGCTGCTCGCGGAAGGCGCGGAACTGAAGGGAAGCAGCTCGAACCTGATCTTTGTGACCAACGCGGGCACGCTCGAATGCTCGAGCAACGTGTTGAGCGGCACGCTGGCGAACAACAGCGCCACCAAGGACAAGGGCTCCTTCACGAGCGAGTCCTCGACCGGCGGGCTGAGCTATGAAGGCAAAGAACATCTCTGCAAAACCAGCGGTCTGCTGGGGGCGGTGGAAATCGAATCGAAAAACTTCCCGTGGCCGACGGAATTCACCACCAAAGGCACGAACGCGTTGAAGGGCACCAAAAAGGTGTCGTTCCAATCGACGTTCGTGGAAAGCGGCAACCTCAAATGCACGTTTGAATCCGGGAAAGTTTCCAGCACCATCACCACGAGCGGCAACCTGGAAATCAAAACCTCCAACCAGCTGTTCAAGATCAACAAAAAAACCAGCAACGCGGCCTGCCCGAAAGAAGGGCATCTGACCGGCACGTTCGCGGTCACCTCGGGTGGCGAAGCGGTCAAAATCGAACTCTGATCAACGGGACGTCGGCCGCGGCTACGGATGCCGCGGCCGACGCTTCGCCCGCGCACCGGGGTCGGCCCAGGATCGGGTCGACCTCAGCGCGGAGCAGGACCTGAGAGGGAAGCATGCGAGGGGAGAGGATGGGACGACCAGGGGAAATCGCTAGGCGGATCGCGGCGGTCTCGCTCGCCGCGGGCTCTGTGGCGCTCGTGAGCGCTCAGCCGGCGCTGGCGGCCGCGACGCCGGGCGTTGCCTGGGAACTGACGTCCAACCACGGGCCCACCAATGTCTCGCGCAAGGCGCCGGCAAACCTCGTGATGACGCTGACGGTGCGGGCGCGGGGGGGCAAATTCTCGCTGTACTTCGAAAACGAAGAAACGGGCGAAGAAGGCGAAACAAAACTCTTGCCCTATGACGCGAGTGCGGCGGAACTGCAGGAAGCGCTCGAAAAGGTCAAAGGGGAACACAGGCCGATCGGGGCTGGCAACGTGCTCGTGACCGGCGGGCCGGGCGACGCGAGCGGGAGCAAGCCGTACACGATCGAATTCACGGGGGCGCTGGCGGGGAGGTACATCGGCAGCGAAGCGCTCACGATCGACGAACAGGAACTGACTGAAGCGGAAGAAAAGAAACTGGAAAAGGAAGGCGAAGCGGCCGAAGAAGGCAGCTTCACGCTCGCGGTTGCCCAGCCCGGCTATCACGGCAGCGTGGACTACCAGCTCACGCCGCGGAACACCGGCGCGGTGGCTAGCGCGGGCACGGTGACGGTGCTCGACCAGCTGCCCGCGGGGCTCAGCACCAAGGCGCTCCCCGCAGGAGAAGGCTGGATCTGCGAACCGTCGAGCGCGGCTCAGGAACATCACAACAAAGAAGCGAAGCTGCCCGAAGGGGCGGGCATGACGAGCATCAGGTGCACGTCCTCGGCGGCCATCAACCCGGACGCGGACGGGAACGCGATCACGATCGAAGCGAACACGGAAGTGGGCGCCTTGAGCGAAGGCCAGCAGCTGGTGAACCGCGCCCAGCTCAGCGGCGGCGGCGCGGCGGCCGTGGAAGCGCAGCCGGACGTGGCGAGCGTGAGCGCCGCCCAGGCGCCGTTCGGGATCCACGACTTCAGCGCCCGGGCCACGGGACCGGCGGGCGAAACGTACACCCAGGCCGGCGGGCGCCCGTACGCGGCGACCACGAGCTTCTTCTTCAACACGGTCCCCACGTACAACGCGGCGGAACACAGCTATGAAGTGCTCCCGGCGGGGAACGTCAAGGACGTGTCGGTGAAGCTGCCGGCGGGCTTCGTGGGCAACCCCCAGGCGGCGGAACGGTGTACGCAGGCCGAATTCACCTCGGGGCTCAAAGGCGGCCCCAAGCCGGGCTCGGGCTCGTGCAAGCCGCAGGCGCAGGTGGGAGAGGCGGCGATCTACTTCCACGAGTTCGGCGCCAACCCCGAACCGGTGGCGGTGTACGACCTCGTACCGCCGGCGGGGGTGCCGGCGGAGTTCGGCTTCATCTTCGACAACGTGCCGATCAGGCTCGACGCGCACGTGGTCCGCGAAGGAGGGCCGGACGGGGAATACCGCGTGGGGGTGCTCTCGGCGGACGTCAACGAGATCTACGGCATCTTCGGCGTCACGCTCAGCCTCTGGGGGGTGCCGGGGGAAAGCTCGCACGACGCGGAACGCTTCAAGAGCCTGCACACCCGCGGAGTGGCTGACGAAGAAGGCGAACGGGCCTTCCTCAGCAACCCCACGGACTGCCTTGCCGAGGCGGCGGCCGCGCCGAGCACCACGATCTACGCCGACAGCTGGCAGCAGCCGGGGCCGGTGAGCGACGCCCAGGGCGACCCGCAACTGCCGAACGCGAACTGGTTTGAAGCGCAGGCGGTCTCGCCGGCGGTGAGCGGCTGCGGGGGGCTGCGCTTCGAACCCTCCTTCGCCTTCGCGCCCACGCTCGCCGCCGGCGAAAGCGCGCAGGCGGATGCGCCGGCCGGCTACACCTTCGAGCTCGCGGTTCCCCAGAGCGAAGCGCCCAAAGAGCTCGCGACGCCGGAGCTGAAGGACGCAGACGTGACGCTGCCCGAAGGCGTCGCGGTCTCTCCGTCGGGCGCCAACGGGCTGGCCGCCTGCCCCGAAGCGGGGGCCGAATCGATCGGGCTCGAATCCACCGAACCGGGCCACTGTCCCGACGCATCGCAGATCGGCACGGTCACGATCTCCTCGCAGCTGCTGGCGGGCCCGCTGGAAGGGCGCCTCTACGTGGGCGAGCCCGAATGCGACCCCTGCAGCCCCCAGGACGCCGAAGACGGGAGGCTGTTCAAGCTCTACATCGAAGCCGAAGGCCAGGGGGTGCGGGTGAAGCTGGCGGGGCGGGCGTCGGTGAACACGACCACCGGCCGGCTGGCGGCGAGCTTCCAGAACAACCCCCAGCTGCCCTTCCAGAGCCTGCAGCTGAAGCTCGAGGGCGGCCCGCGGGCGCCGCTGGCGACGCCCCAGTACTGCGGGTCGCTCACGAGCTACGCCACGCTCACGCCGTGGAGCCTGTCGGGGACGCTCGGGCCGAGCGAAATCCTCGGCACGCCGGCCGCGAGCCTCAGCTACACGGCCTCCTCGCAGGTGGCCTTCGATGGCTCCGGGGGGGCCTGTCCGGCGAGCCTGCCCTTCGCGCCGGGCTTCAGGGCCGGCACCCCCGCGGGCGCCTCGAGCGAAGCGGGCCACTACAGCGAACTGGAAGTGGTCTTCGAACGGCACGACCGCGAACAGGACCTCTCGCGGATGACCGTCAAGACGCCGCCGGGGCTGCTCGGGAAGATCGCCGGCATCGAACGCTGCGGCGGAGCGCAGGCCGCCAGCGGCGCCTGCCCGGCGGGCTCGCAAATCGGCGTGGCCAGCGCGGCGGCCGGCTCGGGCCCCGACCCCTACGTGGTGTCCGGGCCTGTGTATCTCACCGAAGGCTACGGCGGAGCGCCGTTTGGCCTCTCGATCGTGGTGCCCGCCCAGGCCGGTCCCTTCAACCTCGGCGACGTGGTGGTGCGAGCGTCGATCGCGGTCGATCCAACCACGGCGGCGCTCACGATCACGAGCGATCCCCTGCCCCAGAGCCGCGACGGGGTGCCGTTCCGCCTGAAATGGGTGAGCGTGAGGGTCAACCACCGCGACTCGGCGGGCGCGCCGGACTTCATGGTCAACCCCACGAGCTGCGCCAACCAGTCGATCGGCGCCACGATCGACGGCGCGCCGGTCAAAGGCGGCGAAGCGGGCGCGAGCGCGCAGCGCGGCGCTCCGTTCACGGTGGGCTCCTGCGGCGGGCTGACGTTCAAGCCCACCTTCACGGCGGGCACGCAGGCCAAGACCAGCAAAGCGGGCGGCGCGAGCCTGCGGGTGAAGGTTGCCCTGCCCGGCGGCGCGGCGAACGTGCGGCAGGTCGAACTGCAACTGCCGAACGCGTTGCCCTCGCGGTTGACGACGCTGCAGCAAGCGTGCACGGAATCCCAGTTCGCGGCCAATCCCGGGGGCTGCCCGGAAGGCTCTCAGGTCGGCAGCGCGATCGCCCGCACGCCGCTGCTGAACGTGCCGCTGCAGGGACCGGCGTACCTCGTCTCCCACGGCGGCGCCGCCTTCCCCGACCTCGTCTTCCTGCTGCGCGGGGAAGGCATACAGATCGAACTGGTGGGCCACACCGACATCAAAAAGGGCATCACTTACTCCAAATTCGAAACGGTGCCGGACGCGCCGATCGAATCCTTCGAAGCGAGCTTCCCGGAGGGTCCCCACTCGGTGCTGGCCGCCAACGGCAACCTCTGCGCGCAGAGCCTCGTGGCGCCCACCAAGATCGTGGCTCAGGACGATGCCCAGTTCGTGCAGAACACGCCGGTGACGGTCAGCGGCTGCCCGCCGGCGAGCCCGTCGGTGACGATCTCCAAGGTGAAGGTCAAGGGCGATGCGCTGCTGGTCACCGTCAAGACCTCCGCCGCCGGCACGCTCACGCTCGCGGGCGGCGGTCTGAGGAAGACCGTCAAGCG
Source organism: Solirubrobacteraceae bacterium (assembly GCA_035508995.1). Taxonomy (GTDB): domain Bacteria; phylum Actinomycetota; class Thermoleophilia; order Solirubrobacterales; family Solirubrobacteraceae; genus Palsa-744. Next base: position 1,979 of record DATJMB010000020.1, on the reverse strand, counting down.
GGATCTGAAGGCGGGCTCCCATCGGATCTCGGTGCGCTTGGATCGCAAGGGCATGGCCGCCAAGCGCCGGCACGGCAAGCTCAACCTGAAGGCGAGCCTCGTCGTCGGCGCCCAGCACGCCGCCCGCACCAAGGCCGTGAGGGCCTAGGCGATGGCACGCCGGCACACGATCCGCGGGCTCGCCGTCCTCCTGTCGCTGATTGGCGGCGCCGCGCTGCTCGCGCCCGCGGGAGCCCTGGCGCAGAGCTGCCCCAACGAAGCGATCCGCGCCGAACAGCAGGCCACCTACCTGCCGGCGTGTCGCGGCTATGAGCTCGTCTCGCCGCCGCTGAAGAACGGCGAGGAAGTGCAGGTGCCCGAAAGCTATGCCGGCCAGGTGCCCTACGACGCCGCCGCGAATGGGGGGGCGGTGAGCTTCATCACCCTCGGTGGGCTGCCCGGATCGCAGTCGGGAGGCCTCTACGGCCAGTACCTGGCGCGGCGCGACGGGGGCGAAAGCGGCTGGAGCACGTTTCCGCTGAACCCCGAAAGCCGCTTCTCGCCCAGCTACACCGGGGAAGGCAGCACCGGCTACCTCGAAGCATTCGCCCCCGGCCTCTCCTGCGGGGTGATGCAGACAGAACTGCCGCAGGCGGTGCCGGGCACCGAAACGGCCCAGCTGCCAGCCGGCGAGAGCATCGAAGAACGTGTCAGCAACCTCTACGTGTGGCGCGAAGGCGCCGGCTACACGCTCGTGACCAACCTCAAGCCGGCCAACTCCGGCGAACGCCAGAGCGATGTGGTGGACGGCGTCTCGAGCGACTGCAGGCACGTGATCTTCGAAAGCGGCTACCAGTTCCTCGGCGCTCCCCGCGGGTCGCTGTATGAATGGAGCGAAACCACGCCGGGGCAGGGCACGCTCAGCGTCGCCTCGGTCCTGCCCGACGGCAGCCCCGCGGAAGGCAGCGGCGCGGAAGGCAGCGCCGTGACGCCGGCGGATGGTGGGGAAAGAGGCTCGGATCTGCACGAGCTCGCCAGCGACGGCTCGCAGGCGGTGTTCACGGCGGCGGTGCCCGAAAAACAAGCCGGCAGCGAAGAAACGCTCCCGCGTGAAGAGGTGTTCGAGCGCTTCCCCACGCCGGCACCGAAGAAAGCGGGCGAACACACGACGATCCAGGTGTCGAAGCTCGCGGGAGGGATCGCTGTGAGCGACACCGGAGCGAAGTTCCAGGCGGCGTCGGCGAACGGCGAACGGGTCTTCTTCACAGCCAACTACGGGCTCACCGCGTCCTCGAGCAAAGGCGCCGCCGAAAAATGCGAAGCCTCCGGGACCGGCTGCGATCTCTACGTCTACGAACGTCCGTCCGGTGCGTCCTCCGGAACGCTCAAGGACCTCTCGGTGGACGGCATGGCGGGGGACACCGAAGGGGCGAGCGTGCAGAGCGTGCTCGGGATCTCCGAAGAAGGGTCGGTGGTCTACTTCTCCACCGCCGGACAGCTCGTATCCGGGGAGGGCAACAGCGAGGCGACGAACGTGGCGAACGGCGAAGCCAACGTCTACGCCGAGCGGATCACCGCGAACGGTGTCGAGGCACCGGCCTACGTCGCCACGATCGACAAAGCCGAAGCGGGCACCGGCGGCTCCCAGGAGGAAAGCCTCGACGCGATCGCCGGGCCGCTGGGGCTGCACTACACCGTCTCGCGCGTGTCTCCCGACGGCGCCCACCTGCTGTTCGCCACCAAGCACAAGGTGCGCGAATACGACGGCGAGGAATACGAAAACCTCGACCAGACCCTCGATCAGCACGACTTCGAGAGCTATGAGTACTCGCTCGAATCGGGCACGTCGGTGTGCGTCACCTGCAACCCCGACCGCGCGCTCCGCCCGATCGCGCCGGCCGGCCCGCCCCAGGGGCCCTCGGGCGGTTACCAGGTAAATCACCTCGGCTATCTCACGCGCACCCTCAGCGACGAAGGCACGGTCTTCTTCAACAGCATCG
>DATJMB010000019.1:0-12102 GCA_035508995.1 Solirubrobacteraceae bacterium | reverse complement strand
CGCGCGGGTGTCGCGGGTCACGGGCGCCTCGAGCGGGCTCCCCTACCCGTAGCCGATCAGAGAGAAGTTGCGCAGGGCTGAGCTCAGGGCGGCTTCGGAGGACTCGACCTGTTCGGCGGCAGCTTCGTAGGCGGGGGAGCTTTCGCCACGGAGGGTGGTGGCGAGGGAGGAGTAGGCGGTGTAGGAGCTGGAGAGGGCTTCCAGGAGCTGGGTCTGGACGGGGCCGGCGGCGGGCGGAGGCTGGATCGTGGAGACAGTTTCGGCGACGGCGGCGAGTCCCTGGCCGAGCTTGGCGGCGGCGGCGGATGCCACGGCGGTGGAGGCGCCGGCGTGGATCTCGGCGCGGAGGCTGACACGGAGGGCATCCGCGCGGGCGACGGCGGCGGCGATGCGCTGAGCGTAGACGGGGTCGGGGGTGAGATCGCCGCCGGCCTGGGCTTCGCTCGAGGGATACAGGAGGGTGAGGCGGGCGACGATGGCTTCGCATTCACGGAGCTCCTGAGTGGCTGAGGGAGGGGCATAGCAGAGGGCGACGGTCTTGGCCGTGGGCGAGTCGGGGATCACGTAGAGGACGAACGATCGGCTGGAGCGGGCGGGGACGAGGTGGGTGTAGCGGTAGGCCTGGGTGCCGGCGAGGCTCACGACGTCGGCCTGGGGAGTGGTGGTGAGGCTCGCCAGGAAGGCGGCGGGCAGCGGTTCGGAGCGGGCGCCCGCGAGCTGTCCCACCAGCAGGCCGGCGCCGGCGGAGGCTGGGCTCAGGCGAAGGGCGTGGGTGAGGTGGAGCCCTTCGAGCTGTGCGGGGGCCGCCGCAAGGACACGCCAGGCGGTGGGATAGGTGAGGGTGGCGGCGCCGTTGGATGCTTCTCGGGTCAGGGGCGGCGAACGGGGAGGGCTCGCGTGGCGGTGGCCGGCGAGGTAGCCGAGGATGGCGACGGCCAGGAGCAGCGGAGCGACGAGCAGCAGCGGGGCGCGTCCCGCGGGGCCCGTCATTCGGAGGTGTCGAAGGCGGAGCTCCCGTTCGAGGATTCCGCGGAGGGCCGGGGGGTGGGCGCGGGCTTGGGAGCGGCGGCGGGGGCGGAGGTGCCGCCGTGCTTCACCGGGGAGGGTGAGGGGGTGGAGGCGGATGGGGCCGATTTCGTCGCCGGCGTGGAGGGCGAGGAGGCGGGCGCCGGGGCGCTCGAGGCGGAGGGGGTGCTCGACGCTGACGGGGTGCCGGGTGTGGCGGGGGTCGAGGGAGAGGCGCCGGCGGGGGCCGCGTTGGAGATGGCCGGCGCGGCGGAGCGAGAGGCGGGACCGATGGCCTGGGTGGCGGCGGCGGAGCTCTGGGTGGAGGGCGCGGGCGCGGCGGACGGCGCTTGCGCGGGATTTCCCTGCGCGGATGAGCCGCCCACGCCCGGGATCGGCGGCACGACGCTCAGCCGCGGGGGCACGGCCACCGCTCCGGTTGTGGCCGCCACTTCAGGTCCGGCGGGCGTGGCGGCGGAGTCGCCGCTGGAGGGGCGGGTGAGGCGGCCGAGGCCGAAGGAGAGCACGAAGACGACGAGGGCCAGCATGAGCAACGTGAGCAGCGAGCGGCGATCGGGCGCCCACGAGCGATCGGACTCGTGCGGCGCCGCGATGCCCAGCCGCAGGACGCTCATCAGGACGGACAGACCATGGGTGCCACATCGTTGAGCTGCAGGCACAGGTCGGTGCGGGCGGGCAGCTTGCCGCGATAGACCACGAAGCGGGTGTACTTGCCGATGTAGCCGCTCTGGAAGACGCGCACTTCGAGGGTCACGCCGGCCGGGAGGGAGCGCTCGAAACGCTTGAACGACAGCACGGTCTCACCGCGGACGCTGGCTTTGGCCACCTGACTCAGGGATTTGGCGGGGCAGCCGCGACCTTTGCAGCTGATCTTCACGGTGGCGCCGGAAGGAGCCTGGACGGTGAGGAGCTTCAGTTTGACGCCCGTGGCGGTGTCGTTGCCGGCGAAGCGGACGATCGGAAAGGGCTCGAGCAGGGAGGCCGCGGGGGAGGGCAGGGCAGTCGAGGCCGGGGTGGTCGATGTCGAGGTGGAGGAGCTGGATGTGAAAGAGGTTGAACCCGATCCCGAGCCCGACCCTGGGCCGGGGTTCACCACCGCGGGCGGAGCTTCGAGCGTGAAGGTGTCCGATGAGCTCACGCCGACGTTGCCCGCTTCGTCGAGCTGTTCGGCGCGTGCGGTGTAGGTGCCGGGGGCGAGTTCGGCGAAGGTCGCCGACCAGTTGCCGGCAACGGCGTTTACACGCAGTTCCTGCAGCGGTTCACCGGCCACTTCGGTGCCCGCATACAGCTTGATCGCGATCGTGGGCTTGTCTCCGGGCTGGGTGCCCGCCGAGCCGGAGACACGCTGAGAGTCGCCGACCGCCGTTGCATCGTCTTTCGGGAGGGTGAGGGTCACGCTCGGCGCGGTGGTGTCGACGGTGAACGTCGAGGCGTGGCTGTAGCCGGTGTTGTTGGCCTTGTCGGTCTGTTCGGCCTGAGCGGTGTAGGTCCCCGGGAGAAGCGCTTGCGGCGGGGTGGTGCTCCATTCTCCGGACTTGCCCACCTGTACGTTGGAGATGGCGGGCTCCGCAAGGGCCCCTTTGGCGTCGGTGCCCTTGTAGATGCGCAGGGTGATCTTCGGGTTGGCGCTGCTTTCCGTGGATCCAATGCCGCTGAAGCTCGGAGTGGTGTCGGCGGTGTACTTCGGCAACGGGTTCAGCTTGACTTCGGGACCTTCGGTTTTGATCGTGAACGTCACGGGTGCGCTCATGCCAACGTTGCCCGCTTCGTCCTTCTGCGTGGCGCGCACCGTGTAGGTGCCGACGGCCAGTGGGGGCGACCCAGTCGTCCACGAGGTTCCGCTGGCGACCGCTTCCACGACCTGCTCGGGCGATCCCGACACCGAGGAGCCGTCGTAGATTTCAAGCTCGATCGCCGGGAGGTCGCCGCTGGCGTGACCGGCGGCGCCACCTATCGTGGGGGTGGAGGTATTCAGATAGGAGCCGTTCGTCGGCGAGGTGACGCTCACGACCGGAGGCGTGGTGTCGATCGTGAAGGTCACCGCTCCGCTGGTGCCCACGTTGCCGGCTTTGTCGCTCTGGATGGCCTGGGCGGTATAGGCGCCGTCTGGCAGTTCGGGAGCCTGATAGGACCAGGAGGAGCCGGCGGGGACGACGGCTTTCGAAGCCTCCACTTCGCCGCTCGCTTTGGTGCCCTTGTAGATCGTCACGGAGACGCTCGCTTCATCGCCCGGTTCGGTGCCCGCTTTGCCGCCCAGCAGAGGAGTGGCGTCTTTCGAGGGCGAGGCGACCGTGGCGAGGGACACTTCCGGAGCCTTGGTGTCCACCGTGAAGGTCACCGCTTCGCTCGTGCCCACGTTCCCCGCTTCGTCTTCCTGGGTGGCCTGGGCGGTGTAGGTGCCTTCGGAGAGGGCCGGCACCGCCGCGGTACTCCACGATGAGCCGGTGCGGGTCACGTCGAGGGTGTGCAGGGGCGAGCCCGACACCGAGGAGCCTGAGTAGACGTTCAGGACAACGGTCCCGCGGTCGCCGCTCGCGTTGCCGGCGGCGCCGCCGAAGGTCGGTTTGTCCGTTTTCACGTAGGAGCCGCTCGTGGGCATGGTGAGGCTGAGGGAGGGCGCGGTGGTGTCGATCGTGAAGGTGACCGTTTCGCTCACGCCCACGTTGCCGGCCGTGTCCTTCTGGATGGCCTGCGCGGTGTAGACGCCGTCGAGCAGTTCGGGGGACTGGTAGGACCACGTGGCGCCAGTGGGAACGACTGTTTCCGAGGCCGCCACCGTGCCGCTCGCTTCGGGACCCTTGTAGATCGTCACGGAGACGCTCGCTTCATCGCCTTCGGCGATGCCCGCTTTGCCGCCCAGCAGGGGGGTGGCGTCTTTCGAGGGCGAGGTGACCGTGGCGAGGGACACTTCCGGAGCCTTGGTGTCGACCCTGAAGGTGACCGCTTCGCTCGTGCCCACGTTGCCGGCCTTGTCGCTCTGGGCAGCCTGCGCGGTGTAGACGCCGTCGGGCAGTTCGGGGGACTGGTAGGACCACGTGGCGCCAGTGGGAACGACTGTTTCCGAGGCCGCCACCGTGCCGCTCGCTTCGGGACCCTTGTAGATCGTCACGGAGACGCTCGCCTGATCGCCGGGTTCGGTCCCGGCTTCGCCGCCGAGCAGCGGCGCGGCGTCTTTCGTGGGCGAGGTCACGGGAGTGAGGGAGACCTTCGGCGCCTTGGTGTCCACCGTGAAGGTGATCGCTTCGCTGGAGCCCTTTTCTTCGGCGGCGTTTTCCTGGGTGGCCTGGACGGTGTAGGTGCCGTCGGGCAGGCTGGGGGCCGGTACGGTCATCCATTCGCCGTCCAGAGGGGCGGCATGGAGGGTTTCCAGCGGTTCGCCGCCGACGGCTTCGCCCGCGTAGATGGCCACGGCCACTTCGTCGAGTTCGTCGTTGGTGGTGCCCGCGAAGGAGGGCGTGGAGACCCTCGTGACGGCCAGCTGCTTGGGACTCGAGATCGTCAGCTGCGGTTGTTCGGCCATGGCGACGCTCGCCGGCGCCGCAGCGATGCTGACAAGCGCGATAGCGCCCACTCTCAATAGTGCTCTAGCTGACTTGCCCATGGGACCGCTCACCGTCATGCACCTCTCTGGTCGTCCGTGACGCCCGCCACGGCCAAAGCCGCGCGGCCCGGGTCCTCCCTGCCCGGAGCTTCCGCCGGAGCGGATGATAAGGCACAGCGGGCGGCGGCGAGCGAGTTGGGAACACGGCTTGCAGGCGGGGGACTTCGCTCGGGCCCCAACGGTCGGGGGTGGGCAGACTGGAGCGCGCGGTTCTGCGAGGAGGCCGACTTCGCCACCGCGATCGCGGGCCACCTGACAGAGGCTGTGGAGGCGCTCGGCGTGAAGGCGAAGATCAAGGACCGGGTGGTGGCGGCGCTGAGGGCGATCGGCCAGCTGGGCTACCCTTGAGCGGCGTCGCCCCGGAGGGGTGGCAGAGCGGTTGAATGCGGCGGTCTCGAAAACCGTTTCGGGGGAGATTCCTCCGACGAGGGTTCGAATCCCTCCCCCTCCGCCAGCTTCACGAAGTACGAACTAGCGCCAGCAGCAAAGGGCTTCGGGGAGCCAGATCGGCTCTCTGGAGCCCTGGCCACGGGCTGGGCCCGATACTGGAGCTTGTTATACTCGCCAAGTATGATCGGGCGGATCGGGGCTAAGGGGCAGGTGGTAATTCCGAAGGCGTTGCGGGACCGCGCTCGCTTGCAGCCAGGCGATGAGGTCGACTTCGAGTTGCGCGACGAGGAGATCGTGCTCGTCGCGCGGCGATCGCCTCTGCAGCTCGGCGGTCGGTTCGCCAAGACGGGGATGGCGGCTCGTCTGCTTGAGGATCGAGCGCGCGAGCCTCGGTGAGCCTCTGCCTGGATTCCTGGGCAGTCCTTGCCTGGCTGGATGGCGAGGAACCTGCGCTCTCAAGGATTGACCGGTCCCTTGCGGATCGCCCGGTGGTGAGCTGGGTCAACCTCGTGGAGGTCTACTACCGGGTAGCGCGTGACCAGGGCCAGGGAGCCGCTGACGAGACGCTGGGAGATCTTCGTGGTGCGCTCGCGCCGGATCTTCCGGGGACGGCCCGGATGATCGAGGTCGCGCGCCTGAAGGCTCGCGCGCCAATCGCGTTGGGGGACTGCTTTGCGGTTACGACCGCCGCGGCTCACAATCTCACGCTCCTCACCGGAGATCCGGAGATCATCGATCTCGCGGACTGTCCTTGCCAGGTCGAGGATCTCCGGCCTGTCTAATCGAGCACCGAACATGCAGCGTTCGGATGCGTTGCCTGTCTCGATGCGAACCACGCGATGCCTCGCCGGGCCCGGCGATGAGCGCCCACGCGCTAGCGCCGCGAGGCGAAGAAGCCACTGAGCAGCTGGCCACTCTCCGGGGCCAGCAGCCCGGACAGCACCTCGGGGCGGTGGTTCAGGCGGGGCTCGGCGAGCACGTCGAGCACGCTTCCCGCGGCGCCCGCCTTGGGGTCGGTGGCGCCGAACAGCACCCGGGAGACCCGCCCGAGGACGATCGCCCCCGCGCACATCGCGCACGGCTCGAGGGTCACGTACAGCGTGCAGTCCAGCAGCCGCCAGGTGCCGAGCGCCCGCGAGCCCTCCCGCAGGGCGAGGATCTCCGCGTGCGCCGTGGGGTCCCCGCGCAGCTCTCGCTCGTTGTGGGCGCTCGCCAGCACCTCTCCCCCGTACACCAGCACCGCCCCCACGGGCACGTCCTCGTGCGCGAGCGCCCGTTCGGCCTCCCGCAGGGCCAGACGCATGAAGTACACGTCCCCCTCCTCGAATGGCCCTGTCATCTCAGTCTCGTCTCATCTCGTGGAACGCCACCGACAGCTCATCTGCGAGAGTGACCTTCCGCCGGCTGCCGCCCGGCGGGTTCACGCAGAGGATGATTACGCAAGATCGCCATGCTCTCGGAGGAACATCCCACGGGGCCCCTTCCCCGCTCCATTCCCGCGCGCGCGCTTCGCGCCGCGGCGCTCGCGCTGGCCGTTTCGCTCGCCCTCCTCTCCCCCGCCGCCGGCCCCGCCCGCGCGGAACCAGCAGCGACGGCCCTCGCTCCGCCGGCCCTCGCTGCGCCGGCCCGGACTCCGAGAACCCTCGTCCACACCCAAGCGCAGGCGCCGGCTGAATCCGCGGCGACGCCCCAGGGCGCCGAATACGCCCCGGGGAAGGTCCTCGTGCAATACGCCCAGGATTCCACGCCCGCCCAGTGGACCGCCCTCGACAGGCAGGCCGGCGTGGGAGCGCCGGCCACCGTCGGTCCCTGCACCCGCCTGCTGGCGCTCACCGGGGATGAGACGGTATCGGGGGCGATCGCCAAGCTGCGGCGCTCGCGGGATGTGCTGTGGGCGACCCCCGACTACACCGCCCACGCCGCCGGCGGCTGGATTCCCGACGACCCCGGGCCCCCCGGGCCGGGTGACGCGCCCGGGGGCTGGCAGGCGACGCAGTGGAACTTCGACGGCCAGTTCGGCGTGAACGCCCCCGAAGCCTGGACGAACCTCGCCGCCGACGGCCATCCCGGCGGCCGCGGGGTGATCGTCGCCGTACTCGACACCGGCGTCGCGTACGCCAACCGCGGGCGCTTTCTCCGCTCCCCCGACTTCAGCCGCTACGAGTTCGTCAAAGGCTACGACTTCGTCAACCACACCCCCTACCCCAACGACCGCAACGGACATGGGACGTTCGTGGCGGGCACCATCGCCGAGGCCACCAACAACCGCCTCGGCCTCACCGGCCTCGCCTACGGGGTGCGCATCATGCCCGTGCGGGTGCTCAACGGCGAAGGCGAAGGCTATGCCTCCACGATCGCCGAAGGGGTCCGCTTCGCCGTCAACCACGGCGCCCGCGTGATCAACCTCAGCCTCGAGTTCACCAGCGGCATACACGCCTCTGACATACCCGGCCTGATCGATGCCCTGCGCTACGCCTACCGGCGCGGCGTCGTGGTGGTGGCCGCGGCCGGCAACGAGGGCCACGAGGCGATCGCCTATCCCGCTCACGCCCCCCACGTGATCGCCGTCGGTGCCACCACCGAACACGGCTGCCTGGCCGACTACTCCAACTACGGCCCGGGCCTGGCCCTCGTGGCCCCCGGCGGCGGTCCCGACGCGAGCTTCCCCGGCGACCCCAACTGCCGCCCCGAACTGCCCTCCGGCAGGGACATCTTCCAGATGACCTTCACCGCCGGCTCCCCCCGCCGCTTCTACTACCCAGGGGGCTACGAAGGCACCTCCATGGCCGCCCCCCACGTGGCGGCCGCCGCCGCCCTCGTGATCGCAAGCGGCGTCCTCGGCCCCAAGCCAACCCCCACCCAGATCCTCGCCCGCCTGCGCGCCACCGCCCGCAAGCTCGGCGGCCCCGACGACAGCTCCCTCTACGGCGCCGGCCTGCTCGACGTCGCCGCCGCGACCGCCCGCGCCTAAACGCCTCCCTCCTCGTTCCGCGACTGAAAGAGCTCCTCCAGGAAGAATCGCGTCTTGGCCGGGGGCTCGGCCTGGGGATAGAGATCCTCGAGCACCGCCAGCGCCTCCTCGGCGCTGTCCAATCCGCACTCTCGCAGGAGGATCTCGATGTCCTCGTCGTCCTCCCCGTAGCGCATCGCCATCAGCTTCATCGCCAGCAGATAGCGTGGCGAGGCGGTCGTGATCTCGATCCCGGTCACCTCCGGCACCGGTCGCGCCCGCTGGTCTGCGCCCGGCATGAAGCCCTTGGCCGCGTCGTTGAGCCAATCTTCGGGCAGCCTCAGATCCTCGGCCACCTTCGCCGCAGCCTCATAGACGAGCGCCTTGGGCTCGAACACCGCGTCGATGTCTCTGGTGACACGCCGCGTGGAGTAGGCGAGCGCCATCGCCGCCCCGCCCACAACGAACACCTGGCCGCGGACCCCGTTATCCGTCAGCTCCTTGCCCAGCGCCCGCAGCGCCGCCAGGATCCGCGAACGCGTGAAGGGCGCGCCCGGCCGTTCAGGCACGATCGAATACCTCTCGGGCCATGAACACGCCGTGGCGCGCGAGCACCGCCGGTGTGTGGGCGAGCACGTAGGCGTGGAAGGCCGGGCCGCTCGCCACGAACCACCAGGGCTCCGCGAAGCGCCCCGAGCCCTCCACCCATGCGGGCGCGGCGATCCCACCCTCGGCGGCGAACAGCTCGGCGACGCCGGCCAGCGCGGCGTCGAAGCGCACCGCGCCGGCCAGCGGCGGCTCCTTCTCGATCAGCGCCAGCTGGCCCGCGCGAGAGGAGCCGCGGAAGTCGTCGGCGAAGCCGAACAGCAGTCGCAGGGCATCGCGCTCGCTGTCTCGCTCGAGATCCTCGGCGATCAACGGTGCAAGCTCACACAACGAGGCGGCCCCGCGTCGCACCCGTGGACGGGCGTCCAGCTGAAGATCGCAGCCGCAGCCATCGAGCAGGCGCTCGAGCGTGGCGAAGCTGGGAGCCCTCGCCCCGGACTCGTAGGCCGCGATCGCCGGCTGGGACGTGCCGGCCCGGCACGCCAGCTCGGCCTGTGTCAAACCGGCCGCATGGCGGCTGCCGCGAAGCAACTCTGCGCTTTGCATACCGTTAGTATATACGTTTAGATATAATCTTCCCATGGGCTCCGGCGAGGACATCCAGGGTCACGCACTCCCGCCCGCCCGCTGCGACCTGGCGATCGTCGGCGGGGGCATCCTCGGGCTGGCCCTGGCGCGGGAGCTCACCCGCCGCCACCCGCGGCTGTCGCTGTGCGTGCTCGAGCGCGAGGTGGAGCTGGCGGCCCACCAGAGCGCGCACAACTCCGGCGTGATCCACGCCGGCGTCTACTACCCGCCGGGCTCCCTGAAGGCCCGGCTGTGCGTGGCGGGCTCGCGGGAGCTCTATGCGTACTGCGAGACACACGCCATCCCCCACCTGGCGTGCGGCAAGACCATCGTCGCCACCGACCCCGCCGAGCTGGCCCGCCTGCGCGAGCTGCACCGCCGCGCCGCGGCCAACGGCGTGCCGGGCCTGCGCATGCTCGACGTGCGCGGCATCGAGGTCGTGGAGCCCCACGCCCGCGGCGTCGCGGCCCTGCACTCGCCCCGCACGGGCATCGTCGACTTCCGCGCCCTCGCCCGCTCCTTCGCCCGCGACGCCCTCGCCCAGGGGGCCGCGATCGCCAGCGGCTGCGAGGTGATGGGCGTGGAGGTCCTGCCGCGCGCCCTGCGCCTGCGCCACAACGCCGGTCACGGCACCACGGAGGCACGCCACGCGATCTTCTGCGCCGGCGCCTGGTCCGATCGCCTCGCGCGCCGCGCCGGGGCGCCCGCCGACCCCCGCATCGTGCCCTTCCGCGGCGCCTACCTGCGCCTCGCCCCCGCCCACCGGCGGCTCGTGCGGGCGCTCATCTACCCCGTGCCCGACCCCTCGCTGCCCTTCCTCGGCGTCCACCTCACCCGTCACATCGACGGCGAGCTGCTGATCGGCCCCACCGCCCTGCTGGCGCCCGCCCGCGACGCCTACCGGCTGGGCGGCGTGCGCGCCAAGGACCTCTGGGAGACCCTCTCCTGGCCGGGCACCTGGCGGATGCTCGCCCGCTGGTGGCGCACGGGCGTGGCCGAGCTGCGCCACGCCCTCTCCCCCGAGGCGCTCGTGCGCGCCGCGGCCCGCTACGTACCGGAGCTGCGCGGCGCCGCGGTGGAGCAGGCCTTCGCCGGCGTGCGCGCCCAGGCCCTCGGCCGCGACGGCGCGCTGCTCGACGACTTCGCTTTCTCCGCCACCGAGCGGGCCCTGCACGTGCGCAACGCGCCCTCTCCCGGCGCCACCTCCGCGCTGACGATCGCCCGCCACGTCGCTGAGCGGGCCGAGCGGGCCTTCGCGCTCGGCGGCTGAAGCTAAGCGGCCGTCGACGTCCGCGTCGAGCCTTGCCGAACGCGCCGCTCGCGGGCGGCCCCGTCGATCGCCGCGGCCAGCTGCTCGCGAAAGCGCTCGCGCCCGAACCGTCTGGCGTTCTCGCGCGCCCGCCGGGGGTCGAGCTCGAGCGCCTGCAGGCGCTCGATCGCCGCCGCCAGCGCGCTCGCGCTCTGGGGCTCGAACAGCACCCCGGTCTGCCCCTCGATCACCGTCTCGGTCGCCCCGCCCACGCCGTAGGCGACGATCGGCACCCCGGCAGCCTGCGCCTCGACCGGCACCATCCCGAAGTCCTCCTCACCGGGGAACAGCAGCGCCCGCGCCCCGCTCAGCAGGCGGTCGCGCCGCTCGTCGCTGACCTTCCCCAGAAAGCTCACCGGCGCGTCCGGCGGGGCCGCGGCGCGCACCTCCTCGAGCGCCCGCCCGTCGCCGGCGACCCGCAGCGGCACCCCCAGCTGAGCGCAGGCTTCCACCGCGAGGTCCACCCGCTTGTAGGGCACCACCCGGCCGAAGACCAGGTAGAAGTCCTCCGGCGCCCGCTCCAGGCCGAGAAAGCGCTCCACGTCCACGGGCGGGTTGACGACCACCGAGGAGCGCCCGTAGAAGCGCTCGATCCGCTCCGCCACGTGGCTGGAGTTGGCGACGAACGCGTCCACCCCCGCGGCCGCCGCCCGGTCCTGGCGGCGCAGCAGCGGCAGCAGCGCCGGCAGCGCGAGCCGCCCCACGCGCCCGATCGGCTCGCCCTCCAGGAAGCGCTCCTCCCACGCGTAGCGCATCGGCGTGTGGCAGTAGCAGACGTGCAGCGCCCCCGGTGGCACCCGCACGTTCTTCGCGCACGCGTGGTTGCTCGAGAGCACCAGCTGAAAGCCGGAGAGATCGAACGAGCGGTAGGCGCGGTTCATCAAAGGCAGCAGCTTCTGGTAGTGACGCGCCGCCCCCGGCAGGCGGTTCAGATAGGAGGTATGGACCTCGCGCGAGGAGATCGTCTGCGGCCACGGCCCGGGGCCGTGGATCGAGACGAACAGCTCCGCCTGGGGGAACATCTCGAGCAGTTCCATCATCACCAGCTCCGAGCCCCCGGGGTTGGTGAGCCACTCGTGTACCACCGCCACCCTCGGGAAGCGCTCGCGCAGCTCCTCCAGCAGGCTCATGCCGCGCTCACGCCCGCGCTCTCGTCCACGGCGGCGAGCAACTCCTCCCAGGCCACCGCGTGGGGCGCGATCGCCGCCGCCAGGCGCTCGAGGTCCCGCCAGCCGGCGTCCGCCTCCCAGCCCCAGTGCAGCACGATCGGCAGCCACACGGCGCCCGCGTGGGCGAGCGCCTGTGGCAGCGCGGCCAGCACCTGCGCGGCGCTGCCGTAGAAGGGCGCGTAGGAGGGCAGGTACACGGTCTCGCCCCGCCAGCCGGGGGTGCGCTGATTGCCCAGCAGGCCGATCGACTCTGGTCCTCCGCACACGACCGCGAAGCGCCGGCCGAGCCACTCCAGCTGGCGGGCGTCGAAGCGGTTGAAGGGCGGCACGAACACCCGTGGCGCGATCCCGTGGCGCGCGAGCTCCTGCAGCCCCTCCTCGACCAGCTCCTGCGTGGCCCCACGGTCCAGGCCGCACAGCTCCGAGTGCTGGCGCGGAGAGGCGAAGCGGCTGCGATGGTCACGCCCGTGCAGCGCCGCCGTCA
>DATJMB010000018.1:0-5560 GCA_035508995.1 Solirubrobacteraceae bacterium | reverse complement strand
TGATGCTGCTGGCCACCCCCGAGCGGGCGGCCGACGCGCTCGAGCGAATCAACCGCTGGTTCGGGCGCAACTGGCGGGTGGTGGCGATCTTGGCGGCGGCTGGAGCAGGCGTGTACCTGATCGTCAAGGGCGTGATGGGGCTGAGCGAATGAGCGAGCCGGTCGCGGCTCGCCGGCGCTATTGCGGCTCGTCGCCGTCGCCGTCGCCGTCGCCGTCGCCGTCGCCGCGGCGGCGGGCGGTGCGCTCCTCCTTACGCGCCTGGCGCTTGGCCTTGCGGGCGGCGGACTGCTCGGAGCGTTTCTCGCGGGCCTCGCTGTAGGAGCGCTCGACGAGCATGCGGCCGCCGCTCCAGCCGAAGGCGCGGGCGACCATGACGATCGCGAAGAGGACGCTCCAGGCGGTGGTTACGAGCTGCTGGGCGACGGAATAGGCGGTGGCGTTGGAGGCGCTCGTGATGCCTCTCAGGGAGATCGTGTTGAAGGCCTGCTGCACGCCGGCGCCGCCGGGGGTCACGGATGTCATGTTGGCGATCGAGTTGCCGCCCACGACGCGCATCAGGGTGTGGAAGCTGACGGGGATGTCGTAGGCGGCGAGGAACACGGCGATGATGCCGAGCATGGCGAACCAGCTGACGATCTCGGGGGCGAGCACGCCCTTGAGGTAGGCACTGGGCTGGGTGAGGATCTGGCCGCCCTCCTTGGCCTGTGCCCACCACTTGGCGATTCGCTCGCGGAGCACCTGGTAGACGAGGAACAGCAGCACGGCGAGGCCCGCGAGCAGCAGGATGGCGGCGCCCACGTGTTCGCTCAGGAAGCCGAACTGCAGGCTGAAGGAGCCGCCGACGGTGAGGAAGAGGTACAGGTAGGTGAACACGCCGATGGCGGTGTAGAAGGCTTTCTGGACGACGTAGCCGGCGATCACGCCCGCGAAGGTGGCGCCCTCGATGATGGTGGTGTACATCAGCAGCATCACCAGCGTGCCGAGGTTGGCGGGCAGCACGCAGTTCAGGCCCACGGCGGTGGCGTAACAGGCGAGCACCTGGGTGAAGCCGATGCCGGCGTCGGGATAGCCGTGACGGAGGATCGTGAACCAGGCGTAGGAGGTGGCGACGGTCTGCAGGGTGACCAGCGCCACGGCCCCGAGGATGGTGGCCAGCGAGAGGCTCGTGATGGTGTTCCAGAGATGTTCCAGCCAAACGCCTATTTCCCAGCCGAAGAGGCTCGCGGCGGCGCCGAGCACCACCAGCACCGCCGCCAGGATCGCCAGCCGCCGCAGGCGCAGGCGGCGAGGGGAGGGCGACGAGGGGAGGGCTTCCGCGGCGGCCATGGCCCCCGATCTTATGGCCCCCGGGAGCGGCGGTCGCCGCGAGGCCGTATGCTCCCCGAGGGGATGACGAACATCGGCGACACCCAGTTTCAGAAGGGACAGCCCGTGTGGGTGATACTCGACGACGGCTCCCGCCGGGCCGCGGAGTATGTGGGAGAGGGCGAGATGAGCGCCTGGTTCGGGGGGTCGCCGACGGTGATCGTGGTGTTCCCGGACACCGAAACGGGAGCCGCGGTGGAGGTGGACCGCGTGATTCCCCGCCAGGCCTGAGCGTCTCCGTGCGAGTCCCGAGCGGTGCGTGGCGGCGCCACACGCCGCGCATGCGCAGACTGTGGGACCGCCGCTAAGGCATCCCCCGGCGGCTGCCGATGATGGCTGGGTGAGACTCGATCACGGCTCTCTTTCTGCGGGTGTCCTCGTGCGGCGGCCGCCTCGCGGCATCCCCGCCTGTGCGGCCGCCGTGATCGCCGTGCTGTGCCTGTGCCTGTGGGCGGCGCCCGCGGGAGCGGTGATCTCCGGAGAATTCGGCGTTCAGACTCGCAGCGAAGTGAAAGTGAACCAAGAAGCGCCCCTGCAGTACCACGGCGGACCGGTGCTGCACTCCTCGGTGGCCTATGCGATCTACTGGGACCCGGTGGGCACCTATCGGGGGGACTGGAAGGAACTGATCAACGAATACTTCAAAAACGTGGGCTCCGAAAGCGGCTCGCTGAACGACGTCTTCGCGCTCGAGAGCCAGTACACCGACAAAACGGGCCGGGCGGCCAATCAATCGGTGTTCCGTGGCTCCTACACCGACGAAGACCCCTACCCGACCTCCGAACGGTGCGGCGACGCGGCCCGGTTCGCGTGCATCACCGATGCGCAGATCCGTACGGAGCTCGAGCACGTGATCGCCATCGGGGCGCTGCCGGGGGCCACGGGCACGCCCGTCTACTACGTGCTCACGCCACCCGGCGTGACGGTGTGCACGAAAGTCTCGGGCGGGGAATGCTCGGACTCGACGGCGACGGGATCAGAACCGCCCAACGGCATGTGCGGCTACCACTCGGCGATCGAACCCAGCGGCTCCAAACCGGTCATCTACGCCGTCCAGCCCTGGGTGGCGGGTGACGCGGGCCAGGAACTGCTAACCGAAACTCCTCTGAGCACCTCCGGAGTGACCGATGACGTGCTCGCCTGCCAGGACGACGCGGAACCGCTCGAGGAGCCCAACCAGATCGAAGGCCCCGACCCCTGGGGCAACTTCGCCTCGGCGCTGGCGGACGTGATCGTGAGCGATCTCAGTGTGGAGCAGAGCGACATCGTCGTGGACCCTCTGCTCGACGGCTGGTACCAGGAAAACGAAGGCGCCAAGGTGGAGCAGGGCGACATGTGCCAGTGGCGCTACGGTCCGCCGCCGGAAAAAGTGCCGACGGTGAACGAATTCACCCATGCCGCCACCCGCACCAACGAGACGATCGACGGCCAGAACTACTTCGTGCAGTGGGAGTTCAACAGCACCGGGGTGATCTCCCACAACACCTTCGGCTGCTGGTCTGGGGCGAGCCTGGTGCCTCAGTACACGGCTCCCAACCCCGTGAACGTGGGCGACGTGGTGGGCTTCGACGGTACCGAGTCGAACATGACCCTCGACGCGAAGGCCACGGGCCTGCCCGCCGACGAGCCCTACACGCCCGCTGTCTATACGTGGAACTTCGGCGACGGCGCCACGGTGTCGGGCACGGGTGACGCGAGCGTGTTCCACGCCTACAGCTCCCCCGGCACTTACACGGCCACCCTGACGGTCACCGACAGCGGCGGCAACAGCGGTAGCTTCAGCCAGCAGATCACCGTCAACGGCTCCGGGAGCCCCTCTTCGACGATCGGCGGGGGCGGCTCCGGCTCTGGCGTAGGCTCCGGGAGCGGCTCGGGCGGCGGCTCGGGCGGCGGCTCCGGCTCCCCGGGCACGGCGGGCGGCAAGAGCACCGTCAATCCGGTGGCCAACCAGTCGGTGCTCTCCCATTCTCTCGCGCGGGCCACGGGCTCGGGGCTCGTGGTGCGCTACGCGGTGAACGAGCAGGCGACGGGCCACTTCGAGGTGCTGCTGGCGGCGTCGGTGGCGCGGCGACTGGGCCTGCACTATCCCCTGGCACAGGGCCTGCCGAAGGGCACGCCGGCCCAGGAGGTGGTGGCGAAAGCGCTGCTGGTGACCGCCAAGGGAGGCCACAGCACGATGAAGATCCACTTCGGCAAGGTCACCGCCAAGCGTCTGCGGAAGCTGGGCAAGGTGTCGCTGCTGCTGAGGCTGGTGCTGCGGAGCGCCGGGGGCGGCAGCACCACGGTGCTGAGCAAGATCTCCCTCTCCCACTGAGCGGCCCCGCACACGCGCGCGCACGCGCGCACACGCACACGCGCGCGGGCACCCGTTTTCGGAAGCACTCCACACCCCGCCGGGCAACCCTCCAGTGGGCGCTCACGACGGGTCAGTCGGGGGGTTCGCCGCGCTTGGCTTTGGCTTTGGCGCTGAAGACGTAGCGCCAGAGGAGGAAGAGGAGCAGGTAGCCGGCGACGATGGAGACCACCGAGACGATGGCGATGGAGGCGCCGTCGGGGCCTTTTTCGACGGCGGCTTCGCCGTCGAGGGCGAGGGGAAGGACGCCAGCCAGGAGCGATGAGAGGATGGCGAGGGGCAGCGGAGCCCCCTACAGGCCGGGCCAGTGGCGGGCGACGTAACCGGAGTTGTCGACGGCGCCGACCTGCCAGCGGGAGGCGTAGACGCCGCTGCGGCCGGCGGTGTCGTAGAGGATGCCGTCGACGTACATGTAGGTGTGGCCGGCGTTGGCGTAGACGGTGATGTAGCGGCCCGGTCCGGGGGCGCCCCAGCTCTCCAGTTCGCCGGAGGTCTCGGGGGCGCTCAACAGGCCGCCGGCGGCGAGGGCGTAGCTGACGGAGCCGGAGCAGTCGTAGGCGTCGTCCACGAAGGAGCCGTGGCCGCCGCCGAAGACGTAGGGGAAGTCGGCGATGGCGTTGGCGCCGGCGACGACCTTCTGGATCACTTCCGGGACGCCCGTGGGGATCGGGATGGCGCCGTTGCCGCCGATGGACTCGCCGCCGGGGACGGGCTTCAGCGCCTGCTCGTCGGCGGGCTTGGCGGCCTGCTGCTCGGCGGTGTGCATCTGGTGGAGCTCGCGGCGGATTTCGGCGTCGGAGGGTGCGCCGGCGGCGACGGCCACTTCGCCGGCGCGGGTGGGGGTGCTGGCGGCGGCGTGGTGGGCGGAGGCGGGGGCGGGAAAGCTGTTGGCTTCTTCGGGGTCGGCGACCTCCTCAACGTGGGCGTGGGGCGTCTTGGCGACGGAGCTGGCGCTGGAAGGGGCGCCGCCGCCGGCGGAGGCGGGGGGAAGAGTGGCGGCGACATCGGGGGCGGCGGAGGCGCTTGCCTTGGCGGCTCCCGTCGAGCCGTTTCCGGGAGCGGCTTCGCCACAACCGGCGAGCAGCGCCGGGAGGAGCGCGCAGGCGCACAGCAGCGGTAGCAAGCTGGGGAAGGAGGGCCGCGGCCTGGGGATGGCGTGGCGCGGGGCGGGCATGGCTAGCAGACAGGCTAGCGAGGGGCAGCGGGCGGGATGCCGGTTGGCGGGCGGGATGCAGGTACGTTGCGCCGGCGGGGGCGTCGCGGGGGCGATGGGTGGGTCTCGCCTGACCGCCGGCTCGGCTACCCTGGGCGGATGGCAGAGGACGCGACGGTGGTGGAGGTGCCCGGCCACAAGACGGCGGCGCCGGTGCAGCTGCGGCCGCACGTCCGGGTGATGCACGGCCTGCGCAAGCCGGCGAACTGGCTGCAGCTGGTGCGATTCGCGCTGGTGGGTGGGGTCGGCTTCGTGGTGAACGTGGGGGTGTACGCGGTGTGCGTGCACGGGCTGTCGATCGACTACCGGCTGGCGGCGGTGGTGGCGTGGATGGTGGCGGTGACGAACAACTTCATCCTCAACCGCCACTGGACGTTCGCGGCGGGGGATGGGAACGTGCGGTTCCAGGCGATCCGGTTCTTCGTGGTGAGCCTGCTCGCGTTCGCGGCGAGCTTCCTGTTCCTGAGCGTGCTGGTGGAGCTCGGCGGGGTGGCGAAGGTGCCGGCGCAGGCGCTCGCGGTGGCGGCGTCGACGCCGCTGAACTTCCTTGGCAACAAGCTCTGGAGCTTTCGGGAACGGGGCTGAGGAGTACGGGTGAGCGCGGCTTCGGGGCCGCGGCGGGCACCTAT
>DATJMB010000017.1:0-7642 GCA_035508995.1 Solirubrobacteraceae bacterium | reverse complement strand
CTTCGGGGAAGTCGAGGGTGCGGCGGGCGAGGTCGGCGCGGGTGGCGGGGTCGTCCATGCGGGTGTCGGTCTGCAGGCAGGGCATGCGGGCGACGTTCTCGTCGGCGACGATGCCGTCGAGCAGGTCGCTGTAGAAGTCGGCGACGCCGTTGGCGTCGCATTCCAGGGCGGCGAAGGCCATGAAGGCCGCGGTGGGGCCCTTGAGGATCTCACCGCCGACGACTGGGCTGACGGCGACGATCGGCGCGGCGGCGGCCGCCAGCGCCTCGCGGATGCCCGGGACGGCGAGGATCGGGGCGATCGAGGCGAGGGGATTGGAGGGGCCGACGATGATCGCGCTGGCGCCGGCGATGGCGGCGAGGACGGGCTCGCCGGCGTGGGCCTGCTCGGCGCCGCGGAACTGCAGACCCTCGACGATGCCGGTGGCGCGCTCGCGGATCATGAACTCCTGAAAGGAGCTCCAGCCGGCGTCGGTGCGGACCCATGTGCGCACGGGCTGGTCGCACATCGGCAGCACGCGGGCGCGCACGCCGATCGCGGCGTTCAGCTTGGCGAGAGCCTGGGTTGGGGTGAGGCCGTCGGCGAGCAGCTGGGAGCGGCGGGCACACCAGGCGAGGTCGCGGTCGCCGAGCGAGAACCAGACCTCGGCGCCGAGCTCTCGCAGGGAGTCCATCACGGTGAAGGTGTCGTCGCGCAGGCCCCAGCCGCGGGCGTCGATCAGGTCGGCGAGCCAGAAGGAGACGAGGTCGGGATCGGGTGAGACGTGGACGCCGTAGATCTCGATGTCGTCGCCGGTGTTGGCGATCACGGTGAGGCGCTCGGGCTCGATCGCGTCGTACATGCCGCGGGCGAGCTTGGCGCCGCCGGTGCCGCCGGCGAGGATCACGACCCCGCCGCTCACGCTACTCCCAGCGCTCGTCGGGAAGGCCGGTGAGGCGGATGCCGGCATGAACCTTGTGGAGGGCGTTTACGCCGATCAACAGCGCCGTGAGGGACTCCGTCGTGCGGGAGACCTCGAGCGGGCCGCAGTCGATGCAGCGCAGGCCGTCGATGCGTTCGATCAAGAGGGCCGCCTCGCGCTTGTCGGCGCGGTCGTCGCCGCAGACGAGCACGTCCTCGTCGAGCACGCGCTGCAGGTTCGTGAGCTTGGCGGCGCTGACGGTGTGCAGGGCAGACACCACGCGGACGCCGTCGGGGGCCATCTCGCGGGCCTGCTGGGCGGCTGAGCCCTGCCACACGCCGAGCATGCGGGTGGCCTTGCCGGCGACGGCGGCGGCGAGCGGGACGGTGGCGTCGATCAGCAGCTGGCCGGGACGCAGGGCGCGCTTGAGGTTGGCGAGGGTCTCGGACTGGTTGCGGAAGGGGACGCTGAGGATGGCGACGGCGGCGGCCTGCACGGCGCCGGCGTTGTCGTGGGCGGTGAAGGAGCCCTCGGGGACCTCGTCGCGGGCGCGCTGCGCGGTCTCCGCGGCGCGGTCGGGGTCGCGGGAGCCGATCGCGATCGGCACGCCGGCGCGGGCGAGGCGGATCGCGAGCCCGAAGCCGAGTGAGCCGGAGGCGCCGACGATCGCCACGGGATCAGGGGGGGAGGGCACGGCGGCGAGTATATGCGGCGGCTGGGGGCGTCCGTGATAGGGATATGGCGATGGTGGAGTGGGCGAAGATCAGGGAGGTGGGACCGCGAGACGGCTTTCAGAACGAGCCGGAGACGATCGCGACGGCCGACAAGGTGACGCTGATCGACGGACTCGCGCGCACGGGGCTGCGGCGGTTGGAGGTGACGAGCTTCGTGCGCCCGGACGTGATCGCGCAGCTGGCGGACGCGGAGGAGGTGCTGGCGGGGATCGAGGTGCCGGCGGAGGTGTCGCTGAGCGTGTTGATCCCCAACGAGCGGGGCCTCGAGCGTGCGCTGGGGGTGCGGGAGAGGCTCGCCGGGGAGGCCGGGCGGGCGCGGCCGGCGTTCGATGAGATCAACGTGTTCCTGTCGGCGTCGGAGACGCACAACCGCAAGAACGTGAACCGCTCGGTGGAGGAGTCGCTCAGCGGTTGCGAGCGGGTGCTCGGCCAGGCGCGGGAGGCGGGGCTGCGCTGCGAGGGGGTGATCTCGACCGCGTTCGGCTGCCCGTATGAGGGGCGCGTCTCGCCCGAGCGGGTGCTGGAGATCGCGCAGCGTCTGCAGGCGGCGGGGGCGCAGGAGATCGGCTTCGGGGACACGACTGGGATGGCCAACCCGCTGCAGGTGGGGGAGGTGTTCGCGCTGTGGCGGGACGGGCTGGCGGAGGCGGAGCTCACGGCGCACTTCCACAACACGCGCGGGCAGGCGCTGGCGAACGTGCTGGCGGCGCTGCAGGCGGGGATCGATAGCTTCGAGTCGAGCTTTGGGGAGCTGGGCGGCTGCCCGGTGCCGGCGGGGGCGACGGGCAACGTGGCCAGCGAGGACCTGGTCTCGATGCTGCGCGAGATGGGGATCGAGACCGGAGTGGACCTCGAGCAGCTGCTCGCGTGCGCGCGCCAGGCCCGGGAGATCCTCGGACGGGGGCTCGGCAGCCACACGCTGGTGGCGGGGCCGGTGGACTGGCGCGACTGAGGGTTCGCGGCGCGGGGCGCGGGAGCGGGGGCGCCGGTCAGCCGGCGAGCGCCTCTTCGGCGGCGTCCTGCTCGGCGGCGCGGGCCTGCTCGCGCATCGTGGCGACGCAGTACTCCTGCACGGAGACCTCGAGCTCGAGGGTGTGGGCGAGGGCGGGGCGGGCGGAGGCGTCCATCACGCGCTTGGCGCGGCCGACGGCGACGGGAGCGTTGACGAGCAGCTCGGCGACCAGCTCCTCGGTGCCCCGCTGCAACTCCTCGGCGGGGTAGACGCGGTTGAGCAGGCCGATGCTCTGAGCCTCGTCGGCGTCGATCAGCTTGGCGGTCATGATCAGCTCCTTGGCGCGGCCGAGGCCGACGACGGCGGGCAGGCGGGAGGAGCCACCGACGTCGGGGATGATCCCGTATTTGACCTCGGGCAGGCCGAGCTGGGACTCGCTTGAGGCGACGCGCAAATCGCAGCCGAGGGCGACCTCGAGGGCGCCGCCGACACACGTGTGGTGGATCTGGCAGATGACGGGCTTGGGCATCTCTTCGCAGAGGTTGGCGCAATCCAGGTAGACGCCGCGGAAGGGGCGCAACACGTCGGTGTCGCCGGCCAGGGAGGCGAGCTCGGCGAGGTCCACGCCGGCGGAGAAGACGGGGCCCTCGCCGCGCAGGAGCACGCAGTGCACGGAGCCCTCGGCGGCGGCGGCGGCGAGCTGCTCGCGCAGGGCGAGCAAGAGGGCCTGGTTCATCGCGTTGCGCTTCTCAGGGCGGTTGAGGACCACGTGTCGGACGGGACCATGGTCTTCGCTGTAGACGAGGCTCACAGCAGCGATCGTACTAGGCTGCCGGTCCAGTCGGGTGTTCGGAAATCGGCACGAGCGGAGGCACAGATGGCGAAGATCGAGAAGGTGGGGGTGCTCGGAGCGGGGCTGATGGGCCACGGGATCGCCCAGGTGGCGGCGCAGTCGGGCTACCAGGTGGTGGTGCGGGAGGTGGACGAGGCCACGCTCGCGAAGGGGATCGGCAAGATCGAGAAGCAGCTCGGGCGGGCGGTGGAGAAGGGGAAGTCCAGCCAGGAGGACGCGGACGCGGTGCGGGGGCGGATCCAGGGGACGGTGGACTACGGGGACCTCGCGGACTGCGATCTGGTGATCGAGGCGATCACCGAGGATCTGGGGCTGAAGCTAGAGATGTGGCGGGAGCTCGATGGGATCGTCAAGGCAGAGGCTGTGTTCGCCACCAACACCTCCTCGTTGGCGGTGATCGACCAGGCGGCGGCGACGAGCCGGGCGGAGAGGTTCGTGGGGCTGCACTACTTCAACCCGGCGCAGGTGATGAAGCTGGTCGAGGTGGTGCGGTGCGTGACCACCGGCGAGGAGGCCTTTGCGACGGCGCTGGAGTTCGCGCGCTCGGAGGGCAAGCTGGCGATCGGAACCAAAGACCGGGCAGGGTTCATCGTCAACCGGCTGCTGGTGCCCTATCTGCTGGACGGGATGCGTGCCTACGAAGAGGGGGTGGGCTCGATCGCGGAGATCGACGAGGCGATGAAGGCGGGGGCGGGACACCCGATGGGGCCGCTGACGCTGTCGGACTTCGTGGGGCTGGACACGCTGGGCTCGATCTGCGACGTGCTCTTCGACGAGTTCCGGGAGCGGCGCTTCGCGCGGCCGCCGGTGCTGCGCAAGATGCTCTCGGCGGGCTGGTACGGGCGCAAGTCGGGGATGGGCTTCTACGACTACGCGGGCGAGCAGCCGGTCGAGAACGCGGGCGTGTGAGTTGAGCGACCTGGGCCAGGCGAGGGAGCGGGCGCTCGGGGGCGGCCCGGAGCGCCACCGGGCGAAGGCGGCGGAGCAGGGCAAGCTGGCGGTGCGGGCGCGGATCGGGCTGCTGCTGGACGAGGGGAGCTTCGCCGAGGAGGGACAGCTCGCCAACTGGCAGGAGGAGGGGCTCGGAGCCGACGGGGTGGTGACGGGAGTGGGGACGATCGGCGGGCGCACGGTGGCGCTGATGGCGAACGACCCGACGGTGAAGGCGGGCTCGTGGGGGCCGAAGACGGTGGAGAAGATCGTGCGGATCCAGGAGCGGGCGCTGTCGCTGCGAGTGCCGATCGTCTACCTCGTGGACTCGGCGGGGGCGCGGATCACCGAGCAGGTGGCGATGTTCCCGGGGCGGCGGGGGGCGGGGCGGATCTTCTACAACGAGGTGCGGATGTCGGGGGTGGTGCCGCAGGTGTGCGTGCTGTTCGGGCCGAGCGCGGCGGGCGGGGCTTACATCCCGGCGTTCTGCGACATCGTGATCATGCGGGAGGGCAACGCGTCGATGTACCTGGGCTCGCCGCGGATGGCGCAGATGGTGATCGGGGAGGACGTGACGCTCGAGCAGATGGGGGGCGCGCGAATGCACACGGGGGTGAGCGGCTGCGGACACCAGCTGGTGGCGAGCGACGAGGAGGGGATCGAGCTGGCGCGGCGCTACCTCTCCTACATGCCGGATAACTGGGAATCGGACCCGCCCAGATTCGAGCCGCCCAAATCGGACCCGCCTGGATCGGACCCGCCCAGCGGCGAGCCGCCTCCATCCGAGGCGCCGGCCGGTGCAGCCGCACGTGGAGCGTCGATCGGGGAGCTGATCCCGGCGGACGAGAACAAGCCGTTTGACATGGGGGAGCTGATCGAGAGTCTGCTCGACGAGGACTCGCTGCTGGAGATCCATCCGCGGTGGGCGAGGGAGCTGATCGTGGGCTACGGGCGGCTGGGCGGGGAGGCGATCGGGATCGTGGCCAACCAGCCCAAGCACAAGGGGGGCGTGCTGTTCGTGGACTCGGCGGACAAGGCGGCGCGGTTCATCTGGACGTGCAACGCGTTCAACGTGCCGCTGCTGTTCCTGGCGGACGTGCCGGGGTTCATGATCGGCACGCAGGTGGAGCGGGAGGGGATCATCCGGCACGGGGCGAAGATGATCAGCGCGGTGAGCGAGGCGACGGTGCCGAAGATCTCGGTGATCGTGCGCAAGGCTTACGGGGCGGGGCTGTACGCGATGGCGGGGCCGGCGTTCGAGCCGGACTGCTGCATCGCGCTGCCGAGCGCGTCGATCGCGGTGATGGGGCCGCAGGCGGCGGTGAACGCGGTGTATTACAACCAGCTGCAGGCGATCGAGGACGAGGGCGAGCGGGCGGCCAGGACGCAGGAGCTGCGGGAGGAGTACGCGGCAGACGTGGACATCCTGCGGCTGGCTTCGGAGCTGGTGATCGACGCGGTGGTGGAGCCGCAGCGGCTGCGGGAGGAGCTGATCGCGCGGTTCTCCCACGCGCGGGCCAAGCGACGGGAGTGGCCTGAGCGGCACAACGCGATCACGCCGGTGTAGGAGTTCCCGCTGTCGAACTTCTTGTAGATTTCTCGCCGTGGACGCGAGGGAGGTGGCATACGCGGGAATCGGCGAGCAGGCGCGGCTGATCGCCGCCGGGGAGCTCAGCTCGCGGGAGCTCGTGGAGCTGTGTCTGGCGCGGATCGAGCGCTACGACGGGCGGCTGAACGCCTTCCGGGTGGTGTTCGCGGAGCGGGCGCGGCTGGAAGCGGACCAGGCGGACGGGCGGCGGAAAGCCGGAACCCCGCCCGCGGAGCGGCCGCTGCTGGGGGTGCCGATCGCGGTCAAGGACGACATCGACGTGGCGGGAGAGGTGACGACGTTCGGCACCAACGCCTACGGGGCGCCGGCGCGGGAGGACGCGGAGATCGTGCGGCGGCTGCGGGCGGCGGGAGCGGTGGTGATCGGCAAGACGAACGTGCCGGAGCTGTGCGCTTTCCCGTGGACGGAGTCGCCGACGTTCGGGGTGACGCGCAACCCGTGGAACCTCGATCGCTCGCCGGGGGGCTCCAGCGGGGGCACGGCGGCGGCGGTGGCGGCGGGTCTGGTGGGGGCGGGGCTCGGCTCTGACGGGGGCGGCTCGATCCGCTTCCCGGCGGCGTACTGCGGGTTGTTCGGCCTGAAGACCCAGCGCGGGCGGGTGCCGCTGGCGCCCCACGTGGACGCGTGGCGGGGGCTGTCGGTGAACGGGGTGCTGACGCGGACGGTGGCGGACAGCGCGCTCTTCTACGACGCGATCGCCGACGGCACGCCTGATTCGGCGTCGCCGCCAACCCATGCGGCGGCGGGGAGCTCGTTGCTGGAGGCGCTCGGCCAGGTGGCGGGCGGGGGAGGACAGGGAGCGAGCAACGGCAGCCCCTCGGCGCGGGCGCTGAAGATCGCGGTGGCCAGCGAGCTGCCGCCCTCGCCGCTGACGCGGCTGGCGCCGGAGAACGAGGCGGCGCTGAGCGAGACGGTGGCGCTGTTGCAGTCGCTGGGGCACGAGGTGGAGCGCAGGGAGATCGACTTCGGTCCGCTGGCGCCGGCGCCGGAGTTCACGGCGCGGTACCTGCGCAGCCTTTACGAGGAGGCCGGCACGCTGGCCTACCCGGAGCGGCTGGAACGGCGGATGCGGACGCTGGCGCGGCTCGGCCGGCTGCTGGCGGCGCCGACGGTGGTGGAGTGGGTGCGCTCGCGCGAGCATGAGTTCGCGCGGCGGATGAACGAGCCGCTGGTGGACCACGATGTGCTGCTGATGCCGGTGACGCCGGCGCCGCCGCCGCGGATCGGAGCCTGTGAGGGGCGGGGCTGGCTGTGGACGACAGCCACGGCGGCAGCGACGGTGCCCTACGCGGCGTGCTGGAACGTGACCGGCCAGCCGGCGTGCGCGGTGCCCGCGGGGCTGGCGGGGGACGGCCTGCCGCGGTCGGTGCAGCTCGTGAGCCGGCCGGGCGACGAGGCCACGCTGATCGCGCTGGCGGCCCAGCTGGAAGCGAGTCGCCCGTGGGCGCAGGAGCGCCCGCCGGGGTTCGAGTAGCGGCCCGACCCACCGGCAGCCGCTCGGGGCTCCCAGGATGCGGCGGGTGGTGTGTGGTTTCAGCAGATCGGCGACATGTGTGTCAGGACATAGGAGACATCAACGTGATGGGGGTCTTCTGTGGAGATGGCGCGGTATCTGGTCGAGGGGCATGTGTTGGAGGGACGTTCGGTCAGCGAGCTGGCGGCT
>DATJMB010000016.1:0-3868 GCA_035508995.1 Solirubrobacteraceae bacterium | reverse complement strand
CGCCGCCGCCCTCGATCACCAGGAACAGCGCCAGCGCCACCGCCGGCGCCGCCACCAGCAGCCGGGCGGCGAGGTCCGAGCGGGTGGAGGAATCCGGTGGCGGACGCCGGGGTGGCGGACGCCGGGAGAAAGGTTTCCTTTTCGGGGCCCCGCGCGCGCGTACGTGCGCGCGCGCGCGCGCGGGCGCGGGCACCGCTTTTCGAGACCCTTCTCCCCCCGCCATCACCGACCCCGCCTCATCGCCGCACCCCCGATCGCCAGCCCGTCCAAGCCACCCTCACCGCCCCCCGAACCGCCGCCGGCGGGCGGCGAACTCCGCCAGGCTCTCCTCCAGGGCCCGGCGGCTGAAGTCCGGCCACAGCTCGTCCCTGAACACCAGCTCCGAGTAGGCGGACTGCCACAGCAGGTAGTTGGACAGCCGCCGCTCGCCGCTGGTGCGGATGATCAGGTCGGGGTCGTGCATCTCCGGCGCGTAGAGGCCCGCCCTGAACTCCTCCTCGCCCCCCTCCTGAAAGCGGGCGGCGGCGTCGAGGATCTCGGCGCGACCGCCGTAGTTGAAGGCCACGAAGAGGGTGATGCGGCCGTTGGCGTCCGTGAGGGCTTCCGCCCAGGCCATCTGCTCCACGAGGTCCTCTGGCAGGCCCTGCCGGCGGCCGATGAAGCGCATGCGCACGCCTTCGGCGTGCAGCTCCGGCGTTTCCTGGGCGATGCGCCGGGAGAACATCGCCATCAGGCCCGCCACCTCCTCGGGGGGCCGAGACCAGTTCTCGGTGGAGAATGAGTAGACGGTGAGCTCGCGGATGCCGAGCTCTACGGCGTCGCGCAGGCGGGCCTTGACGGTGTCGGCGCCCGCGTCGTGGCCCTCGTTGGCGGTGAGCCCCCGGGCACGCGCCCAGCGGCCGTTGCCGTCGGTGATGATGGCGACATAGCGCGCCGCCTCCATCAGACCTCGAGGATCTCTGCTTCCTTGGCCTTGAGGGCGCCGTCGAGCTCGGCGACGCGGCCGTCTGTGAGCTTCTGCAGCTCCACCTCCGCCCGGTGCTCGTCGTCGGAGGAGGCTTCGCCGGCGGACTTGAGCTCCCGCAGGTGGCCCATCACGTCCCGCCTGACGTTGCGGATCGCCACCCGCCCCTCCTCGGCGAGGTTGCGCAGCACCTTCACCAGGTCCCGGCGGCGCTCCTCGGTGAGCTCGGGGATGGAGAGGCGGATGAGGTTGCCGTCGTTGGACGGGTTGAGGCCGAGATCGGACTCGTTGATGGCCTTCTCGATGGCCTTGATGGAGGACTTGTCGTAGGGCTGCACCGTCAGCAGGCGGGCTTCGGGGGCGGAGATGGTGGCGAGCTGGTTCAGGGGCGTCATGGCGCCGTAGTAGTCCACCACCACCCGCTCCAGCAGGGCGGGGCTGGCGCGGCCGGTGCGCACGGTGAAGAACTCGTGCTGGGTGGACTCCACCGACTTGGCCATCCGCTCCTGGGCGTCCTCGAGGAGGGTGTCGATCATCTCAGATTCCATCTGGGCCTCCTGTGGGTGTGGACACGAGGGTGCCGACGCGATCGCCGGAGATTATGCGGGAGACGTTCGCCGGATCCTCCATGTTGAAGACGTTCAACGGCATGTGGTTGTCCATGCAGAGGGCCAGCGCCGTGGAGTCCATCACCCGCAGGCGCCGCTCGATGGCCTCCATGTGGGTGATCTCGGGGATGAAGGTGGCGTGCGGGTCGGTGGCCGGATCGGCGGTGTAGACGCCCTCCACGCCGTTCTTGGCCATCAGGATGATCTCCGCGTGGATCTCCGCCGCGCGCAGGGCGGCGGCGGTGTCGGTGGTGAAGAACGGGTTGCCGGTGCCCGCCGCGAAGATCACCACCCGTCCCTTCTCCAGGTGGCGCATGGCGCGGCGGCGGATGTAGGGCTCGGCCACCTCGGAGACGCCCAGGGCGGAGAGCACGCGGGTGTTGGTGTTCGCCTTCTCGAGGGCGTCCTGGAGGGGCAGGGCGTTCAGGACGGTGGCGAGCATGCCCATGTAGTCGGCGGTGGCCCGGTCCATGCCCCTGGCGGCGCCCTCCATGCCCCGGTAGATGTTTCCGGCGCCCACCACGATGGCCACCTCCACGCCCCGATCGCGCACGGCGGACACCTGGTCGGCCACCGCGGCCACCCGGACGGGGTCGGTGCCGTAGGGCAGATCACCCATCAGGGCCTCCCCGGAGAGCTTCAGGAGGACGCGTTTGAAGGCGGGCTCGGCGGCCATGTGGCCTGGGAGCCTATTGGCCTACGGCAAAGCGTGTAAAGCGCCTGACAACCACGTTCTCGCCGGTCTTGGCGGCGAGCTCGTCGCGGAGCTGCTGGACTGTTTTGCCGTCGAACTTGGGGTTGTGGAGCTCCTGCTCGAGCAGCGTCACCGTCTCATACCAGGAGTCCAGCTTGCCCGAGACGATCCGCTCGCGCACGTTCTCCGGCTTGTCGGCCGCTTCCTGCTCGTAGATGCGGGCCTCCCCCTCGCGGACGTCCTCGGGAACGTCCTCCCGGGAGACGTACCGCACGGTGGGGCTGGCGGCGATCTGCATGGCCACATCGCGGGCGAAGGCCACGAAGTCCTCGTTGTTGGCCACGAAGTCGGTGTTGCAGTCCACCTCGATCAGCACCCCGACCTTGGCGCCCGCGTGGATGTAGGCCTGGACGGTGCCCTCCGTCGCGGTGCGCTCGCCGAGGTCCTGGATCTTCTTGCCCTGCTTGACGCGCAGGACCTCGATCGCCTTCTCCACGTCCCCCTGGGACTCGGTGAGGGCCTTCTTGCAGTCCATCATGCCCGCCCCCGTGCGGTCCCGCAGAGCCTTCACATCCTTGGCTGAGATCTCAGCTGTGTTCATGACGTGGCCTCCTCGACGGTCTCGGGCGTGGCACCGGCCTCGGACGCGGCATCGGCCTCGGGGGTGGCATCGGCCTCAGACGCGGCAGCCTCCGCCGGAGCGTCCACGGCGGCCTCAGGCGTGGCATCGGCCTCGGACGCGGCAGCCTCCGCCGGAGCGTCCACGGCGGCCTCAGCCACGGGGGCCTCGGGCTCCTCCGTGGCGGCAGGCGCCTCTGGAGCGGCCTCCGCCACAGGCTCCTCGGCGGCAGCCGGTGCGGGGGTCTCCGCCGTGTCGGCAGGCGCCTCGGCGGTGGGCTCAAGCGCAGCCGGCTCCTCTGGGGCCGGCGGGGGGTCCACGGCGGGCGGCGTCTCGGCAGCCGGCGGGGAATCCGCGGCGGGCGGGGGGTCCGCGGCAGGGGCGGGCTCGGCAGCCGGCGCGGCAGGGGCGGCCTCCGCGGCGGGGGCGGGCGGGACGGGCGGGGCGGCGGCCTGCTGAGCGGCGGCGGCCGCGGCGGCCTGAGCGGCGGCCTCGCGCTTGGCGCGTTCGTCGGCCTCGCGCTTGGCCTGTTCCTCGGCCTGGCGCTTGGCGTCTTCCTCGGCCTCGCGCTTGGCGCGGGCCTCGGCCTCCAGACGGGCGCGCTCTTCGGCTTCCTGGCGGGCCTTCTCCTCCTCGGCGCGGAACACGGAGTGGCCCTCGGAGACGACCTGGCCGATGGCCTGGGTGATGAGGGAGCAGGAGCGGATGGCGTCGTCGTTGCCGGGGATCACGAAGTCGATGCCGTCGGGATCGCAGTTGGTGTCCACGAGGCCGATGATGGGGATGCGCAGACGCTGGGCCTCGCGGACGGCGATGAGCTCGGTTTTGAGGTCGATCACGAACATGGCGTCGGGAACGCGCTGCATGTTCTTCACGCCGCCGAGGTTGGCGCGGAGCTTCTCGAGGTCGGCGAGGGCGGACATGCGCTCGCGGGTGGGCAGGAGGGCGAGCTGACCCTCGGTCTCGTAGCGTTCGAGGTCGTG
>DATJMB010000015.1:0-9181 GCA_035508995.1 Solirubrobacteraceae bacterium | reverse complement strand
CCGCGGGCGCCCCCGCCTAGCGTTGGCGATCTATAGTCCGCCCATGCCTGAACGGGTGCGTGCGGGCAGCCTGCTGAGACAGGGGCGGGTGTGGGCGATCCCGCTGGCGGTCGCCTGCGTGCTGATCGCCATCATGACCGTCCTCTATATCGGCTCCACCTTCGATCCGGTCGCCCACATGCACGGCCTGCCCGTCTCGCTGGTCAACGAAGACAAGGGCGCCCGGGTGGACGGCCGCAGCGAGAACGTGGGCGCGCAGGTGCAGAGCTCGCTGCTCGGCGCGCCCGCGGTGAAGCAGAAGCTGGCGATCCAGACGAGCACGCTGGCGGCGGCGAAGGCGCGCATGAACCGCGGCGCCGCGTTCGCCACGGTGGTGATCCCATCCGATCTCACCGCCTCCCTGCTCGCGCTCACCGGTCAGGCGCCCGCGGGCTCCACGAGCTCGAGCTCCACGGGCCTACCGGAAATCGTGATCCTCTCCAACACCCGCGCCGGCAGCGAGGGCGCGAGCTTGGCCGGCGGCGTACTGCAGCCGGCCCTGCACCAGATCTCCAAGGCCGTCGGCAAGGAAGAGAGCAAGCTCGCGGCCCGTGGCGGCGCGTCGAGCACCGCGGCAGAGTCCGCGGTGCTGGCGAATCCGCTGGCCATCGCCTCCACCACCTACCGACCGCTGCCCAACAACGCCGCGCTCGGGCTCAGCGCCTTCTATGCGTCGCTGCTGATCCTGATGTGCGGCTTCGTCGGCGCCGTGATCGTCAACACGATGCTCGACGGCGTGCTCGGCTATGCGCCCATCGAGACCGGACCGCGCTGGGAACAGCGCCGCCCAATGCTCATCAGTCGCACGCAGACCCTGCTCGCCAAGTGGGCGATGGCCATGGTCCTCACGGCGCTGCTCACGGCGGTGGTGCTGCTGATCGCCGCCGGCCTGATCGGCCTCGACACTCCCGATCCCCTGCTGCTGTGGCTCTACGGCTGGCTGTGCGCTGCCACCGTCGCCATCGGCACGCTGGCCCTGATCGCGGTGCTCGGCAGCCTGGGACAGCTCGTGGGGCTGCTGCTGTTCGTCTATCTCGGCCTCGCCTCCGCCGGCGGCACCGTCCCCATCCAGGCTCTGCCCGGCGTCCTGAAGCTCGTCAGCCACGCCGATCCCCTGCGCCAGATCCTCGGCGGGGTGCGCTCCATCCTCTACTTCGATGGCCGCGCCGACGCCGGGCTCGCCGAGGGGGCCATCGCCGCCGCCATCGGCATGGTCTTCTGGCTGGCGTTCGGCGCCCTCTTCGTCACCCGCTACGACCGCAAGGGCCTGCACCGCATGGACCCGGCGCTGCTGGAGTACGTTCATCGCGCCGCCGACGCCTACTCTGTGCCGGCAGAGCCCCCTCCGGCCGCGAGCTCTTGACGAGCCGTCGGTGATATCCTTACTCTCATAATCTAGTAAGGAGAAATGCCTTGGATGCTTCGGCGCGCTTGACGTCAAAGGGACAGGTCACGATCCCAAAGAGCGTTCGCGATGCGCTCGATCTGAACGAGGGCGACGAGGTTCTATTCCGCGTCGAGCGTGACCGGGCGGTAGTCGCGAAGACGCCGGACTTCATCGAGATGGCCTCATCGGTTGTCGTGCCGCAGGCCAAGCGGGGGACCCCGTGGGATGAGGTGCTGCGTCGGACGCGGCGGGCGCGTGCGGAGAAGCGACGCTGACGGCGTTCCTCGATACGAACGTCCTGGTGCGCCATCTCACGGGAGACCCGCCAGGGATGGCTGCTCGTGCGACGCGAGCGCTCGCGCATGGGGAGCGTTTGCTGCTGGCGGATCTCGTTCTGGCCGAGTGCGTGTACGTGCTCGAGTCCTTCTACGAGGTCGAGCGTGCACGGGTCGCGGAGATGATGCGCGCGGCGCTCGTTCTACGCTCGATCGCCGTCGTGGATGAGGCGCTGCTGCTTCGTGCGCTCGAGGTCTATGAGATCGAGCGACTGGACTTCGCCGAGGCCTATCTCGTCGCGACGGCCGAGGCGAGCGGGGTGGGGGCTGTGATGTCCTTCGATCGCACGATAGACAGGGTTGGCACGGTCTCCCGCGTCGAGCCGTAGGCAACTCGATCACAGCCGCACGATGCTCTGCGTCAGGCCGCCCTCGAGCTCGAGCAGCAGAGCAAGCGGCGCGCCAGGAGAGCCGCGGCGCGCGGAGCGCTACCAGCAGGAGCGCTACTGATGAGGCGGGCTCATGGCGCCCGCCCCGACCGCCGGGAGGCTCGCCTCGAAGAGGCTCTCCACCTCATCCACCGTGGCCGGTTTGCCGAGCAGGTCCCCCTGCGCCATCGTGCAACCGAGTGCCTGCAGCGCTTCCAGCTGCTCGTGCGTCTCGATCTCGGTGGCCACCACCGCCAGCGAGAGCTCACGGCCCACCACCAGGATCGCCTCCAGCAGCCAGCTGCGGTAAGCCTCGTCCTCGGACTCAGCCAGCGAGACGCGATCCACGCGCAGAGCGTCGATCGGCATCCGGCGCAGATCGCTGTGATGGGCATACCCGTTGTTGCCGAAGCCGTCGATCCCGATCCTCACGCCCAGCCCCTTGAGCTCCCGCAGGCGCTCGCCGCCGGCCGCCGCGTCTCGCAGCACGCTCGTCTCGTCGATCTCGAGCGTCAGCAGCGAGGGCTCGATACCCGACTGCTGCAGCGCCCGCCGCACGTCCGTGGCGAAGCCCTCCCGTCCCAGCTGATGCGCCGACACTTTCACCGACACCCCCACCTGGTGGCCCGCGACGTTCCACGCCGCCGCCCTCGTGCACGCCTCCTCGAGGATCCAGCGCCCGATCGGCACGATCAGCCCCGTTTCCTCCGCGAGCGCCAGGAAGCTCCCCGGCGCGACGACTCCCTGGCTGGGATGTCGCCAGCGGATCAGCGCCTCCACGCCCGTGACCCGGCGGCTGCTGAGCTCAAAGACCGGCTGGTAGACGAGGAAGAACTGTCGCTCCCGCAGCGCCGCGTTGAGCTCCGCCTCGAGCACCGCCCGGCCCTCGATCACCGTCCGCATGTTGGCGTTGAAGACCGTGTACCGGTCCTTGCCCGCCGTCTTCGCCGATGTCAGCGCCAGGTGCGCGTCCCGCAGCATGTCATCCACGCTCTCGTACCGTCCGAACGCCACCCCGATGCTCGCCGTCAGCACGAAGCTAGGCCCGAACCCGTCGAGTTCCACCGGCTTGTGCAAGGCCTCGATCATCCGCCGCGCCAGCGAGTCCAGCCGCACCCCCCGCGCCGAGGATTCCACCAGCACCACGAACTCGTCCCCGCCCAGCCGCCCCACCGTGTCGTGCTCCCGCACCACGCCCTCCAGCCGTTCTCCCACGATCCCCAGCAGCTGGTCGCCGGCCTGCGTTCCCAGCATCTCGTTGACGTCCTCGAGCCGGTCCACGTCCACGAACAGCGCTCCCGCGAGCATCCCCGAGTCGCGTCCTGCCCGCCGGATCATCCGCTCGGCCCGGTCGAGCGTGAGCGCCCGGTTGGGAAGGCCCGTGAGCGCGTCATACAGCTGCTCCTCGGGCTCCTGACCCCTTCGCGCCGCCCGTCCGGCTTCGCCCCGCGTGCCCAGCACGAACACCAGCAGCCCCACCAGCGCGCTCAGCAGGATCCCGCCGATCAGCAGCGCCCGTGCGCTTGCGTCAGCGAGCACGCCCGCCGCCGTCGCCGGGCCGAAGCTCTGCAAGATCCACCCGTCATGCAGGCCGATCGTGGCGCTCGCTGACCCCGCCGTCACCGCGCCGCTCGTGAACGCCACCGGGGTACCGCCGTAGCGCAGCCGCGCTCCATAGCCCGGGTGACCCACCAGCGCCCGCCGCAACACCACCTCCGGCGTCAGCACCGTTCGCAGCCACCCCACCGACGCCGCCTTGCGCCCGAACACGCTGCGCGGCGTCACGTTGCCGCGGTACACCGGCGTGGCGATCGCCAGCGTCCCGTCAGTCGCCGTGTAGCTGCTCTGCCCGCTGTTCCGCGCCACCAGCAGCGCTGGACCGGCCGCGCAGTAATCCTGTCCCGCCGCAGCCCCTGCGCCGGGGCTGCGCACCAGTTCGCCGAGCGCCAGGCAGTAGTAGCGGTGCCCGCTCACCGGAACCACCCGCAGGCCTTCGCCCGCCGGTCCCGCCGGTCCGCCCACCCGCGCCTGGAAGGCCGCCAGTTCCGGCGCTCGCACCACCGTCAGCAGGCTCAGGCTGTCGAGCTCCGGGTAGCGACGCAGCGTACGCCCCCATTTCGCCCATGCCGTGAATTCCGCCTGCGAGGCCTTCGGATGCGCCGCCAGGAACGTGCTCCCGCTCACCCCCAGCTCTTCCTCGCGCTGGATCGCCAGCCGCGACGTAGAGGCGATCGCCGCCGAGCTCTGCGCGAAGGCCGCCCTCCGTTTGGCGCTGTCGTGGCTCGCCAGCGCCCGCCCTCCGAGCACCGAGGCGATCGTCCCCACCAGCACGCACGCGATTGCCACCGCCGCCCACGTGCCCCCGCCGGCGATCACTGAGCGCTTCGCGGCCTTGCTCGCCGCACCGCTCTGCACCGGCCCCGTCTCGGCGGCGCCATCTGCGTTGGCCTGCGATCTGTCGTTGGGCTTGAGGTCTTCGCTGTCGGTCATCACGATCCGCCACTCGCGCCAGGGCGCCGATCCGCTTTCCTGGCACCTCATCGAGCTCCGACGCCGATGCCTATCCGAGTTGTTCGGTTGTTTCGACGGATGGCCGATGCGACTGAAGCGCCGTTAGCGCTCTGTCAGCCTTCGTCGGCGCCTGCTAGGAGCCCGTCGCGGTCCCCCGCGTGATCGTCGCCCCGCTGGCGTTGCTCAGCGTGACCCGCAATTTGCTCTTCACCTGCGCCTTCGAGAGGTTGCGCACGGCGAACTTGAGGTTCTCCAGCGATTCGCCCCCACCCGTGAATCTGATCGTGCCCGAGCCCTTGTCCCAGGTGCCGCCCGTGCTCGGTTTGAAGGTCTTCAGGTTAACCCTGTAGCTCGCCGAGATGTTCACGTTCGCCGGCGCGTCACCCACCACGCCGCAGTAGAACCAGGTGAACCCGCCCGCCGCACCGCTGCGCTGGATGTGGCAGTTGTCGATCTTGAGCGTCCCCTGCGCGATGCCGTTCGTCGGTGTCGCAGCTTGGGTCGCGCCGGCCGTGGCGAGCGCGAGCGCCGTGGTCACCGCCGCGAGCCTGCCCATCCGAGAAGGGGATGTGGGGCCGGGGAGTGCGCTGGGCATTTGGTGCTCCTTCTCGTCGTCGCTGGCCGCTGCCGCACCGAACACGGCATCGCGCCGCCGAGGTGCAGCGATCGATGATACGCGTATGTCGTTGAACGCCGAACGCCATGCCCCGCCGGTTCCGGAGAGCGGAGTCGAGGGTGGGGGAGAGGGGTCCTACTCGTCCGGCCAGCGTCCGTGCCGGTCCAGGTAGCGCCGCGCCGCCTCCTCCTGCTCCCGCACCCGATCGCCGTCCACCGACAGCCGAAACAGCCAGTTCACCGCGTAGATCGCCAGCCCCGCGCTCACGATCCCCGCTCCCCCCTCGAGGTCCGTTTCGCCGCCGAACGCCATCACGATCCCGCCCGCTGCCACCACCGTCGCCGGCAGCACGTACCGCACCACCATCATCCCCCGCTCGCCCTCTCGCGATTCCGCCCCCGCGCTCGCCACCGCCGCCGGCTCCTCGCTGTGACGCTCCGGTTTCGACCTCCCCCGCGAGAGCGCCCGCTGCTCCTTCAGTCGCTGCGCGTGACTCTTGCCCGTCGCCCGCCGTGGCTCCTTGGCCTGCGACGCCTGTCCCTCGCTCGCCTCCGCCGTCCGCAGCTCCCTTGGCTGGTGCGGTTTCGGGCGCAGCCGCAGATCCTCGCCGGTGTACCCCAGCGGCGGGTCACAGCTCGGTCTCCGTCTCGGTCTCATGCCGTGAGGGATACCACGCCCGCGAGCTCTCTGCCCGGTGGGTGGCCGACGCCGCCGTCGCGCCCTTCCGATGGCCTAGATAGATCGCTCTAAGGCGCTACTCTCGACAGCGTCATGCCCGCCGACACCAAGGACCGCATCCTCGACACCACCGCCGAGCTCTTTCGTCGCCAGGGCTACACCGGCACCGGCATGAAGCAGATCGCCGCCGAAGCCGCCGCCCCCTTCGGCTCTCTCTACCACTTCTTTCCCGGCGGCAAGGAGGATCTCGGCCGCGAGGTCATCCACACCTCCGGCCGTCTCTACATCCAGCTCTTCGCCACCATCGCCCTCGACGCCCCCGACGTGCCGAGCGCCGTCGCCGCCTTCTTCGCCGGCGCCGCCGACACCCTCCGGGAGACCGGCTACGCCGACGCCTGCCCCATCGCCACCGTCGCCCTCGAGGTCGCCAGCACCAACGAGCCCCTCCGCCAGGCCACCGCCGAGGTCTTCGCCGAGTGGATCCACGCCGCCACCGCCTACTTCTCCCACGCCGGCGTGCCCGAGCCACGCGCCCGCGAGCTCGCCCTCACGATGCTCAACCTCCTCGAGGGCGCCTTCGTCTTCGCCCGCGCCATGCGCTCCACCGAGCCCCTGGAGGTTGCCGGCGCCGCCGCCGTCGAGACCGTCCGCCGCGCCCTGTCCGAGGCCGGCGCCTGAGCCCCGCCGTGGAGCCCGTCCCCCTCACCGCCGAGGACCGCGCCATCCTCGCCCTCGAGGGCCCCTCCATCGCCGGCCACACCTGCAAAGTCGTCCTCTTCGAGCGCGATGCTCCCTCGCCCGCCGACCTCCTCGCCCGCGTCCGCGAGCGCATCCCCGCCGTGCCCTCCCTGACCTGGCGCCTGGGCGCCGACCCCCAACGGCCCGTGTGGGTGGCCGTCCCCGATTTCGACCCCGCCCCTCATGTGGTCGCCGACCCCGCCGCCCCGCCCCTGCCGCGCTCGGACCTGCGCGAGGAGGTCGCCCGCCTGTTCGTCGCCCGCCTGCCCCGCGACCGTCCCCTGTGGCGCATCGACGTCATTCCCCTGCAGGATGGCGCCGCCGCCCTGGTGTGGCGCATCCACCACGCCCTCGCCGACGGCTCCACCGCCATGCGCTACGCCCGCGAGCTCCTGTGGGACCCGCCCGCTGGTCGTGTCGGGGATTCCTCCCAAAACGGGGGCCCCGCGCGCGTGCGCGCGCCCGCGCGCGGGCACCCCGAAAACGAAGCCCATCACGACGACCAAGAGCGCCGCCGTACCCACCTCACCTCCTTCTTCGCCCGCGAGCTCCCACACACCCTCCACGACTCCCCCTTCGACGGTCACGTCGGCGCCCGCCGCGAGGTCGCCTTCGCGACTCTCCCCCTCTCCGCCCTCCACGACGCCGCCAAGCGCGTGCACGGCGCCACCCTCAACGATGCCGTCCTCGCCTCCGTGACCGGCGGCCTGCGCCGCTGGCTGGAGGCCCATCACGGCCGCCTGGAGAACGTCCGCGTGAAGGTCCCCGTGAGCCTCCACTCCCACCCCGGGGACGCCCAGGGGCTTCCGCCCGGCGATGCCCGCAAGGCCCAGCCCGGCGACGATGCCGCGGCGCACGCCGGCGCCCCCCCGCCCGGCAACCGCGACTCCTTCTTCGCCGTCGACGTCCCTCTCGCCCACACCGATCCCCTGGAGCGCCTCGCCGCCGTCCACGCCGAGACCGCCCTGCGCAAGGCCGACCACGACGCCGAGACCATGGACCGGCTGCTGCGCGACCTCCGCGCCCTCTCGCCCGCCCTCTCCCGCTTCTGCGAACGCGTCGAGCGCAGTCCCCGTGCCTTCGCCCTGAACATCTCCAACGTTCCCGGCCCCCGCCAGCCCGTCACGGTCCTCGCCGCCCCCGTCACCTCCCTGCACTCCATCGCCGAGCTCGCCCCCCACCACGCCCTGCGCGTCGCCGCCGTGTCCCTCGCCGACACCCTCTGCATCGGCTTCTGCGCCGACCCCGAGATCGTCGACGGCGTCCAGACCATCGCTCGCGCCACCGAGCTCGAGGCCCACGCCCTGATCGCCGCCCCGTGAGCGGCCCTCGATCGCCGCGCCGCGCGCGGTTGGTGATCGCTGGGGGCGTCGCGGTTGCCGATCGCCCGGCCGTGAGCGGCGCTAGAGTGCCCCTCGGAGATGGCCGACAGCGACTTCACCCAGCCCGCCGACGTGCTCGTGATCTTCGGCATCACCGGCGATCTCGCCAAGGTGATGACCTTCCGCTCGCTCTATCGCCTCGAGCGACGCCACCTCCTGAGCTGCCCCATCGTCGGCGTCGCCGCCAACGACTGGACCCTCGAGCAGCTCCGCCACCACGCCCGCGAGTGCATCGAAGGCACCGGCGAGACCCTCGACGAGGAGGTCTTCGAGCGCTTCGCCGCCCGCCTCTCCTACGTCAGCGGCGACTTCGCCGACCGCCCCACCTATGAACGCCTGAAGGCCGCCATCCACGAGGCCGTCCCCTCCCCGAGGAGCCCCGTCTTCTACCTCGAGGTCCCGCCCTCCCTGTTCGGCCTCGTGATCGGCAACCTCTCCGCCGCCGGCCTCGCCGCGACCGGGCGCGTGGTCGTGGAGAAGCCCTTCGGCAACGACCTCTCCTCGGCCCGCGCCCTCGCCGAGGAGATCCACCAGTACATCGACGAGTCACAGCTCTATCGCATCGACCACTTCCTGGGCAAGATGGGCACCGACGAGCTCCTCTACCTGCGCTTTGGCAACACCATGATCGAGTCCGTGTGGAACCGCAACCACATCGCCTGCGTCCAGATCACCATGGCCGAGAGATTCGGTGTGGAGGATCGCGGCCACTTCTACGACCCCGTCGGCGCCCTTCGCGACGTCGTCGTCAACCACCTCATGCAGGTCCTCGGCGTGGCCGCCATGGAGGCCCCCGCCGGCGACGACGCCAAGACCCTCAAGGATGCCAAGTACGCAGTCTTCCGCTCCACCGAGGCCGCCGATCCCGCCCACTACGTCCGCGGCCAGTACGACGCCTACCGCGACATCGACGGCGTCGCCTCCGACTCCAACACCGAGACCTACGCCGCCCTGCGGCTGTACATCGACAACTGGCGCTGGTCAGGCGTCCCCTGGTTCATCCGCACCGGCAAGAAGCTTCCCGTCACCCAGACCGAGTTGCGGGTGGTCTTCCGCCATCCCCCCCGCCTGGGCTTCATGGAACGTGGCCGCCGCCGCCCCGAGCCCAACCAGCTCGTCGTCAAGCT
>DATJMB010000014.1:0-6348 GCA_035508995.1 Solirubrobacteraceae bacterium | reverse complement strand
TAGTGCTGGGCCGTGGCCGCCGCGCTGGAGAAGGACTTCTCGAGCTCCGTTTCCACGCTCGCCGTGACGCGCGCCTTGTTGGGCGAGGCGGCGATCGTCGAGGCCACCGCCGAGGCGTAGCCGGCGGTGAGCAGGGCGCCGAGGATCGACTGCATGATCGCCCCCCCGAGGTCCCGCTGCAGATCGGCCGTGCCCGAGGCCATGCCCGCCCGCTTGACTGGCACCGAGCCCGTGAGCGAGTGCGAGGCCGGCGTGCCCGCGAAGCCCACCCCGAGACCCACGAAGGCGTAGCCGAGGCCCACCGGCCAGTAGGAGATGTGGTCTTCCCAGAGGATCAGCATCGTCAGGAAGCCGAGCAGGCAGAAGACGTAGCCCGTGAGCAGCGTGAAGCGCGACCCCCGCGCCTCCACCAGCTTGGCCGAGCGCGGCGCCGCGATCACCATCCCCACTGCCCCCGGCAGGATCGCCAGGCCCGAGTCGAGCGTCGAGTAGCCGAGCACGTTCTGCAGGAACTGCTGACCCACGAACATCGCCCCCATCAGCGAGCCGAACACGACGATCCCTGCGCACGCCGCCACCCAGAAGACCCGCCGGCCTGCCACCTCGAGGTCGTACAGGGGGTTCCGCGCCCGCAGCTGACGCACCACGAAGGCGATCACCGCCGCCGCCGCCACCAGCGCCAGCCCCAGCACCAGCGACCCCTTGTCGGGCACCGGCGCGAAGTTGATCGCCAGGATCAGCGCCGCCACGAACACCACCGAGAGCACCCCGCCGAGGTTGTCCACGGGATCGGAGGTCTCGTTGACGTGGCTGGGGATGCAGCGCAGCGCCATCACCAGCGCCACCAGCGCCAGCGGCAGCGTCACCAAAAACACCGATCCCCAGTCGAAGTGTTCCAGCAGCGCCCCCGAAACCAGCGGCCCTAGCGCCGAGATCGCGCCGCCGATGCCCGACCACAGGGCGATCGAGCGGGTGCGCGCCGGCCCCGACCACAGCGCCGTGATCAGCGCGAGCGTCGTCGGGAAGGCCATCCCCGCGGACAGCCCCCCCAGCAGCCGTCCCGCGATCAGCAGACCGATCGACCCCGCGAGACCCGCCATCAGGCAGGCCGGAATCGACAGCGCCATGCCCAGGATCAGCATCATCTTGCGCCCGTGCCGGTCCCCCAGCGCCCCCAGGTAGAGCACCGAGGCGGCCAGCCCCAGCGAGTAGGAGACCGCCACCAGGTCCAGGCCCGTCTGGGATGCGTCGAAGGCCTTGCCGATCGAGGGCAGCGCCACGTTGGCGACCGCAAGGTTGAGGTTCGCGACGCCGGCGACGAGGATCAGCGTCGCCAGCACGAGCTTCTCCCGCGCCGGCGCCGTCGAGGGCTCGGCCTGTGCGCCGTCAGCCGGTGAGGCGGCCGCCGCCAGCGTCAGGTCCCGATTTCGAGGGCCACGAGCATCGTGACGAGCGCCGCCACGATGAACATCGGCAGCTGCACGCCCGCCAGCATCGCCACGTGCTCTTCCATGCCCTCGAGGCCCACCAGCCCGCCACCCTCGTGATCGGAGGTGAGCCCCACGGCGGCGAACGCCATCGCGATCAGCCCCAGCACGCCCAGGCCGCAAGCCACCCAGGCGAGCGTCGAGGGGTTGCCCCCCACCACCACGTAGATCACCAGCAGCGCGAAGCCACCGACCCCCGCCACCGCCTGCACCGCCAGCGACCCCCGCCCGAGCGCCGCCCCGCCCCCGAGCGGGAGCGCCAACGCCGCCACCAGCAGCCAGATCACGATCGCCAGCCATTCCATCGAGAGCTCCCCTTCCTAGAACACGCAGAAGACGCCGCGCCGTCGCATCTGGCATAGGCTATGCGATCCTGTCCCGGAAGTCATCGACGGGGCCGCCCGGCCCTCTCGAGCATTCCCGGATGGGGGCCGCACACACACAATCCGACGCTATCAACTCCCACGGAGGAGCCACATGCCCGACGTTGCACAGGACACACAGAAGACACTCGAAAGCATCGCCGCAAGCGAGTTCGACATCCTCGCCGCCGGGCTCGGGCTGCGCGAGGCCGATCACGCCGCCACCGGCCTCGACGGGCGAACGTTCGCGTTGGTGAAAATCGCCGCCCTGATCGCCCTCGACGCGCCCCCCGCCTCCTATGCCTGGCAGATCGCCAACGCGCTCGCCGAAGGCGCCACGCCGGAGGACCTCATGGGCGTGCTGTTCGCCGTCGCTCCCCAGGTCGGCGGACCCCGCGTGGTGGCGGCGGCGCCGGAGATCATGCTCGCCCTCGGCCTCGACCTGCCCGACGAAGAATAGAAAGAGGAGGAGAAGAGAAGATGCCGCTCAGACGCCGTCCCCTGCTCCGCGCCGCCGCCGTCGGCGGTGGCGCCTACGTGGCAGGCAAGCGCCACGCCGAATCCCAGGCCGGGCAGGCCGCCCAGGCGCCCCCGCCAGCCGCACCACCCGCTTCCCCGGCCGAACCGGCCGCCGGAGGGATGGCCCCCGACGCGATCGAGCGCCTCAAGGAGCTCGCCCAGCTGCGCGATCAGGGGATCCTCACCGAAGAGGAGTTCGCCGCCCAGAAGGCCAAGCTGCTGGGCTAGCGGAGTTGCCGGGCTGTGAGCCCGGGGGCTGAGCCGCCCGTGCGGGGCTCAGCCCGCGAGCAGCTCCCGCTTGGCGGTCGCGAACTCCTCGTCGCTGAGCGCGCCCGAGGAGTGCAGAGCAGCCAAGCGCTCCAGTTGCGCCACCCGAT
Organism: Solirubrobacteraceae bacterium; assembly: GCA_035508995.1. GTDB lineage: Bacteria > Actinomycetota > Thermoleophilia > Solirubrobacterales > Solirubrobacteraceae > Palsa-744. The sequence goes on along the minus strand of DATJMB010000014.1, from coordinate 3,603 downwards.
CGCCGCCGCCCGAGCCGCTGGGGTGGCCCGAGCCGCCGGAGCCGCCGCCATCGTCGCCGTGACGCCCCGAGTGCAGGCTCGCGCGGCCACGCTCGAAGGAGTCGCGCAGGCCCGTCATCCCCTTGCGCATTGCGTCCATGCCGCCGACGTACTTCACGTCGGGGAATTCCGCCGCCGTCTGCCGGCGCAGCATGACCATGCCGAACAGCGCGAGGATCGTGATCAGGAGGATGCCCGTGAGTTTCTGGGTGGCGTCGATGGGGCCCCACACGAACAGCAGCAGCAGGGCCACCACCACGACGCCGAAGGAGACGTCCGGCCGGTCTCGCAGGTAGGGCGCCATCGACCGCCGTGTGGCCGTCGCCCAGCGGGAGTGGCCCGCGAGCATCCCGGCGAGCGCCACCACCACGCCGATGAAGATCAGACCGTCGGCCACGTCCACGAGCACGCTCGTGCCGATCGACCAGGCGGCGCTCGCAGCGGGGCGGACCGCTTCGGTGGTGGCGAGCGTGTCCACGACCTTGGTGCCCACGATCGAGCGGATGATCAGCGCCACCAGCCCCGAGCCCACGCACACGAGGCCCACGTTGACGATCGTGCGCGGCCGCCGGCCGCGGGCGAGCCCGATCGCGCCCGCGAACAGCAGCAGCACGAGCAGCGGCAATATCAGCGCGAGGCTGCGCAGCACGCGTACGGCGGTTTGCATCGCTTCCAGCGACTTGGAGCTGATGATCTTGATGTGAGCGATGCTCGCGGGGATTTTTTCCGCCGTCGAGGCGGGCGCTCCGAGACGGGTGGCCAGTTCGGCGACGATCGGGCGCAGGTCCAGCACCACCGCCCCCCCGCCGGGCGTCTTGATCACCTTGCCCTTGTTTTCGATCAGGTTCACGAACTGGGCGTGGGTGACGTCGTTGGCGGTCTTCCACAGCTGTTGCACGCGCGGCTGCTGCAGCGCGATCACGATCCCTTTTTCGACCAGGCTGCGCAGCCCGCCGGCGGCGGGGCCCGCGAGCGGCTTCAGTTCGCTCGGCAGCCCGGCGCGGATTTCGCCGGCCACGTTCACGTTCGCGTACAGCTGGTCGGTGAGGTAGGAGGAGAGCTGTTCCTGGATCGCTTCGTTCTCCAGCAGCTTGGTGTTCGTTTCGGTCCAGTAGGAGGTGTCGAGCAGCTGGCGGTTGGCCCACACGGCGAAGATGCCGAAGATCGCCAGCAGCGTGGCGAGCGCGAGCATCCCCCGCACGAGCCAGGTGTGAGAGCCGCGCGGCCGGGGCCCGGACGTAGACTCAGGCTCCGGCGTGGACGCCGGCTGCGGCTTTGGCGCGGCGGGTGGAGTCGACATCAGCGATGAGCCTACGGCACGGGCCGGTCGCGCGGCGGCCGGCGCGAACGGCCCGGCGCCGGGGCGCCGTGACCGTCCGCGGGACGCGGCCGCAATGCTGCTCTACGCGCGCGACTTCAGGCGTATTCGCGCCGGCCTCCGTAGGCGGCGAGGCCATAGATGATGAGGATGTCGATGGCAAAGATCGCCAGCGACCAGAACGGGTAGGCCGGGATCGACAGCAGTGCGCCGATGGCCGACAGGCCCGCCACGAAGATCCCGAACCAGCGTCCGTAGGCGCCGCCCGCCCAGATCGAGAACGCGGCGACGATCTCGAGCACGCCGAGGATCAGCGTGATCCAGCCCCAGGTGTTGAGATCGCTGAGGATGTACCACGTTTCGGTCGTGTGCGAGAAGAATTTGGAGTTGTCGATCGCGGCGATGCCGTAGATCACGTTCAGCACTCCGGCGATCATCAGCATGATGCCGGCGAACATGACCCAGCCGGCGCCCGCTTCCTCGCCCCCCGGCGGCGTGCCCCCGCCGCTCGCGCCTTGAGCTTCCGTCGCTGCCATGCCTCGCTCCTTTCCGCGGATTTCCCGACCCTCAGGGGTCCCTCCTCACATGGCTTCTTCCTCCGGTGACCGATGTCCTGCCCGTGACGGCAGGCGACCAGGCCGAAGCTCCGTTGGGAAAACCCTGCGTCCCCCTTGGGTCGATGGCGATTGAGGGAGCGTACGCCCGGCGCGGGCGCAAGCCATCGTGGCGCAATACCCCGGCAGATCGGGGATAACTACCTACGCGGCCTGCGCCTCGGCTTACGCGGCCTGCGCCTCGGCTCGTCCCGGTGGAGCGCCCGGCGCGGACGCTCCCGGCTGCTCCTCGGGAACGCGCCGGGCGAAGAACAGCGCGATCAGGGCGATCCCGGCGAGCACCGACAGGGAGTTGCGCAGGCCGGCCAGGCGGGCTTCTTCGTTCTCCTCGACGATCGCGTCGCTGGCCTGCTGGGAGACGCCGGCCCGCTCGAGCCCGCTGCGCAGTTCGGCGTCGGAGACGAACGGGACCCCTCCGGCGAGCTCCACGGGAGCCTTTTCTTTGACGGTGGCGGGCACCGCCGGGTTGTGGGCCACGCCGCTCAGGAAGGAGGCGCTGAGCGCGGCGATCAGCACCGCGCCGGAGAGGGCGGTGCCGATCGAGGCGCCGAGGTTGGTGAGCGTGTTCTGCAGCCCCCCCACCTCGCCGCTCTGCTCGTCGGGCACCGCGGAGACGGTCACGCTGCCCAGCTGGGAGGCGAGCGCGCCGACGCCGAGACCGGCCAGGAGCATCGGCACGGTGGTGATCTCCGCCCCCGCGCCGGCGTCGAGGGCGCCGACCATCGTCACGATGCCGGCGAACAGAGCGAGGAAGCCGAGGCGCACCACGCGGCGGGGAGAGACGGCGGGGAACAGCTTCGGGATGCCGGCGGCGGCGAGCAGCAGGGTGATCGACAGGGGCAGCAGCCGCAGGCCGGTTTCGATCGCCGAGAGGCCCAGGGCGACGGACAGGAACAGGGGCACGGCGAAGAACAGGCCCGCCTGCAGCAGGTACTGGAAGAAGAACGACGTGAGGCCCCCCCGCAGCGTGGCATTCCTCAGGATCGCGGGGTCCACCAGCGGCTCCGCCCCCCGGCGCAGCTGGCGGTTCTCCCACTCGACGAACAGCCACAGCACCAGGCCGCCCGCCAGCATCAGCCAGATCGCCGGCGAGAGGCCGAGCCATTCGGGGGCCCCGTCCTTGGGCTGGATCAGCCCCCAGGCGCCGGAGCGCAGGATCCCGAACACAACGAGGCCGAGTCCGAGCGCCGAGAGCAGCGTGCCGATCAGGTCCAGGCGCACGCGCCGCGCGGGTTCGGAGTCGGCGAGGCGGCGGGTGAGGGCGAGGATCACGAGCACCACGAGGACCTCGCCGGCGAACACCCAGCGCCAGGAGAGATAGGTGGTGAACAGGCCGCCGATGAGGGGGCCCGCGGCCACCGCGATGGCGGCGGCGGACGCCACCAGCCCGTAGGCGCGGGGGCGCTGCTCGCGGGCGAAGTTGGAGGCCACGAGGGCCACGATCGCGGGCAGGATCAGCGCCGCGCCGGCGCCCTCCAGAAACGACCAGCCGAACATCAGCACGGGAAGGCTCGGCGAGATGGCGGTCACGGCCGAGCCGCAGCCGTAGATCACGCAGCCGATCGCGAAGGCGCGCTTGCGGCCAAGGATCTCGCCGATCTTGCCGCCGGTGATCATCAGCGAGGCCATCAC
>DATJMB010000013.1:0-4566 GCA_035508995.1 Solirubrobacteraceae bacterium | reverse complement strand
CCCGGCCCGAGCCCGCGAACTCGAGCGCCGTGAGCCGGTGCAGGCCATAGAGGGCGCACAGCAGCGCCGCCACCGAGAACAGCACCCCCGCCAGCACCGGCTGCAGGCCGAGCTGCGAGAGCACACCCACGCCCAGCGGATAGAGGGGGAAGAAGGCGTCCCGCGCCGAGGTGTAGGCGCCGAGCTCGGGCCGGTAGCCGTAGTGGGCGATCACCAGATACCACGATGCGTCCCATCGCGCCGCCGGCGCCGCCAGCAGATCGCCGAGCCAGCCGAAGCCCTTCGTCACCCCCGGCGGGTCGAAGGCGTTTCGCACCGGCCCGAAGCCGAGCGTGACCACCGTTCCCACGCCCGCCACCCACACCAGCAGCCGCGACACCCACACCGCCCGCCAGGTGTCCCGCAGGGCGGCGGTGCGCGCGGGGTCCGCCGCCGCCCATTCGAGCGCTCGCCCGCGCAGCCCGCGTCGCGGCGCTGTCTGCGTTCCCGGGATGACGACCCCGGGGACGCCGCCCAGCGTTTGCTCACCCAGAGCCTCCTCGGCCACCGCCGGCGCGCGGCGGCGCCCCGTGATGCGCCGGCGAGCGGGGGCGTGGGGCACGAAGGGGGCGCTCGCGGGCGGCACCTCCACGACGGCCATCTCGGCGGTGTCGGGGCTCATGCGTTGGCACGCAAGCCTAGACGGCCAGCGCGATGTCAGCGTCGCAGGCGGCCGCAGGCGCCGGCCCGCTGCGCCGGGGAGCGCCGCCCGCGCGCTACCCTCGGCTGGCTGGGGAGCGGTCGGGCAGGGTCGGGCCCCAGACACCATATGTCCAGGCACGCCAGACAGCGCCGGCGCAGGCACAACATCGCCGGACCCACCCGCATCGTGCTCGTCGGCGCGGCCGCGATCGCCACCGCGCTCGTGGTGGGCACCATCGCCGCCGTCGGCTATGTGGTGCACGTGGCCGACTCCACGCCCAAGCTCGCCGCCCTGCATCCCCTGCTCGGGGTGGGCTCCTCGCAGGTTTTCGCCGCCGACGGCTCCCGTCTCGGCTTCATCCAGGCCGAGGACCTGCGCAGCCCGGTGACGTGGGACGAAATCCCCGAGAACCTCAAGAACGCCACGATCGCCATCGAGGACCAGCGCTTCTACCACAACGACGGCATCGACCTGACCGGCATCTTCCGCTCAGCCGTCAAGGACGCCCTGCACGGGGAAGCCCTCCAGGGGGCCTCCACGATCACCATGCAGCTGGTGCGCAACCTCTACCTCGGCAACGACCTGCACACCCTGCGCCAGAAGATCACCGAGGCGAAGCTGGCGCTCGAATACAACAAAGCGCACAGCAAGCGCTTCATCCTCACGAGCTACCTCAACAGCGTTCCCTACGGCACCGTGGGCGGCCAGACTGCCCTCGGGGTGCAGGCCGCCTCGCGGGTCTTCTTCGACAAGCCCGCCTCCCAGCTGGACCTCCCCCAGGCGGCCCTGCTCGCGGGCCTGCCCCAGGCGCCCTCCGAATACAACCCCCTCGACGACCCCGAGGCGGCACGCACCCGCCGCAACGTGGTGCTGGCGAAGATGGCGCAACTGCACTACATCACCCCCGCCCAGGCCGCCGCCGCGCAGGCGGCGCCGCTGGAGGTGAAAGCGGGCAACTTCTACTCCCAGCGGCAAGAGAACTTCTTCTTCGAATACGTCCGCGAGCAGCTCGAACACCGCTACGGCCGCCACACCGTGGAGCTGGGCGGGTTGAAGGTCTACACCACTCTGGACCTGAACATGCAGCGCCAGGCCCGCGACGCCATCGCCCAGGTGCTGGACGAGCCCGAAGACCCCGCCTCGGCGGTCGTCACCATCAACCCCCACAACGGCTACATCGAGGCGATGGCGGAGTCCGAGAGCTACGAGCAGTCCCAGTACAACCTCGCCGCCGACGGCCACCGCCAGCCGGGCTCCACCTTCAAGGCCATCGACCTCGCCGACGCCCTCTCCCGGGGGGTGGACCCCAACAGCACCTACTACCTCTCCCACACCCTCGAGCCCGGCTGGCTGGCGAGCGAACCGAACTACAAAGTGGAGACCTTCGAGGGCACCTCCCTGAACCAGGAGATGAACCTCGTCACCGCCACCCTGCATTCGGACAACACCGTCTACGCCCAGCTCGCGGCGGACCTCGGCGAGCAGACGATCACCGAAATGGCCTACAAGATGGGCGTCAAAACCCACCTCTCCAGCTACCCCGCGGAGGCCCTGGGGGGGCTCACCCTCGGCGTGACGCCCCTGGAAATGGCCGACGTCTACGCCACCCTCGCCGACGGCGGCTACCGCAACAAGCCGATCGCCATCACCAAGGTGGTGTTCCCAGACGGTCACGTGGACGCCAGCTGGGGCCAGCCCCATCGCGTGAAGGTCCTCAGCGAAGGGGTCACAGCCGAGGAGACCAAGATCCTCGAGGAGAACGTCCAGGCGGGCACCGCCACCCGCTCGGCGATCGACTGCCCCACCGCCGCCAAGACGGGCACCACCAGCGAACTCGTCGACGCCTGGCTCGACGGCTACACGCCCGACTACTCCACGGTGGTGTGGATGGGCTATCCCAACCGCCGGGTCTCGATGACCGACGTCCACGGCGAGCCCCAGCAGGGCGGCTACCTGCCCGCCGAAATCTGGCACGACTACATGGCGGCGGTCACCGAAGGCCAGCCCTGCGTGCCCTTCCCGGAAGCCAAGGAACCGATCACCTACGAGCCCTTCTTCGGCCACTTCGCCACCACCGGGCGCACCGGCGGCGAACCGCGGGTGGGCGAACAGCTCGGCTCCGCGCCCTACGAACCGGGCACCACCGGCAAATATCCGAGCGAACGCCACGAAACGCCCGTCACCCCCATCCCCCGCGTGCCGGCCCATTCCCATACCGCCGAACCGGAACCCCACACGGGCGAACCGGGCACAGGGAACGCCCCCGAAGTCAAAGCGCCGGTGCCCAACCAGGTCCCCAACTCCGAACCCGCGCCCGCGGGCGGCGCCGAACCACACACGTGACCGGCCCGCTCGCGCCGGGCCATCCCGCGTGACGCTGGTAGGTTAGGACCGTGGCAAAGGAAGACAAGGTCGAATTCGAGGGGGAGGTCATCGAGGCTCTCCCCAACGCCATGTTCCGGGTGAAGCTCGACAACGACCACGTGGTGCTGGGTCACGTGGCCGGCAAGATGCGCCGCTTTCGCATCAGGATCCTCCCCGGAGATCGGGTCCGCTGCGAGCTCTCTCCCTACGACCTGGATCGGGCTCGCATCGTCTACCGCCATCGCTGAGCGGTCTACCGCCATCGCTGAGCGCTCGCTGATCGAGTCACTCACCGCCACCCTCGGCGGGAACGGCGAACGGCTGCTGCGGGGCATCGGCGACGACGCCGCCGTGGTGCGGGCGCGGGCGGTGTGCGTCACCTCCGTGGACACCGTGGTGGAGGACGTCCACTTCCGCCTCGACGATCCCTCTCTCACGCTCGCCGACGTCGGCTGGCGGGCGCTGGCGGCGGCCCTGTCGGACATCGCCGCCATGGGCGCCCTCCCAGGCGAGGCCTACGTGGCGCTCGGCGTGCCAAGCCACGTCGGGGAGACCGGGGCGCTGGCGCTGATGGGCGGCGCCGAGGAGCTCGCCCGCCGGCTGGAGGTGACGATCGCCGGCGGCGACGTGGTCGCCGCGCCGGTCCTGTTCGCGAGCGTCACCGCCGTGGGCTGGGCCGACTCGCCCGCGGAGCTCGTGGGCCGCGACGGCGCTCGGCCGGGCGATCTGCTCGGCGTCACCGGCCGCCTCGGCGGCAGGCCCACCCGCCCGCTGCCGCGGCTGGCCGAGGGGCGGGCGCTGGCCCAGGCGGGCGTCCGCGCGATGATCGACCTCTCCGACGGTCTCGCCGGCGACGCCCTCCAGCTCGGCCGCGCCAGCGGCGTCTGCCTGCACATCGAGCTGCCCACGCTGCCCGTGGCCGACCGCCTCTTGGCGGGCGGCGGCCCGCGAGCCGAGACGGGAGGCTCGGGTGAAGGAGGCTCGCGAGCCGAGCCGTGGCGGGCGGCGGCGCAGAACGGCGAAGACTACGAGCTCTGCTTCTGCGCTCCGCCCGCCCGCCGCGCCGCCGTGGAGGCGGCCCTGGCCGCCGCCGGCGACACGCCCCTGTCGTGGATCGGCAGCGTGGAGGCTTGCGGCGCCGGCGCCAGCGCGGAGGACGCGCCGCGTGAGGCCGGAGCGCTGTTCTCAGACGAGCGGGGTCAGCACGTGGGGTTGCAGGGTTACGAACACCGGTGGTAGCGGGTTGTGGGTGGGCAGCACCCCGTCGGGCGATTCGATCGGCCGGATGGTGGGGCTGCCGGGCAGCGCACGGGCGGCGCCCACGGGCACGGTCTGGGTGAGGCGGGCGTACACGAGCAGCCGTTTGGCGGCGCTGAACAGCGGCGTGCAGGCGGAGAGCACGAGGCGGGAGTAGCCCACCTGGGAGATCGCCGCGGAGAGGTCGCTGGGGAGCACCACCCGCTGGCCGATCACCGTGTAGGTGAAGCGGGCGTACGGCATCTCGAGCACGATCCGGTTGC
>DATJMB010000012.1:0-11314 GCA_035508995.1 Solirubrobacteraceae bacterium | reverse complement strand
CGTCGGCGGCGTTCGCCACGTGGTCTTCAGCCGCATTCGCGAAGCCCGTGCCACCGAGTTGCGCACCCTCGCCGACGAAGTGCTCGACTGGGTCGAGTCCTACCGCTCCCCCGCCAGCACCCGCCTGCGTGTGGTGGCCCTCAAAGAGCCCCCTGAGATCTCCCCCGAGCCGGCCGCCTTCCTCTCCGGCGACGACAAGCGCACCCGCGTCCTGGGCTCCGTCGTCCACCTGACTCTCGACGAAGGCTACGCCGAGCTCACCGACCCCCAGATCGCCCAGTTCGCGGGCATCTCCACGGAGGCCTTCCACAAGCAGTTCCGCTCCAAGGAGGAGTGCTACCTCGCCGTCGTCGACGAGTTCACCCGCGAAGCCACCGCCTCCGTGGAGGCCGCCCTCGACGGCGCTCCAACCTGGCCCGTGGCCGTCCACCGGGCGGTGCGCGCCTTCGTCGAGCACATCACCGCCCACCCGGCCCTCCTGCGCATAGCCTTCGTGGACCTCTTCGAAGTGGGCTCCGGCATGATCGACCGCATGACCGCCTCCGTCGAGCGCTTCACCACCCTGCTCGCCCAGAGCGGCCCCGAGCCCCGCCGCGCGCCGGAGGTGCTCCCCGAGGTCCTCACCGGCGCCATCTGGGACATCATCAGCGGCTACGCCTCCAACGAGCGCGTCCGCTTCCTACCCTGTCTCACCGACCACATCGCCTTCGTCATCCTCGCCCCCTACGTGGGCCCCAAGGGCGCCGTGGACACCATCGAAGCGTGTCGCTATGGCCCCCGCACGATTCCCGCCGTGAGCGTCGCCGGCGTGGGCTGCGCCGACGTGAAGAACCGCTCCACGTCGCCGGACGACGCCGCCAAGAGCCGGCCCGCCGCCGACCTGGCCGCCGAATCCTGAGCCGCTCGCTCACCGCGGCGGGCCGCTCACGCCAGCGTGCACTGAGCCGCGCTGTATCCCTGCGGATCGGCGTCCGCCACCGCCGTGTGTCCCGCCGAGGTCGTGCGCGTCGCTTCGTGGGACACCCGCGAGCCGTGTCGCCACTGGAAGGTCACGAGGCCCCTCATCGTGTACGCCGGCTTGCCTTTCACCGGCATCAGCTGAAAGCTCGTGCCCCCCTGGCGTGTGGTCTTGGCGGAGCCCACCCCGATGAACCCTGAGCTGCCGTCGTGCGCCAAATCCGTCCACGTGCCGCTCGCCTGCTCGTACTGCAGCTGAAAGGCCATGTACATCGTGTCCTGGCTGTGCCCGTCCCCGGGCATCGAGCCGCGGATGCCGATCGTGTCCCGCTGGTCCGCTGGGTCGCAGACGTCCACCGTCGCCCACAGTTCCCGCGAGTGCAGCAGCGAGTGCCCCCTGCCGGCCCCCCGGCTCACGCTCGCCGGCGCAGCAGCCGCCAGCGCAGCCCACAGCAGCCCGCCCGCGAGCGTCGCCGCCCCCCACACCACCGCCCTCCGCAATCGCCTCGAGGGCGTCCTGCTCCTTGCCTCCATACGCCCAAGATACAGCCGCCTCCCCCTTCCGTGAGCCGCTCGAAGGCCCGCCACACGTGTGATATTCCTGGCCCCGTGCCCCCCATGCGCTCAGCCGAGGTCGTCGAGCTGCTCGCACGGGTCCCCGTGTTCTCCACTCTCGTCCCCGAGGACCTCACTCGCATCGCCGAGCTCGCCGTGCCCCGCGAGCTGGAGCCCGGACAGGTCGTCTTTCGCGAGGGCGACTCCAGCGACACCTGCTACGTCGTCCGCTCCGGCCGCGCCCGCGCCATCCGCGAGCACTCCGACGGCCGCGTCATCACCCTCGCCACCTTTGGCCCCGGCGACATCTTCGGCGAGCTCGCCCTGTTCGAGGACGAGCGCCGCTCCGCCACCGTGGAGGCCGTCTCTCCCACCACCGTCGTCGCCGTCCTCGGCCCCGACATGCGCCGTCTGATGGTCGAACACCCCGACATCTCCACTCGCCTGGTCATCGCCCTCGGCCGCCGCCTGCGCGAGACCAACGAGCGTCTCGCCCGCCAGTCCTTCCAGACCGTCCAGAGCCGCGTCGCCTCCGTGCTGCTCGAGCTCGTAGATCAGGAGCTCGCCGCCCGTGGCTCTCAAGATGGCGAGCCGCCCCCGCACCGCGAGCCGCCCTCCGCCGGCCACTCCTCCCCCGACGTCCTCGTCACCGCAACCCAGGCCGATCTCGCCCAGCTCGCCGGCTCCTCACGCGAGTCCGCCAGCCGCTTTCTGGCCGTCCTCGAGCGCGCCGGCGCCATCAGCCAGGGACGCGGTCGCCTCGTGGTCCACGACGTCGACGCTCTCCGCAGGCATGTCTTCTGAGGGGACTCCTCCCGGGGAGATGTCCTCCGAGGAGGGCCCGCGTGCGCGTGCGCCCGCGCAGGGCCGCCCCCGCGAGCTCTCCGCCGGCGGCGTCGTCGTGCGGGGGCGGTTGGGCGCGGAGGAGCTCGTGGCAATCGTCCCCGTGCGCCCCGCCGCCGACGGCTCCCCCGTACTGGGCTTGCCCAAGGGCCACATCGACGGCGACGAGACCCCCCTCGCCGCCGCCACCCGGGAGGTGCGCGAGGAGACCGGCGTCCTCGCCGAGCCCCTGGGGGAGCTCGGGGAGGTCTCCTACTGGTACCGCCGCGGCGGCCGCTCGATCTCCAAGTCCGTGGTCTTCTTCCTCTTTCGCTACCGCTCCGGCGACACCGCCGATCACGATCACGAGGTCCGGGAAGCCCGCTGGATCGACCTCCGCCAAGCCTGCGAGACCCTCACCTACGAGGGCGAGCGCCGGATGGCCCGCCGGGCCCTCGAACGCCTGGCGCAGGCCGCCCGCTCCGGTTGAGATAGCCTGCCTTGCCGTGCAGGTGCTCAACTTCTACTCCACCATCTTCGCCGACGAGCTCAAGCGAGGCCGCAAGACCGCCACCATTCGCCTCGGCGACAAGTCCGCCAAGTACCGCAAGAACCAGGCCGTTCTCGTCACCATCGGCTACCAGTACTCCCCCCGCGAACGCATCTTCGAAGCCGTCATCGACCAGGTGGAGGTGATGCGCGTCGCCGATCTCTCCCCCCGGGACATCAAGCACGACAACCCCGAGTTCCGCCGTCACGAGGAGCTCATCAGCTTCCTGGAACAGATCTACGGCCGGCCCGTGTCCACGGAGGACATAGTCACAGTCGTTCGCTTCTCCCAGATCGTCGACAACCCCTCCGGCATCACCGAGGCCATCAAGGGCTTCGGCGGCGCCCAGAACTGAGGCGCCGCGCCGGAACAGCCGCCGGGCCTTTGGGTGGCCGGGCTGGATCGGAGAGAGCTCTTGTTTGTGGGTAGCCGGTCCGATCTGCCGCCTTTTGTTGCGCCGTATAACCATCGCTATACGGGTCTTGGAAAAGGAGGCTTTCCGCGGGCCCCCTCGTCAGCGGCCTTCAGGGAGCCTTCGAACTGAGCTATATTGCGGCCTGGTTGGCAGTCCGACCCCCGGAGTGCCAACGGCCGAAAGCCTCGAGCCGAGCGCTCTGAGGCACCCTCAACAAACCAAGCAGCGGAGGTTCTTTCGATATGAAGCTCAAGCCCCTGGGCGATCGGCTGATCGTGCGGGCGATCGAGGAGGAGGAGACGACCGCCAGCGGCCTCGTCCTGCCCGACACCGCCAAGGAGAAGCCGCAGAAGGGCAAGGTCCTCGCCGTGGGCGACGGCCGCATCGACGACGACGGCAAGCGCGTCCCCCTGGACGTGTCCGACGGCGACGAGGTCCTATACAGCAAGTACGGCGGCACCGAGATCAAGGTCGACGGCGAGGACCTGCTCGTGCTGCGCGAGTCCGACGTCCTCGCCAAGGTTCTTTAAGGAGAAAACTGCACATGGCACACAAGGAGCTCAAGTACGACGCGGAAGCGCGCAAGGCGCTGGAGGCGGGCGTGGACGCGGTTGCCAACGCGGTCAAGGTCACGCTCGGCCCCAAGGGCCGTTACGTAGTGCTCGACAAGAAGTTCGGCGCCCCCACCATCACCAACGACGGCGTCACCATCGCCCGTGAGATCGAGGTCGAGGACGTCTTTGAGAATCAGGGCGCCCAGCTCGTCCGCGAGGTGGCCACCGCCACCAACGACGTGGCCGGCGACGGCACCACCACCGCCACCGTGCTGGCCCAGGCGATCGTCCGCCAGGGCCTGAAGAACGTGGCCGCCGGCGCCAACCCGCTGGCGCTCAAGCGGGGCATCGAGAAGGCCGTGGACGAGGTCGTCAAGAACATCGCCACCCAGTCCAAGGAGGTCTCCGGCAAGGACCAGATCGCCCGCGTGGCCACCATCTCGGCTGGCGACGAGGAGATCGGCGACGTGATCGCCGACGCCATCGAGAAGGTCGGCAAGGACGGCGTGGTCAACGTGGAGGAGGGCCAGACCTTCGGCATGGACCTCGAGTTCACCGAGGGCATGCAGTTCGACAAGGGCTACATCTCCCCATACATGGTCACCGACCAGGACCGCATGGAGGCCACCCTCGAGGACCCCTACATCCTGATCGCCAACTCCAAGATCGGCTCCGTCCGGGATGTGCTGCCGGTGCTCGAGGCCGTGATCCAGTCGGGCAAGCCGCTGCTGATCATCGCCGAGGACGTCGAGGGCGAGTCCCTGGCCACCCTCGTGGTGAACAAGCTGCGCGGCACCTTCACGGGCGTCGCGGTGAAGGCTCCCGGCTTCGGCGACCGCCGCAAGCGGATGCTCGAGGACATCGCCATCCTCACCAAAGCCGAGGTCATCACCGAGGAGCTGGGCCTCAAGCTCGAGAACACCCAGCTCTCCCAGCTCGGTCGCGCCCGGAGGGTGGTGGTGGGCAAGGACACCACCACCATCGTCGACGGCGCCGGCGACGCGGGGGAGATCAAGGGCCGCATCAACCAGATCAAAGCCGAAATCGAGAACACCGACTCCGACTTCGATCGCGAGAAGCTCCAGGAGCGGCTCGCCAAGCTCTCCGGCGGCGTGGCCGTGGTGAAGGTCGGAGCCGCCACCGAGACGGAGATGAAGGAGAAGAAGCACCGCGTCGAGGATGCCCTGCAGGCGACCCGGGCTGCCCTCGAGGAGGGCATCGTGCCGGGCGGTGGCGTGGCGCTGCTGCAGGCCTCCACGGCGGTGTCCGTCAACGGGGAGCACGGTGACGACGACGAGCGCACGGGCGCACGCATCGTCCTGCGCGCCCTCGAGGAGCCCCTGCGCCAGCTCGCCGAGAACGCCGGCCTGGAGGGTTCGGTTGTGGTGAACGACGTGCGCAAGGCCAAGAAAGGCCAGGGTCTGAACGCCTCCACCAACGAGATCGTGGATCTCGTCGCCGAAGGCATCATCGACCCCGCCATGGTCACCCGCTCGGCGCTCCAGAACGCCGCCTCCATCGCCAAGAACATCCTCACAACCGAGGCCATCGTCGCCGAGATGCCCGAAAAGGAAGGGCCCATGCCCGGCGGCGGCATGCCCGACATGGGCGGCATGATGTAACCAGCGGCGATTCGTCCAGCGCGGCTCCTCTCGCTCTACGGGCCTCGCTCGCTCGCCGATTGAAGGATCAGAGGGCTCGGCACGGATGCCGGGTCCTCTTTTCTTTCCTGCCACTCGGAAACATCCCGCCCAGACTTCGCCGCGCTCCCGTGCGGACGCCCGCCAAGGCGCCCGGGCGCTTGCGATCGCCGGTGTAGGCTCGCGAGCGTCTATGAGCTCCTCGACCGTCGATGACGTTCTGAGCTCTGGCGAGGCCGGTGGCAAGGTCATCCGTGGCAGCGCCTGGCGGCTGACCGGCAATGGCGCCGGCATCCTCGTGGGTCTCGCCACCGCCACCCTGCTGCTGCGTCATCTCGGCGTGGCTCAGTCCGGTCGCTATGTGACCGTGATGTCCCTGGTGGCCATCGCCTCCAGCGTCGTGGACCTCGGCCTCAACGTCAGCGCCAGCCGCGAGCTGGCGTTGCGCGACCATGAGGCCAGGCGTGCCCTGATGGCCAACATCCTCGGCCAGCGCCTGTGGATAACCCCGATCGCGGTGCTCGCCATCGTCGCCTTCGCACTGTTGGCGGGCTATCCCGCGAGCATGGAGATCGGCGCTCTGCTGGCCGGCACCGGCCTCTACGTGGTGGCCGTCGCCGATGCCCTGCTGCTGCCCCTCACCGTGGAGCTGCGAAACGCGGGCCTTGGCTTCGTGGACTTCCTCAAGCAGGCCGTGAGCCTCGCCGGCGTGGCGCTGCTGGTGGCGCTCGGGGCCCAGCTGACGGCCTTCTTCGCCGTGCTCGTCGTCGTCGGCCTCGCCGTCCTTGCCGCCATCCCCCTGCTGGCCGGCCGCCGTGCTTTCGTGGCGCCCCGCCTGGAGCGCCCCTCCCAGCGCATGCTGCTGCGCCGGGCGCTGCCCCTGGCCATGGCCCTGGTGCTCGGCCAGCTCTACTTCCGCATGGTCATCCTGCTGATGTCCCTGATCTCGAACCCTCGCCAGACGGGCTACTTCGGCGGCTCCCTGCGAGCCATGGAAGCGCTGGTGAGCATCCCCATCCTGGTGGCCGGCGTGGCCCTGCCGGTGCTCGCCGCCGCCGCCCGCGACGACCGCGCCCGCCTGCGCTACGCAATCGAGGGCCTCAGCGAGGGCGCCGTGATCGCAGGCGTGCTCCTGGTGCTCGTAACCGTCCGCGCCGCCGAGCCGGTGATGGCGATCATCGGCGGTGGCGCCTTCCGTCCCGCCGGCGAGGTGCTCCGCATCCAGGTGGTGGCCCTCACCTTCGGTGCCCTCGTGCAGATATGGGCGGTGTCTCTCGTGGCCCTCGGCCGCCAGCGCGAGCTGATCCTCACCAACGCCCTCGGCCTGCTCGCTGTGGCTCTCTTCGCCGCCGCCCTCGTGGGACCCCTGGGCGCTCGCGGCGGAGCCCTGGCGAGCGTGCTCGGGGACCTCCTGCTCGCCAGCCTCGTCTACTGGCGCCTGCGTGCCTGCGACGTGCGGGTGGTGGTTCGCCTGGCCTTCCTCGCCAGGGTCGCCCTCGCCGCCGCCGCCGCCGCCGTGGCGCTCGTGCTGCCGATTCCCGATCTCCTCGCCGCCGTCCTTGCCGGGGCTCTGTTCGTGGCCGTCGGTCAGCTGATCGGCATGGTGCCCGCGGAGGTGCGCGCCGCGCTCGCTCCGGCCGGCCAGCTCCGGCGGCCTGGAGTGCGCTGGCGGCGCGGAGGCTGGTGAGCGTGCCGTACGCGAAGCCGTCCGGAAAGCCCTCGTGGCGAGATCGTCCTATGGAATTATCCCGACCCAAGGAGTATGAGCCCATGTCGATGCCAACGCTCTCGGTCGTCATTCCCGTGTTCAAAGAGCCCCGGTGGATCACACGAACGATCGACGACGTGGTGAACGCCATCCAGCGCTCCCGCTTCGAGCGCGCCGAGCTCGTGGTGGTGGCAGCCGACGCGGAGACCCGCGGCGCGCTCGAGAACGCCGATCCGCCGATTCCCCTGCGCGTGCTGGAGGAGGAGCGCCCCGGGCGCTTCGCCGCACGCAGGCAGGGAGTGGAGGCGGCCGCCGGGGAGCTCGTGCTGCTGCTCGACGCACGCGTGTCCGTCGCGCCCGACGCCCTGCGCTTCG
This sequence comes from Solirubrobacteraceae bacterium, assembly GCA_035508995.1. Lineage (GTDB taxonomy): Bacteria > Actinomycetota > Thermoleophilia > Solirubrobacterales > Solirubrobacteraceae > Palsa-744. The sequence goes on along the minus strand of DATJMB010000012.1, from coordinate 3,738 downwards.
TCAGTGAGTGGATCGAGGCCGAGGCGGAGCTGCCGATCTTCTCAGCTCACATCGACTTCAACCTCGAAAGCTCCTACGGACGCTTTTGGAGCGTGATCATCCCGCTCGTGTGGTGGCGCTATTACTCCAAGCCTCAAACTACCAGCTTTGGCTTGGAGGACTACGACCGCTTCTCCAAGGCCACCACCTGCTTTCTCGCCCCCCGCTCGATGCTTATGGAGGCAAACGAGGAGTTCAGCTCCTACTACTCAGACATGCGCCACGCCAGCGACGACACCGGGCTGATCCGTCTGCTCGCCGCTCGCAGGCCCATCAACGTCTCGCCCAACTTCGCCTGCACATACTCCGCACACGAAGGCTATAGGGCTTTTATGCACAACGTATTTCATCGCGGCAAGACCTTCGTCGACAGCTACGGTCGCCCCGGCACGAGGTTCTTCGCCCTGGTGCTCGCCTATTTCCCGCTCAGCCTCCTCGCCGCTGCCGTTGCCGCCCGCCGGCCCCGAGCGGCCGCCATGGGCGCTCTCGTTACACCGCTTCCCTTCGCGGCGCTCGCCACGGCGTTGCGTCGCGACCGCGCCACCATCGCCTCCGCCGCCTGGGTGGGGCCCAGCTGGCTGGCCGGCATGTGCGCCGGTCTCTGGTATGGCCTGTGGCTGGCGCTGCGCGCGCGCTTGGGTCGTGAGCCGGTGTAACGGGGCCGGGCGCTACCGGCGGTCCGTGGCCGGCGCGGCCTCGCGGCCGAGCCGCCGGCGCACGCGCCGAACCCCGACGAGCACACCAAGCCCAATCAGCAGGATGGCAGCGGCGATGGTAAGCATTTTGCCGAGCACCACGGGTGTGCTGAGCGCGGGTTGTATTTCTATACGCACTGGCTGTGATCCGCCCTGATTGCGTTTGAGTACGAGGGCTCCGGTGGACGTGCGCCCGGCGACGTGGACACCACCGCCCACGTGCACCAGATATGGGCCGCCGTAGATGTTGGTGGCGAATGGCTGGCCGCCCGCGGGAACCTTTCCGGTGCCGGCGATCCGATCGTTGCTCACCCGTTCGGGGTTGAACGCGATGCTGTGCTGTGTCCCTACGATCGGCAAGCTGGCGTCAGCGTAATTGTCGGGCGCATACCACGATTTGGGTAGCGTCTCGCCGAAGCTCAATGTGACTTCGTCTCTGTAGGGGTACGACAACGGGACTATCTGCGTGTCTGGCACCCAGAGCTGCCAGACGCTGACCCCGATGCCAAAGGCGACCGCGATCGCCAGGCCCAGCTTCATCAGGACGTCGATGGACTTGGCCCTTCCCCTCCGGGCGCGCCGAGTCAGTGCCAGGGCGCCCACAAGGACGAGTCCAGAGCAAGCAAGGGTCACATAGGTCTGCAGCCGATAGGGGAACTCGATCGCACGGATGATCTTCGGCAGTCCTTCGTAGGCCGAGCGCGACATGATTACGAGAAGCAGCGCTCCAAGGGCGACCAGCGCCGTTATCGCACCCGCTCGCAGGCGCTTGTACCTCCACGCGAGCGGTACCATCAGCAGGCCCCACACGAGGGCCAGCACCGGTATCTGAACGTACAGCGCCGGCGTCGTCGATCCTGGGGGCACCGTGCGCAGAGGGTCGAACATCACGCTCACGGTGTTGAAGAAGCCGGTCGCCACCCACGGCGATTCTTCGGTGCCCACCAGCGTGTCTTTCGCATAGCTCACGTCCGGCAGCAGGAACCATGCGTTCAGAGCAGCACCAAGTGCCAGCAGCCCGGCCGCGGTGAGCATCCGTCGCCACGGCAGCGCCCGAGGCATGCCGTTGCCCAGCCAGAGGGCCGCCAGCACGAGCACCGTCAAGGTCGTACCCAGCATGAGCGTGATGTTGTGGCTGCCCGTGAAGATCGTCGCGACCGCGACGAGACAGATCGCCGGCATGATCCGCCACGGCCCCCGCACCACGCGCAGAGTGGCTGCGATCACGAGCGGCAGCGTCGACGCCCCCATGAACTCTGTCCAGTCGCCTCGACCGTAGAGATTGGTTATGTAATAGGCGCTCGTCACGTACACGATCGCGGGCGCGTGCGCCATGATCCCCCGCACTCCGAGTTGGCGGCTGAGCCAAAAAGGGCCCCCGTAGGCGGCCGCGATGCCAACGATCGTCATCACTTCGAAGGCCAGCATCGTCGAGCCGTTGAGGGCCACACCGAGTGCCCCCGTGAGCGCAAAGAGAGTGCCGCCATAGAACGCGAAGAACGGCTCGAAGACGCCGAGCTGGCTTGTTTGCAAGAACAGAGTCGGGTGCAGGTTTGTCGAGATCGCGTGCTGCTGGTAGTTCGACAGCCAGATCGCGTTGGTGAAGTCGGCGCCGAAACCTTCGCCGGTCAGCAGCAGCGGTGAGGCGATCAACAAGACCACGAGAGTCCCGATCGTCGCGTCGATCACCCGCGGTCCCGGTGTCTTCAGGCGGCTGCCACGGGACGCCGAAATGCCCGGCCGAGCTCGTCTGCCCGGTGTCCGACGTCGGTCCTCCTCCACGACCGCGCCGGTCACCGCTCTCGCGTGGAACACGAGATTGCGGAAGATGAGGAAGTTCGCCACCACGAGCACCGTCACCGTCGTGAGGTACACGGCCTCCGCCGAAACACCGAGAGCCGCTGGCAGCAGCGAGGTCGCGGCGACGGTGACTCCATACTGCGCCCCTGCCACAGCCAGGTAGCGCCCCGTTTGGTTGCTCAGAGGCAGGGCGAAGTCATCGTGATGTCTCCACACGAACTGCCGTTGCAGTGTGAAGTGAACGGCGATGCTGCAGCACCAGCCGATAGCCAGAGCCGCCTGAAACGGCAGTCCCGTCAACTCGCTCAGCGCCGTGGTGATGGCGAGGTACACGAACGCCACCGTGCCTCCCGCCAGCGCGAAGCGGAGTCCTTGCCGGGCGATTCCCGGATCGGGGGCTCTCAGCACCCGCAGGAGTTTCCCCAGGCGCCGTCCGCCAGCGGCGTCCTTCTCCGTGGCCGCCGCCCCGCCCTGCCAGGTTTGCTCGTAAGCGTCCGTGGACACGCTCAGCGGCTCCTGTCGCGACACTCCCGCACCGCCGGCTTGCGGGGAAGCTTCAGTCGTCCCATCCGTGGCGGGACTCGAGGATGTACTTGGGACGATCGCGTGACTCGTCGTAGATACGCCCGACGTACTCGCCGATGACGCCGAGCGACAGCAGCTGGATGCCGCTGAAGAAGGAGGTGACTATCACGATCGTGGGATTGCCCACGGGCAGCGGCACGCCGCTGAGCTTCATCGCGAGATACACCAGGGCGAACAGAAATGCACAAGCGGAAACCGCAATACCCAGCAGCGAGATCAGGTGCAGCGGGTAGCGCGAGAATCCGAAGATCCCGTTGAGGCCGATGTCGACCCCGCCCGTGAAGCGGTTGTATTTCGTCTCACCCGCCGTTCTGGGACCGCGATCAAAGGGCACGCTCGTTTGGGGGAATCCCACCAGCCCCACCAGGCCCTTGAGAAAGCCGTGGCTCTCCTTGAGCGCCACCACGTGATCCACCGCTCGCCTGCTCATCAGGCGGAAGTCACCGGTGTTGACCGGAATGTCGACGTCCGCTATCCGTTTCATCACGCGATACGCGGTGGTCGCGATCACGCGTTTGCTGAGGCTGTCGCCAGAACGACTGCGACGCTGCGCGTAGACCACGTCGTAGCCTTCCCGTCGACGCTCCAGCAGCTCCGGAATCAGCTCTGGGGGATCCTG
>DATJMB010000011.1:0-14014 GCA_035508995.1 Solirubrobacteraceae bacterium | reverse complement strand
CTACGACCAGCTCAAGGAGATGGACGACGCCAACCCGGAGTTCCAGCGCACGGACGTCTCGCTCGTGATCGGGGCCAACGACGTCACCAACCCGGCCGCCAAGAACACGCCGAGCTCGCCGATCTACGGGATGCCGATCCTCGAGGTCGCGGACAGCCGTTCGATCATCGTGATCAAGCGCTCCATGAACCCGGGCTTCGCGGGGATCGAGAACGAGCTCTACTTCGATCCCAAGACGGCGATGCTGTTCGGCGACGCGAAGTCGGCCGTGAGCGAGATCGCCGCGGAGCTCGGCCAGATCTGACGCCGCCGGCCCCGCGGTGTCAACATATCGCCGCGCACTTGACGTCTGGACGCCTCGTACTTTATAGTCAAGCGCACCGGAGGGGATCAGCCTCGATCGCAGCTTGGGGAGGGGATCCACGGTGTCAGCGGCCGGCCGTACGAGTCGGCTCCTCCATGCCGGTCTCGCGCTCTTGGGGGGAGCGGCGGTCGCCATGGGGGCAGGGCCGGCCGCGGCACCGGGGGCGCAGGCGGCGCACACGCGGGGGGGCGTGCGCACCGCGCGCGCGGTCGCGAGCATCGTGGGGGGAGGGCGGGCATCGATCGCGAGCTTCCCCTTCCAGGTGGCGCTGTACGACCCCGCCGCGGGGGGGCCGGCGGCGGGATTCTTCTGCGGGGGTGTGATCGTGGACGCCACGCACGTGATCACCGCGGCCCATTGCCTGGCGGGGGCCGGCAGCCACGGCGAAGGACCGGGCGGCGAAGTGGCGGTGCTGGCGGGCTCCACGAGCCTCACGCAGCTCGCGCCGGGGAGCGAGCGCATCCCGGCGGCGGCGGTGTCGATCGACCCGAGCTACAACCGCGCCAGCGACGCCTACGACGTCGGTGTGGTGACGCTGGCGTGGCCGCTGTGGTCGGGCGCGGCGCCGCAGGCCGACGGGGCCGCGCCGATCGCCCCGCTGGCGCTCGAACCGGCGGTGGCCGCGGCGGCGGAAGGCGCGGGAGTGGCGAGCGTGAGCGGCTGGGGGGACACGAGTCCGGCCCCCACGGGTCCGGCGAGCTATCCGAGTGAACTGCACGCCGTGAACGTGCCGCTGGTCTCGCCGGAAGTGTGCGCGCAGGAGTACGCGGCGATCGAACTGCGGATCACCCCCGCGATGATCTGCGCCGGCAGCTCCCGGCCGCAGGCGGACTCCTGCTTCGGCGACAGCGGTGGGCCGCTGTTGGTCGATCGAGGCGCGGCCGCCACGGGTGCGCCCCCGGCCTACGTGCTGATCGGGCTGGTGGACTTCGGCGCCGGTTGCGCGCAGCCGGGCTTCGCGGGCGTGTACACGCGCATCGCCGATCCCGCCGTGGTGTCCTATCTCGCATCGGGCGTGGGGAGCGGCGCGCCGGCCGCGGGCCGGCCTCCGGACAGCAAGCGAAAGCGCCTGCACGGGCATCCACGCAGGCGCCGTCGCGGGCGCCATCGCCACCGGGCTCACCGAGCCCCTCGCTGAGCGCTCCGTCGGGCGTGGCAGACTGGGGCGGTGATCGAGCGCAGCCAGGCGCTGAGCGCCCTCTCCGAGGACCAGTTCGATGTGATCGTGGTCGGCGGCGGCGTGACGGGTGCGGGAGTGGCGCTCGATGCCGCCACGCGCGGATACAGCGTGGCGCTGGTGGAGCGGGGGGACTTCGCCGTGGGGACGTCGAGCCGTTCGAGCAAGCTGGTGCACGGGGGGCTGCGCTACCTGCAGAACCTCGACCTCGCGCTCGTGCGGGAGGCGCTGCTGGAGCGACAGCTGATGGTCGCGCTGGCCCCCCATCTGGTGCGGCCGCTGCCGCTCGTGGTGCCCGCCTTCGAGGGCGCCCGCCCAGACCGTCTGACGGGGGTGGGTCTGAACTTCTACGACGTGATGTCGGTGAGCGACCGCCGCTCGGTGGGCGAGCGGCTGCGGGCGCGGCGCAGCCGGCGGGCGCGGGAGGCGGAGGAGCGCGGCGCGGACGGTGCAGGCAGAGCGGTGGCCGAGGAGGGGGAGTCCTGGAGTCCCGAGCGCCACCGGATGATCTCCGGAGAGGAGGTGGCGGAGTTGCTGCCGGCGCTCGCCGGGCGGGAGCCGACGAGCGGCTATCTCTTCTACGACTGCCAGACCGACGATGTGCGGCTGGTGTTGACGATCCTCGGCGAGGCTGAGCGCTTCGGAGCGGTGTGCGCCAATCGGGTGCAGGCGCTCGGCCTGATCGTCGAGGACGGGCGCACGGCGGGCGTGCGGGGGCTCGATCATGAGAGCGGCGCGGAGCTCGAGCTGCGGGGTGGGCACGTGGTCAACGCCACCGGCGTGTGGGCCGACCGGCTCGCGGAGGGCTCGGAGCTGCCGGGGATCAGGCCGAGTCGCGGCACCCACGTGCTGCTTCGCCACGAGGATCTGCCGCTCGCGGCAGGCGCGATCGTGCCGGCGGGGGAGGGGCGCTCGATCTTCGCGCTGCCATGGCTGGGACGCACGCTGGTGGGTACCACGGACCGGGACTACGAGGGAGACCTGGAGCACGTGAGCGTCTCCGGGGAGGACGTCGAGTACCTGCTCGAGGCGATCAACGAGTTCTTCGCCACCGGCCTCTCGGCCAAGGATCTCACGGGGGCCTACGCGGGGGTGCGGCCGCTGATCTCGAGCGGGGACCCGAAGAAGTCCGTGGACATCTCCCGCAAGGCGGAGCTGTACGAGGGGGACAGCGGGATGCTCACGATCACGGGCGGCAAGCTCACGACCTGGCGGCGGATGGCGAAGATGACGGTCGACCGGATCGTGGCGCGAGACGCGCGCGAGGCGCCCTGCCGCACCCACGAGATCCCGCTCGGGCAGGCGATCGACGCCGGCGAGCTGCCACGCGTGGCGGGCGTGCCCGAGGAGTCCTATGCGGCGCTCGCCGGGCGCTACGGGTACGGCGCCCAGGGCGTGCTGGAGCTGGCTGCGCAACGGCCGGAGTTGGCGCGGCCCGCGGTTCCCGGCCTGCCGGATCTGCTCGCCGAGATCGTCGTTGCGGCGCGGCGCGAGCAGGCGCGAAGCATCGGCGACGTGCTGCTGCGGCGCACACGGCTCGGGCTGCTGGCGGCACGGCAGCTGCCGGTTGCGCGAGTGGCCGAGCTGCTAGCGCAGGAGCTCGGCTGGAGCGGCGAGCGCATGCGCCAGGAGGTGGACGCCTTCGCCGCGGAGCTCGCCGCCGAGGGGATCGCGGTGGAGGCGGCGGTCACGGTGGATGAGCCCGCGGCGATATAGCCTGCGGGCGGGCGAGCGCCTGCTGGAGCTCGGCGAGCGGCCGCTGCTGATGGGTGTGGTGAACGCCTCACCGGACTCCTTCAGCGACCACGGCGCCCCGCCGACGCGGGAGCGCTGCCTGGCGCTCGCGCGCGAGCAGGTGGCGGCGGGCGCGGCGATCGTGGACGTGGGCGGGGAGTCCGCGCGGACGAACCTGCCGGCGATCTCGGAGCAGGAGGAGATCGAGCGGGTGGCTCCCGTGATCGCGGCGATCGCGGCGGAGCTCGAGACGGTGATCTCGGTGGACACCTACAAGCCGGCGGTGGCCGCGGCGGCGATCGAGGCGGGGGCGGGGGTCGTCAACGACGTCTCCGGCCTGCGCGAGCAGGAGCTCGCACGGGTGTGCGCTCGCACCGGGGCGGCGCTCGTGGTGATGCACACGCGGGCGGCGCCCAAGGAACGCCTGCAGGACCCCGAGCTCTACGGTGGGGACATGGTCGGCGAGGTGCTCGGCTTCCTGGGCGAGCGCATCGAGCGAGCCCGTGCGGCGGGGGTGTCCCTCGAGCAGCTGATCGTGGATCCCGGACCGGACTTCGCCAAGACGCCCGCTCAGACGATCGCCCTGTTGCGGGAGGCCGCGCGCCTGCACGAGCTCGGTCGGCCGCTGCTGATGGCGATCTCGCGTAAGGACTTCATCGGTGCGCTCACCTCGCGCCCGCCGCGGGAGCGGCTGGCGGGCACGCTCGCGGCGCTCGCCCACGGGCTCGACTGCGAAGCGCAGATCTTCCGGGTCCACGACGTGGCGGCGGCGCGGGATTTCATCCAGGTGCGCCGGGCCCTGCGCGGGGAGCTGCTCGCGAGCGGGGATCTCACGCTCGCCGAGGAACTGCGCGCCGAGGCTCGTGCCGCCCAGCCGCGTTAGTCGGGGTGACGCCTCGCCGAGCGCTAGGCTGAACCCATCGTCGAGGGTGCCCGACGCTGTCCAACGCGCTGGGACGCCGACCACCCGATCCACAACGCAAGGAGAGACATACATGACAGTTCTCGATCGTTCCGAGCTCGAGTCGAGCTCGCTGGCGGACCTGCACGCGATTGCCGACCAGCTCGGTCTCGAAGGCTTCCGGCGGTTGCGCAAGGCCGAGCTCATCGACACCATCCTCGGTGACGGCGGCGGCGCCAAGGCGCCGGCCGAGAGCGCGGCCGCCGATGGCGACGGCGACCCGGAGGAGGAGACGGCCGCAAAGCGCCGCCCGCGCCGCTCCTCGCGTGCGCGCACACGAGGAGGCGAAGGCGGCAGGGAGCGTTCGCGCAGCTCGCGTGGCGCGCGCACGCCACGCGGCGGCGCCGACGAGGACGCCGACGGCGGCGGGGGCGAGCGGGCCGAGGGGAGCGATCGGAGCGAGCGCGGCGGTCGCGCCGCGGAGGGTGTGGTGGAGCTGTTGGGCAACGGCTCCGCGTTCCTGCGGGTCGACCCGCCAGAGGCCTCCGATGAGGACGTCTACATCTCCGCGGCCCAGGTGCGCCGCTGTGAGCTGGTATCCGGCGATCGCGTGAAGGGGCCGGTGCGGATGCCGCGGCGCTCCGAGCGCTACCCGTCGCTGGTGCGAATCGAGGAGATCAACGGCAGCCCCGCCGGCGAGGTGGCGGCGGGGGAGCGCTACGACGAGCGGCCGGTGGCGTATCCGAGCGAGCGTCTGGAACTCGGTGGCGAGGATGGGACGCTGCAGGCGATCGAGTGGCTGACGCCCTTCGGGAAGGGCTCGCGGGTGGTGATCGCCGGGCCCTCGCGGGCGGGCAAGTCTCAGCTGTTGCGAACGCTCGCGCAGGCGCTCTCCAAGCAGGAGCTCGAGACCTCGCTGCTGCTGACGGGAGTGCGCCCCGAGGAGCTGGCCGAGTGGGGCGGCGAGGGCGGCGAGGGGAACGACGGGGGCGAGGAAGAGAGCTCGCTCGTCCCCACGGTGTCGCTCACCTTCGCGGTCTCGCCCGACGCGCAGGGCCAGGCCGTGGAGAACGCCCTGGAGACGGCCAAGCGCACGGCGGCGCGGGGGGGAGATGCGCTCGTGCTGATCGACTCCCTCGACGGCCTGCCTCCCCACACGGCGCGCAAGGTGCTCGCCGCTGCGCGCAACCTGCGCGAGGGCGGCTCGCTGACGATCCTGGCGACCGCCACGAAGGCCCCCGGGGGGGAGACCACCGTGATCGTGCTCGACCCCGAGCTTGCGCTCGGCGGCGGCCCGCCGCTCGATCTGATCCACAGCGGCACGCTGCGGGCGGAGTTGCTGGTGGGCGAGGACGGCGCACAGGCGATCGCGCAGGCGCGCGCGGGCGCCTTTGCGCAGGCGCGCGGCGACGGCGACTAGGTTCTCCTTTTCCGGTTACGTATAACGATGGCTATACGCAGGTTTAAAAGAGAGGCATCATGCGCGGGCGGTGCACCAATCCCGGCGTCTGCGCGTCGGTGCCGGCGTCAGCGTCAGCGTCTGTATGCGACGCGGCCCCAGGAGGGCTCGGGAGCGAGCTCAATGGGCTCCTCGCCGCGCTGGGGCTGGATGTAGAGGAAGCCAGCGGTCTCTTCGTCGAAGGCCACCCCCAGCTCGCCCTCCACCACCCGCTGATCGAGCCAGGCGCCGCGGAAGACGAGCCGGCGCAGCCAGTGCACGAGGGAGCGCTCCGCGGGCCCCACGAGCTCGGGCCAGCAGTCGTTGACGTGCTCGCCGAGTGCTGAGGCGGGGTCGTAGACCTCGCCGTTGACGGCGAGGTTGACGAGGTCTTCGAGCTCGTCCTCACCCAGGCGGCCTCCCACGAAGCCGAGCTTCAAAGCGGCCTGCTCGCAGCGCTCGGAGAAGTCCTCCTCGTTGAAGGTGAAGCGGAGCTCTCCGTATTCGAGGACGAAGTCCTCCCCCGAGTTGTAGTTGCCGCGGCGCTTGGACGCTCTTTCCATGATGTGGCTCCTGCCGGGGTCTCGCTTGGCACCCGGGTGCTCGTCGGGATCATATGGCCGGTTCCTTCATTGCCGGTCCCGCTGAATGAGATTTTGCAGCGGCCGGACGACCGCGGCGGCAGGCCCGGCGGGCGGCGGCTATACGCTCCGCTTTAGATGGCACGGCTGACGGAGCGAGGACTGCGGCGATCGGTCGGCGTACCCGGCCTGTTCGCGACGGCCTACGGCAACGTGGGCTCGTCGATCTACTACGCGCTGGGCCTGGTGGCGTTCTACGCGCTGGGGCTGACGCCGCTCGTGTTCATGTTCGCTGGCGGCCTGTTTGTGCTCACCGCCAAGACGTATGCGGAGGGGGCCGCGATGTTCCCCGAAGCGGGCGGCTCGTCCTCGTTCGCGCGTCACGCCTTCAACGACGTCGTGTCGTTCTTCGCCGGCTGGGCGCTGAGCCTCGACTACATCATCACGATCGCGATCTCGGCGTTCTTCGTGCCCCACTACCTGGGCGCGTTCTTTCCCGCGCTGACTCACAACCCGGGAGACATCATTGGTGGGCTAGTGACGATCGCGCTGCTCGCCGTGCTCAACATCCGCGGGCTGGGGGAGTCGGCGAAGCTGAACCTGGTGCTGGCCGTCACCGACCTCTGCACTCAGGTGGTGTTGGTGGGGCTGGGAGCGGTGCTGGTGCTCAATCCGTCGCTGCTGGTCGATCAGGTCCATCTCGGCACGGCGCCGAGCTGGCACAACCTGATCTTCGCTCTTTCGGTTGCGATGGTCGCCTACACGGGGATCGAGACGGTCTCCAACATGGCCGAGGAGGCCAAGGATCCCGGCCACGACGTGCCCAAGGCGGTGAACCTCGTGCTGATCGCCGTGCTCGGCGTGTACGCCGGCATCTCGGTGGTGGCGCTCTCGGCGCTGCCGGTGGTGCACACGGCTCACGGCTACGCCACCGAACTGGGCACCACCTACGAAAACGACCCGGTGCTGGGCATCATCCGCCACCTCGGCCTTCACGACACGGTGCTGAAACTGGCCCAGGACTACGTCGGTGTGCTGGCGGCGACGATCCTGTTCATTGCCACCAACGCGGGCCTGATCGGCATCTCGCGGCTTTCCTGGTCGCTGGCGGAGCATCGTCAGCTGCCGAGTATCTTCTCCCAGCTTCATCCCAGGTTCCGCACGCCGTGGTTCACGATCCTGTTCTACTCGCTGATCGCGGCCCTGCTGATCCTGCCGGGCGAAACGAAGCTGCTCGGCAACCTCTACTCGTTCGGGGCGATGCTCTCCTTCACGACCGCGCACGTGGCGGTGATCGCGCTGCGGGTGCGCGAGCCCGACCGGGAGCGCCCCTACCGGCTGCCGTGGAACGTGCGCATCCGCGGCGCCGACATCCCGATGACGGCGGTGCTTGGCGGGATCGGCACGTTCGCGGCGTGGTGTGCGGTGGTGGCGCTGCACGGCGAGGCGCGCACGATCGGCATCCCTTGGATGATCGCCGGCATGGCGGGCTACATCGTCTATCGGCGCCGCCAGGGCCTGGATCCGTTCAAGAGCTATCGCATCGAGCGCCCCGAACGGCCGCCGGACTTCCACGAGCTCGGCTATCGCACGGCGCTCGTGCCGATCTTCGGCGAGGATGTGTCCGCGAGCGCGCTCTCGAGCGCCGCCAAGCTGATCGGCGAAGACGGAGTCGTCTACGCGGTGTTCGTGCTGCCGGTGCCCAGCCAGCTGTCCCTGGAGGCGGGTCTCGAGGCAGAGGAGGCCCAGGGGCGCTCGGTGCTCGAGTCCGCGCGCATCCAGGCGCGACGGGCGGGCATCAAGATCCACACCGGCCTGATTCGCACCCGCAAACCGGGGGCGGCGCTCGTCGAAGAAGCGCAGCGGGTGGGCTCGGACGTGATCTATTGGTCGGCCATCCATGCGCCCTCGGGGGAGCAGCGCATCGGACCCACGGCCGCCTATCTGCTGGCCAAGCGCCCCTGCCGGGTGATCATCGAGACCGAGAACCGGGCACCGCGGTCACGCGAGCCCGCGCTCAGTGGGAGGCCGGCGGCAGGCTGAGCACGAGCCGCAGCCGCTCGATGCCCGAGCCCAGTTCCTTGCCGCCGCCCGAGAGGCTGCTGGAGGCGCGCAGGTAGGGCAGCAGGCCGGCGACGCTCGGGTCTTCGCTGAGGCCGATTCCTTCCAGGAGGCTCACGAGCGAGGCGACGTTCACGGCCAGCGTCGGTTCGGCGCCTTCGCCCAGGGCGCTCTTGGTGAGGGTGTAGGTGGAGGAGCTCGCGATCGTGCTCGACGGGTTCAGCGCGTCGAGCACCGAGGTGGAGCTGAGGCCGATCACGAATTTGGGATGCCCGAGCGAGTCCTTGCCGGCGGCGATCACGAGCGTGACGGGCAGGCCGGTGACCTTCGCTTCGACTGCCGCTTCGGTGCCCTGGACGGTGACCGGCGTGGCTTCGCCGCCGGCGCGGTTCATGGCGCTCGCCAGCTCGCTCACCGCCGCGCGCGAGGCGGCGGCGTTCTTGGAGTCGATCACCACGCCGGCCTTCAGTTCGAGCACGCTGGTGCCGCTGGCGAAGATGCCCGCTTCGCCCATCCAGCTGAGGAAGTCGCGCTGCGCCTGGGGACCGCTGGAGAGCGCCTTCAGGGGCACCAGCAGGCCGCCGACGATCCCCTTCACGCTGAGGGAGATCTGCAGGCCCGACTGTTCCTTGGGCGCGGCCTGGTTGCCGGCCAGAGACTCCAGCAGCGAGAGCAGGCCCTGGAGTCCCTTCAGCTCGCCGCCGCTCGCGCCGCCGAAGTCGCCGAAGCCGGCCGCCAGCCAGGATTCGCCCGGTAGCCGTCCGAACGCCTGGCCGCCGCTGGCGGCCGAGCCCACGAGTCCCGCGGAGGCGTTCGCGGTTCCAGCGGGCGGCGGGCCCACGTCCGCGTCGAGCGCGACCGAGCTGGCGGCGGGGACCAGCGAGAGGTCCAGCGGCCTGGTGCCGGCGAGGGTTTCGAGCAGGTTCGAGGCTCCCGCGTGCCCGGCGGCCGCGTGCTGGGGAAGGTTCGCGGGGTTGGCGTAGAGGTGGGCGAGCGCTTGGGAGGGGGCAGCCGCCAGCAGTTGGCTGTAGGTGGGATCGCTCTTGAGCGACTGTCCGCCCTGGCTGGTTTCGATGACCGCTCGCACGCCGCTGACGCTGCCGAGCACGACGAGCTTCTCGACGATCGCGAACGCCTGGCCGCCGGCGCTTGCCTGATAGGAGACGCCCTTGTAGCTGGTGGCCTGGGCGCCGGCGTGAGAGGCGGCACTCGCCACGAAGGACTGGGCCTTGGCGAGGTCGCTGGTGTCGAGCACCATCGCGCCCTGGGCGGCGCCCACGCCGAAGGGCCAGGCGGCGCTCGGGCCGGCGCTCGCCGAGATCGAGGCGAGCGCTTGACGCAAGAGCGCTTCGATCGAGCCGTTCCGGCCGAGGGACTGGAAGAAGACCCCGGCGTGTTCGCCAAGCCATGGCGCGACGTCGCTGCTGTAGCTCAGGGCGGGGCTGCCGGGTGTCTGCAGCAGCGCCACGAGCCGCTTGTAGGGATCGTTTTGGCCGCTGAGTTTCTGGCCCACCGCCTGGGCATTGCTCTTGAGGTCCCCTTCGGGACGGACAACCGCGCTCACATAGACCGGGGAGGAGCCCGGCACCACTCCTGCAGGGTCGGCGTTTGAGCCGCTCGAGCCTCCCGAGCCGCAACCGCCGAGCGCGGCCGCCAAGGCGAGCGCCACCGCTATGCCCGCCACTGCGCCGGCGAGGCGGCCGGGGGGCCGGCTGGGGCCACGACGCGGCAGTCTCGGCGGCAGGTGTGGGGACCGATCGCGGCTCATGGGGCCGATCGTATCTGCAAGGCACGTCGCATTCGCCACTCCTGCATGCGCTCGTGCGGTTGTCGCCGGCCGGGCGGCGGCGGCGGCGATGGGCGCGGATGCGGCTTGGGTACGGGCATTTCGCCGATCTGAGGGGTCTCGTAAAAGGAGAGTGGGAAAAAATGTGCAATTGGGGTTGCATTGTGGGAGAAAGTGGGGTAGGTTGCCGCGAGCGAGCCGGGGTGGAGGGGCTCCTCCCACTCCTCCACCTCGGCTCGGTAATCGCTTGGAGCTCCACCGCAACGCCTCCCACCAGCCCCGAACATGGTTCCCTTCCGCGGCTCCTTCGACCACACACTCGACGCGAAGAACCGGCTCACGATGCCCGCCCGCTACCGGGCGACGCTCGCGGAGGGAGTGGTGCTGGCGATGCCGGTGGACCTGAAGCCCTGCGTGGGCGTGTGGCGGGTGGAGGACTACGAGCACTACACGCGGCGTGCGATCGCCGAGCTGCCACCGCTCTCGCCGCGGCTGAACGAGCTGGAGCGCTTCTTCTACGGCAGCTCCCAGGACGCCGAGCTGGACGCCGCGGGGCGGATCATGGTGCCTGGCTTCCTGGCAGAGCACGCGCAGCTCGACAAGGAGGTCGTGATCGTGGGCGTGGGCGACCGCCTGGAGCTGTGGGACAGGGGCGGCTGGAACGAGCACCGACCGGCGCTGCTGGGGGGCGTCGCGGAGATAACGGCGCGTGTCGACCATCCTGAGTGACATGGACGCCGCCACGCATGTGCCAGTGCTCGCCGGCGAGCTGCTCGGTGTGCTCGAGCCGGGGCTCGGCCAGACGGTCATCGACTGCACCTTCGGCGGCGGCGGCCACGCGCAGCTGATCGCCCGAGGGCTTGGGGCCGAGGGGACGCTGATCGCGATCGACCGCGACCCGCTCGCGCGGGAGCGCTTCGAGGAGCTCGCCCGGGAGCTGGCGTGCACGGTGCGCTTCATCGGAGCGGGCTACGCCGACGCCCTGGAGGAGCTCGCCGAGGAGGGGGTGCGGGCGGACATCGTGTACTTCGACCTCGGCATGTCCTCGATGCAGGTGGACACCCGCGAGCGGGGCTTTTCCTACTCCTACGACGCGCCGCTGGACATGCGCATGGATCCCGACCAGAAGCTGACGGCGCGGGAGATCGTGGCCACCTGGGACGAGCGCCGGCTCGCCCAGATCCTGCGGGACTTCGGCGAGGAGCGCTATGCGAGCGCGATCGCACGGGCGATCGCGCGGCGCCGCGAGCGCGCCCCGATCGAGACCACTCTCGACCTCGTGGACACGATCGTGGCGGCGATCCCCGCGCCGGTGCGCTTCGCCGCGGGCCACCCCGCCAAGCGCTCCTTCCAGGCGCTGCGCATCGCGGTCAACGACGAGCTGGGACAGCTCGAGCGGGCGCTGCCGCTGGCGTGGGGGCTGCTGCGCGAGAACGGGGTGCTGGCGGCGATCGGCTTCCACTCGCTCGAGGATCGTCGCGTCAAGCACTTCCTGCGCGAGCGGGCGCAGGGCTGCGTGTGCCCGCCGGACCTGCCGGTGTGCGGGTGCGGGCGCACGCCGGAAGCGACGCTGCTGACGCGTCGCGCGATCGTGCCCTCGGCGGGTGAGCTCGCGGCGAACCCGCGCTCGGCCTCCGCTCGGCTGCGGGCGGCTCGCAAGCTGAGCGATGAGCACGGGCCGAGCGGGACCGGCGAGGAGACCGCCGGGCGGGAGCCCTTCCCCAAGTCCTCCGCGCGCCTGGGATCGCGCGCCGCTCGCCGTTCCCGGCGTGGCCACGGGGGTGGCCGATGACGCCTCCTCCGGCAGCGGCGGCGGCACCGGCCGTCCGTCCTCGCGCCCGCCCGGCGGCGCCCACACGCGCCCCCCGCCCGCTCGCTCCCACGCGTCGACCCCGGCGCGTCTCGGGGCCGGCGGGCGCCCGTCGTGGAGGGCGTCCGGCTGCGGCCGCCAGCCCGGCGGCGGTGCGGCGTGCCGGCGAGCTACTCGACAGGCTGATCCACGGGCGGGCCTGGATTGCGCTGGTGGCCTTCGCGTTGATCGGCATCGTCACCGCGCAGCTCGGCCTGCTCAAGCTCAACGCGGGCATCGGTCGGGCGCTCGAGCACGAGGCGTCGCTGCAGCGCGAAAACGCGGAGCTCTCGGTGGAAGACTCCTCCTTCGCCGCGGGCGACGCGATCCAGCTGCAGGCGGCGCACATGGGCATGGAGATCATTCCCGCCGGCGCCCTGCGCTTCCTCTCGGGCCGTCACGCGCAGAGGGACGCGGCGCGAGCCGCCGCGGCGCTTGACGCGGACGCCGCGCGAGCCGCGGAAGCCGCTACGCCGAGCGTCACGGAAGCCGGCGCGGGCAGCTCAGAAGCATCGGCGAGCGCGACGCAAGCGAGCTCGGAAACGAGCGCCGTTCAGGCACCGGAAACGAGCGCGGAGACGCCCGCCTCATCGGCGCCGGCGAGCAGCGGCGAAGCCGGGGCGACGGCCGGGGCGGCGAGCGCGGGCGAAAGCACGCAGGGGTAGCGGGTGGCCGCGGTCCAGCAGCGGATCGGCGCGATCTTCGGTCTCTTCTTCCTGCTGCTGGTGTTGGCGGCTGGACGGACGCTCTATCTCGGCACGGTGCACAGCGGCGCGCTGCAGCAAGCGGCGCGCAGCGAGCAGCTGACAACCGAAGTGGTGCCGGCCCAGCGCGGCACGATCACCGATCGCGACGGCCTGGACCTGGCCGTCTCGGAGCCCGCGCAGGACATCTCGGCGGATCCCTATCTGGTCAAGGATCCGCTCGCGGTGGCGCAGCGGATCGCGCCGCTGCTCGGCGAGACGCAGGCGCACGTGCTGGCGAAGCTCAGTGAGCGAACCGGGTTCGTGTATCTCGCCCGGCGGCTGCCGGCGCGGGAGGCGCGGGCGGTGCTGGCGATGAAGATCGAAGGCATCACCGGCGCGCCGACGATGCGGCGGGTCTATCCGCGGGGCACGCTCGCGGCGCAGGTGCTCGGCTTCGTGGGCACGGAAGGCGGGGGCCTTTCGGGGCTCGAGTACTCCCAGAACGGGCTGCTGGCGGGTCGGGCGGGCGAGCGGCGGGTGGTCAGTGACGCGATCGGCCAGCCCGTGTCGATCACCAGCGAGCACGCCGAGCGGGCGGGCGGCGAGCTGCAGCTGACGCTAGACGCGAACATCCAGCAACGGGCCGAAGACGTGCTCAGCGCGGTGGGCCGGGTGTTCGCGCCCAAGGACGCCACGGCGATCGTGATGGACCCCCGCACGGGGGCGCTGCTGGCGGTCGCCAACTGGCCCCAGGTCAACGCCGAAGATCCCGGCGCCGCCTCGCCGGCTGCGCTCGAGGACCGGGCTGTGTCCTTCAACTACGAACCGGGCTCGACGTTCAAGGTCGTCGCAGTCTCGGGCGCCCTTCAGGAGGGGCTCATCACCCCCGAGACGGGCTTCTCGATCCCCGACGAGATCCAGGTCGCCGACCGCACGATCCACGACGACACCGAACACGCCGAAGAGTCGCTCACCACCGCCGAAATCCTCGCCCAGTCGAGCAACGTGGGGGCGATCAAGATCGGCGAGCTCGAGGGGCCGGACGCCTTCAACGGCTGGGTCCACCGCTTCGGCTTCGGGGCGCGCACGGGCGTGGAACTGCCGGGCGAGGAAACCGGGGTGGCGCTGCCGCTGAGCGAATACTCGGGGTCCTCGATGGGCAACCTGCCGATCGGTCAGGGCGAGCTGGTGACGCCGATGCAGATGGTGAGCGCCTACGCGGCGATCGCCGATGGGGGCATCCTGCGCACGCCGCACATCATCGCCGGCGTCGACGGCCACCCGCGGCGCACGCGGCCCGGCCGGCGGGTGATCTCCGAGCGCACGGCCGCGGAGGTGCGCAAGATGCTCGAGGGTGTGCTCGCGCCTGGAGGCACCGCCAGCGAGGTCTCGGTGCCGGGCTATCAGCTCGCGGGCAAGACGGGAACGGCCAACAAG
>DATJMB010000010.1:0-9308 GCA_035508995.1 Solirubrobacteraceae bacterium | reverse complement strand
GTGGAAGCCCTGCCGCGCGAACACCCGCACCGCCGCGTCGAGGATCAGCCGCCGCTTGTCCGCCGGTTTGCTCGGGCCGGCTGCCGCCCGGCTGGCGCTCACTGGTACACCTCCGGCCGCCGGCTCGCGAGCGCCGGCAGCTGACCGCGGATCTCCGCTTGGCGCCCGAGGTCGAGCTCCGCGAGCGCGTAGCCCTCTCCGTCCGGCGCCCGCCCGAGCACCACCCCCCAGGCATCCACGATCATCGACCGTCCCCCCGAGCGATGCCCGCCCGGGTGCCCTCCCACCTGGTTGGCCGCGATCACGAACGCCTGGTTCTCGATCGCCCGCGCCCGCACCAGCACCTCCCAGTGGTCTCTGGTGGTGGCCAGCGTGAACGCCGAGGGCAGCGCGAACGCCTCCGCCCCCCGCTCCACCAGCACCCGGAAGAGCTCCGGAAAGCGCAGGTCGTAGCAGATCGCCAGGCCGACCTTCAGGCCGTCGGCGGCGCTCGTGAGCACGATCTCCTCCCCCGCCAGCTCCAGGTCCGACTCCCGGTAGGCGCGCCCCTCCACCGTCACGTCGAACATGTGCAGCTTGCGGTACACCGCCGCCACGCCCCCCGCCGCCGACACGTGCACGCAGCTGTTAGCCAGCTTCTCCTCCCCCGGAATCCGCTCCAGGAACGACCCCGCCACGAGATCCACCGACAGCTCGCTCGCCAGCCCCCGCGCCCACGCCACCGCCGGCCCGTCCAGCGGTTGCGCCGCCGCCCGCAGCTGCTCCTCCGAGCCCATCGCCGTCCACTTCTCCGGCAGCACGATCAGCTCCGCCCCGTCCGCCGCCGCCGCCCGCGTGAGACGATCCGCGAGCGCGAGGTTCGCCTCGAAGTCGGCGCTTGAGTTGAGCTGCACTGCCGCTGCCTTCAAGATACCTTCCTTGCTGTCGGCCCCACGCCCGTCACACACCCGCCCAAACGGCCCGGCGCCGCTCCATCCCCTGAATAGATTGACTAGTCAGTCAACAAACCCAAGCATAGCCGTCATGGCCGCCGCTGGCGCGCCAGCTCGGCGAGCAGCAGCTTGGAGTGGATCGCCCCGATCAGCTCTCGCAGCGGCTCCGCTCCCGCCTCCACGATCTCGATCGCCCGCTCCAGCTCCACCTCCCCCGCGAGCCGCCCCAGCACCGCCCTCACCTCCTCCGCCACCAGCGGTTCCAGCGCCTCCCGGTAGCGCAGCGTGTCGTACACCGTGAACCCCAGCGCCTCGTCGTAGCCCCCAGCCCGGAAGCGGCTGATCGCTTCGATGATCTGCACGTCCTCCGCCCCGTATCCTCCCCGCGTGGGCGTCAGCACGCCGATCTCCGCCAGCCGCGTGAGCACGTTCTGGGGGATCGCGTACCGCTCCCGGATCTCCCGCGCCGGCACCCGCGCCCGCCGCTCCGCGCTCGCCAGCGCGCTTTCCACGATCCGGTCCTCGAACTCGATCAGCGCCCGCACCCGCTCGAGGTCGTCCTCGAGCATCTGCTTGATCACCCGCAGCGGCATGAAACGCTCCTCCTGCAGCCGCTTGATGAGCATGATCCGCTCCACGTAGTCGTGCGGGTAGTACGCCATGTTGCGGCTCGTCCGCACCGGCTCCGCCAGCAGCCCCTCCCGCAGGTAGTGCCGGATCGTGCCCGTGCTCACACCCGCCCGCCTGGCGAGCTCGCCGATCTTCAGCAGATCCTCCCGGCCGGCGACGCTCACGCCCGGAAGCTCGCCCCCCGCGGCGACTCCGCCGTGCCCGCCGCCGCCCCCGACGCCAGCAGCTCCGCCACCCGCTCGGGGGAGTAGCCCGCCGCCCGCAGCGCCTGCTCCGTGTGCTCCCCGAGCGCCGGCCCCGGCAGCCGCCCGTGATCGCCCGGCGTGCGCGAGAGCTTGATCGGCAGCCCCAGCTGGCGCACCGGCTCGCCCGCGCCCGGCTGGTCGAGCTCCACCACCATCTCCCGCTCCTTCACCAGCTCGCTCGCCAGCGCCTCCTCGAGCTCCAGCACCGGCTCCAGGCAGCAGTCGTGCTCCCCCGCGAACTCCTCCCACTGCGCCCGCGAGCGCCCGCGGAAGATCTCCCGCACCTGCTCGTGCGCCTGCGAGCCCGGCCCTTCGAACTGCCGCTCGATCAGCTCCTCCCGGCCCACCCCCCGGCAGAACGCCTGCCAGAACTTCGGCTCCAGCGCCCCCAGCGTCACCCAGCCGTCCGCGCACTCGTAGGGCCGGTAGCAGATCAGCGACCCCGCCAGCGGCAGCTCCCCCCGCCGCGGCGCCTCTCCGCTCGCGAAGAACGCCCCCGCCACCATCGCCAGCCACGACAGCGCCCCGTCCGCCATCGACACGTCCACCACCTGCCCCTTTCCAGAGCCGGGCCGCGCCGGCGTCCCAGGGCGGCCCCGCACACCGGGCGCACCGCCGCCCCCGTCCCGCTCCCGCAGCGCCACCATGATCCCGAACGCCGCCATCAGCGCCCCGCCGCCGAGGTCCGCGATCTGGCCCGCCGCCTGCACCGGCGCTCCATCTCGCTCGCCCGTGAGCCCCAGCAGGCCCACGAGCCCGAGGTAGTTCATGTCATGTCCCGACGCCTCTCGCTTGGGCCCGCTCTGCCCGTAGCCGCTGATCCCGCAGTACACGATCCCCGGGTTCACCTCCCGCATCCGCTCGTACCCCACCCCCAGCCGCTCGAGCACCCCCGGCCGGAAGGACTCCAGCACCACATCGTGCTCGCGTACCAGCGCCAGCAGCGCCTCCCGCCCCCCCTCGCTCTTCAGATCCAGCCGCACCGAGCGCTTGTTGCGGTTCAGCGACAGGAACAGCGCCGACTTCGCGCTGTCCTGCGCGCCATCCACGTACGGCGGCGACCAGCGGATGTAGTCACCCAGCCCCGTGTCCTCCACCTTCAGCACCTCCGCCCCGAAGTCCGCCAGCAGCAGCGAGCAGAAGCCCCCCGGCAGCAGCCGCGAGAGGTCCAGCACCTTGATGCCCTCCAGCGGCAGGCTCATGTCCCGACCGACCCCGCGCTCACGCGCCGGCTCCCACAGGCGTCACGTTCAACAGCTCTCGCGCCTCCTCCACCGTCGCCGGCCGCCGCCCCACCTCTTCGGCCATCTTCCTGGCCTGCGCGATCAGCTCGCCGTTGGAGGCCGCCATCCTCCCGTTCGGCAGATAGAGGTTGTCCTCGAGGCCCACCCGCACCGAGCCCCCGAGGGTGAGCGCGGCGGCGACGAGCAGCCACTGCTCGCGCGAGATGCCGATCACCCCCCAGTGCGACTTGGGCCCGCTCTTGCCGTCCACGCCCGGGATGTTCTCCACCATCGCCGCGAGGTTGCGCGCGCCAGGCGGGATGCCGCCGACGACGCCCATGATGCAGTCCACGTGCAGCGGCGGCTGCAGCACCCCCATGTCCATCAGCGGCTCCAGGCTGCCCACGTGCCCGATGTCGAAGCACTCGTGCTCCGGTTTGATGTGCAGCTCGTTCATCGCCTCCAGCAGCTCCACGATCTCCTCGAACGGATTCGCGAACACCATCTTGAAGACGAAGTCCTTGCGTGTACGCGAATACTTCGCGTAATTCATCGACCCCATGTTCAGCGCCGC
Source organism: Solirubrobacteraceae bacterium (assembly GCA_035508995.1). GTDB lineage: Bacteria > Actinomycetota > Thermoleophilia > Solirubrobacterales > Solirubrobacteraceae > Palsa-744. The sequence continues at coordinate 5,704 of DATJMB010000010.1, read as the reverse complement.
CACTTCCGGCCGGCACTCCCGCAGGTAGTCCACCCGCTTGGCCACCGACACCCCCACCGCCCCCGTCGAGTGGTTGACGATCGCCCTGTCCCCCACCTCCGAGCGGATCGCCTCCGTGATCGCCTTGTAGTCCTCCACCTCGAAGCTCGGCGACCCGTCCGGCTTGCGCGCGTGGATGTGGATCATCGTCCCCCCCTCGTCCACGATCCGCCGCGCCTCCGCCGCGTACTCCGCCGGCGTGTACGGGATCGCCGGGCACTGCTCCCGGTTGGCCAGCACCCCCGAGATCGCGCACGTCAGCACCACCGGATCCTCGATGCTCATCCCAGCGCTCCTCTCATACGGGTACGACCCCGTGTCTCTTCCAGGGCCGCTCCACCTTCTTGCCCTGAGCCATCTCCAGCGCCCGGCAGATCGTCGCGCGCGTCTCCCGCGGGTCGATCACGTCATCGATCAGGTCGTTCCCCGCGGCGATGTACACGTCGAACATCTTTCGGAAGCTCTCGATCAGCTCCGCCCGCTTGGCCCGCGGGTCATCAGCTTCCTCCACCGCCTTGCGAAATGCGATCTCCACCACCCCCTCGGCGCCCATCACCGAGATCTCCGCGCTCGGCCACGCCACGATCAGGTCCGGTTCGTAGGCCCTGCCGCACATCACGTAGTAGCCAGCCCCGTAGGCCTTGCGCGTGATCACCGTGAGCTTCGGCACCGTGGCCGCCGCCACCGCGTGCAGCATCTTGGCGCCGTGCCGGATGATCCCTTCCGCCTCCACCTTCGTGCCCACCATGAAGCCCGGCACGTCCTGGATGAACAGCAGCGGGATCGCGAACGCATCGCAGAGATTCACGAACCGCGCCGCCTTGTCGGCGGAGTCGTTGTCGAGGATCCCCCCGAGCTGCTTGGGCTGGTTGGCCACGATCCCCACCGGCCGCCCGCCGAAGCGCGCGAAGCAGGTGATGATCGTCTTCGCCCACTGCCGCTTGATGTCCAGGTAGTACCCGTCGTCCACGATCGCCTCGATCACCTCGTACATGTCATACGGCTTGCGATTGGAGTCCGGCAACACGTCCAGCAGTGACTCCTCACCCCGCTCGATCGGGTCCGTGCAGGGCCGCAGCGGCGGCGGGCTTTCGCAGTTCTGGGGCATGAACGAGAGGTACGCCTTGATCTGCTCGATGCACTCCTCGTCGCTTGCCACCTCCATGTCCCCCACCCCTGACTTGCGGCAGTGCACCCGCGAGCCCCCCAGCTCCTCCTGCGTGACGTCCTCGCCCACGGCCGCACGCACGAGATGCGGCCCCGCCAGCGCCATCGAGCCGCGACCCTTGACCATCGGCACGAAGTCCGCGAGGCCGGGGATGTAGGCCGTCCCGGCCGCGCACGGGCCCATCAGCGCGGCCACCTGCGGGATCACCCCGCTCATCACCACCTCCTCCCGGAACAGGTGCCCCGAGCCCGCGAACATCGCCCCCGCCGCCTCCTGCACCCGCGCCCCCGCCGAGTCCAGCAGCCACACGAACGGCATCCGCTCCTTCAGCGCCAGCTCCCGCAGCCGCGTCACCTTGAACTCCCCCGTCATCCCCATCGACCCCGCCATCACCGTGAAGTCGTACGCGCACACCGCCGTCAGCCGCCCGTCCACCTTGCCATAGCCCGTGATCACCCCGTCCGCCGGCGCCTCCACGCCGTCCATCGCCCGCTGCGTGGAGTGCGGCCGCCCGTGGATGCCGAGCTCCACGAACGTCCCCTCCTCCACCAGCAGCCCGATCCGCTCCCGCGCCGTGAGCTTGCCCCGCTCGTGCTGCTTTTTGATCTTCTCCTCCCCGCCCCCCAGCGCGATCTTCGCCCGCCGCGCCCGCAGATCCTCCACCAAGGGGCGCAGGAGGGAGGTTGGCGGCGCCGTGGCGGCGTTCGTGTCCATGTCGGAGTCGGCGGAGTCGGCGCTCATAGGTTCTCGAAATGGGGGGCCCGCGCGCGTACGCGCGCGCGCGCGCGGGCAGTCGTTTTCGAGACACATTCCCCGCCGGTCATCCTCACGCTCAGCGCCCTTTCCACTGGGGCTCCCGCTTCTGGAAGAAGGCTGTGACGCCCTCCACGATGTCTTCGGTGGACGTCGCCAGCGTGAGCTGGGCGCGCAGGTAGTCGAGGGCGTCGTCGAGCGCCATGTCGAGCTGGCGGTGCATCGCTTCCTTGCCGAGACGCATGATCAGCGGCGACTTGGCGGCGAGCTTGCCGGCCCAGTCGGCGACGGCCGCCTCGAACTCCACGGCCGGCACCACCCGGTTGACGATCCCCGCCGCATGGGCGTCCTGGGCGCTCCAGCGCTCCCCCAGCAGCAGCAGCTCGTTGGCCCGCTTGCGCGGCACGTTGCGGTAGATCAGCGCCATGATCATGAAGGGGAACGCGCCCACGTTGATCTCGGGCGTGCCGAACGTCGCCTGCTCGGAGGCCACGATCAGATCGCAGGCCAGGGCAATGCCCAGCGCACCGGCCAGCACGTGGCCGCGGGCGGCGCAGAGGGTGGGCTTGCCGAGCGCGCCGATCAGCTTGAACAGCTCCACGAAGCGCTCCGAGCCGAAGTGGCGCTGCACGAGCGTCAGGTCGCCCGCGAAGCCCCCCAGGTTGGCGCCCGAGGAGAACACCGTCTCGTGCGAGGAGCCGAGCACCACGCAGCGCACCTGCTCGTCCGCCCGGGCCCGCTCGAAGGCCGCGATCAGCGCCCCCAGGAGCTCCGGAGAGAGCGCGTTACGGGTGTCGGGCTCGTCGAGCGTGATCGTCGCCACGCCCGGCCGCTGCAGGGCGTACAACACGGGATCGCCTGCCATCGGCCAATCCTAACCGCATCGCCCCTCGGCAGGAAGTACGCAGCTCTACTGCTTACTTCTTGCGGCGGTGCCGGGCGATGGTGGGCCGCACGATCACGCCGAAGTCCTGCGTGTACACCGCCCCCCGCTGCCCCCCCGCGAGCGCCGCCGGCGGGTGGGCGGAGACGCCGACGGCGGTGTCCTGGAAGCGAGCGTCGAGGATGTTGGCGCGGTGTCCCGGCGACATCATCCAGGCATGCACGATCGCCTTGGGCGTCGCCAGCCACAGGGTGCCGAAGCCGATGTTCTCCCCCACTTCGTAGCCCAGCCGGGAGCTGTAGATGTAGCCCGCCGCCTCCATGCGCGAGAGCGGCGTCTGGCCCGCCGGGCCGGTGTGGGAGAAGTAGTCGCCGAAGCCCATGCTTTCGCTGTGCCGCTGCGCCGCCGCCAGCAGCCGCGCGTTGGCGCGCAGGGGCGCCTCGCCGCGCGCGGCGCGGGCTTGGTTCACCAGGCACAGCACCGCCGCGCGGATCGCCGCCAGGTCGGCGGCGTCGGGGCGCATGCTGGTGTTCGCGCAGGCTCCCCGGTGGGCCGGCTGGCGATGTCCACAGCGGGCGGGCGGGCGCTTGCCGGCGCCCGCATGAAAGCTCGCCGAACCAGCGCAGTGGGTGCCGCGCACGCTCCGCCGATGCTTCCGCCCGCCGTGGTGCGTCCCCCCGGTGGTGCGATGCGTGGCGCCAATCGCCTGGGCGGGGACGCCCGCCGTGGCCATGGCGCCCGCCGCGAGGCCCATGAGCAGCACGCGGCGCATCGAGCTTGGCGCGTGGTGGCGCCGTGAGTGGGGCTGACCGTCCACGAGGCCGGTATCGGAACGCCCCCCGGCGGCCTTGAGCGGATGCGCCGCTTTGCACGGCTATGTGCAGCTTTTCGTCTAGAGAACGCGCCTCAGAGGCCGAGCGGGCGCCTCAGAGGCCGAGCACGCGGCCGAGGATCTCGCGCATGATCTCGTCCGAGCCGCCCCCGATCGGCCCCAGGCGGGCGTCCCGCGCGGCGCGCTCCACCCAGTACTCCCGCATGTAGCCGGCGCCGCCGTGGATCTGCAGGCAGGCGTCCATCAGCTCGAAGGACGCGCGCTGGGTCAGGAGCTTGGCCATCGTCACCTCTCGCAGTGGCTCCTCCCCCGCCACGAAGCGACGCAGCGCGTCGTAGGTCACGCAGCGAGCGGCGTAGGCCGATGAGGCGAGGTCGGCGAGCCGGTGGCGGATCGCCTGGTGCTTTGCCAGGGGCCGCCCGAAGGCCTGTCGCTCACGGGCGAACTCCGCGGTGCGCTCCCACGCGAGCGCCATCGCGCCAACCGCGCCGAGCGCCATCGCCAACCGCTCCCACTGGAAGTTGGCCATGATCAGCTTGAAGCCCCCGTGCAGCTCCCCGAGCAGGTTCTGCTCGGGCACGAACACCTCTTCGTAGGCGATCGTGGCGGTGTCCGACGCCCGCCAGCCGAGCTTCTGCAGCTTCGCCGCGCTCACCCCCTCGCCGCGCTCGACGATGAAGAAGGAGATCCCGTGGTGGCCCCCCTCGGGAGTGGTCCGGGCCGCGGTCACGATGAAGTCCGCCCGCACCCCGTTGGTGATGTAGGTCTTCTCCCCCCGCAGCACGTAGCCGCCGTCAACCCGCTCGGCGGCCGTGCGCAGAGCGGCCACGTCCGAGCCCGCGCCCGGCTCCGTGATGCCCAGCGCCCCCACCTTCTCGCCGCCGATCGCCGGCACCAGATAGCGCTGCTGCTGCTCCTCGGTGCCGAACTTCCAGATCGGCGGCGTGGCGATGTTCACGTGCGCCCCGATCCCCGCCGCAGTGCCGCCGGAGCCCACCCGCGCGAGCTCCTCGCACAGCACCGCCTCGTGCAGGTAATCCCCGCCCTGGCCGCCGAGCGCCGCCGGGTACTTCAACCCCAGCAGCCCCTGCCCGGCGAGCTTGCCGAACACCTCGTCGGGGAACCATTCCGCCTCCTCCCACTCCTGTGCGTGCGGCGCGAGCTCCCGCTCCAGGAAGCCCCGGATCGACGCCCGCAACTCCTCGTGCTCCTCGCTGAACGGCGGCTGGATCAAGACGACTCGATCAAAGGCCGTAGGAGCGGCCAATCACCTCGAGCATGATCTCGTCGGTGCCGGCGCCGATGCGGTTCAGGCGCATGTCACGCCACACCCGCTCGACGTTGTACTCCTTCATGTAGCCGGCGCCGCCGTGGATCTGGATGCACTCGTCGGCCACTTCGCAGGCCACGCGGGCCGAGTGGAGCTTGGCCATCGAGATCTCCCGCACCGGGTACTCGCCGTTGGCGAAGCGCCAGGCGGTCACGTACACGAGCTCGCGGGCGGACTCGATCTTGGTGGCCATCTCGGCGAACTTGTGGCGGATCACCTGAAAGTGGCCGATGGCTTTGCCGAACGCTTCCCGCTCCTTGGCGTAGGCGAGGGTGTGCTCGAAGCATTTCTGGGCGCCCGCCACGCAGCCGGCGGCGCCGATCATGCGCTCGCCCTGGAGCTCCCACATGATGTGGTAGAAGCCCTTGCCCTCCTGACCGAGCATCGCGGAGGCCGGCACACGCACGTCCTGGAAGGCCAGCAGGGCGGTGTCGGAGGCGTGCATGCCCATCTTCTCGAGCTTTTTCTCGCGGATCACCCCCGGGCTGTCCATCGGCACGAGGAACAGCGTGAAGCCGTCATAGCCCGCGTCCGGGTCGGTCTTCGTGACGAGCAGGATGAAATTCGCGCGATGGCCGTTCGTGATGTACGTCTTCGAGCCGTTGATCACGTATTCGTCGCCGTCGCGAACCGCGCGCGTCTTGATGCCGCGCACGTCGGAGCCGGCGTCGGGCTCGGTGATTCCGAGGCACGCGATCA
>DATJMB010000009.1:0-7968 GCA_035508995.1 Solirubrobacteraceae bacterium | reverse complement strand
TTTGATTGGACTTGGATGCCGGCGGCCTGCGCCAGTGCCGCTTGGCGTGTGTCGAGTGTGTGCAGGGTACGGCCGGTGGCCGCCGCTGTGGCGACGATCAGCAGGTCGGTGGCCTTGGTGATGCGTCCGGCGGAGCGTGCGGCAGCGAGAACGTCGCCGTAGTGCTCCGCCACGGTCTCATCGACCGGGATCGGCTCGAAGGCGTCGCGAACAGCGACGAGGCGGCCCTGGCGGGCGGCACGTGACGAGGGATCACCGGCAAGTCGAACGCCGGCACGCAGCTCGCCGAGGGTGATCACCGAGATGGCCATCGTCTCCGGCACGTCTGCTTGGCCTGAGGGGAGACCGTCGATCACCACGGAGGTGTCGAGCAGCGCTCCGCTCAAGAGCGATCCCACGGATCGTCCACCGACTCCTCCTCGGCGCGTGCCCTGGCGATGTCCGTCGCGAAAGCGTCATCGACGGGGGTGGCCGCCAAGATGGCTTGGAACGTGTCGCGATCGACGTCCAGCCGGCGCTCGCGGGGACGATCCGCTGGGCCCAGCCGCGCGACGGGGCGCCCGCGTACCGTGATCGTGAACTCCGCGCCGGCCTCCGCGCGGCGCAGCACGTCCGCGATGTTGTTGCGTAGCTCTCGCTGGGGGATCGTGCGACTCTCCATACAGTTGCTACATAGCGTAGCAGTCGACGGGAGGGCGGCCGGACACACGCCGCGTCCTGTCCACGCTCGCCTGGCGAGGCGCCAGCGCGGTAGCCTGCGCTCGAGATGGCAGACCCGGCCCCAGCAGGCGAGCGAGGCGAGCGGATCGCGCTCGTGCTCGCCGGCGGCGGTGCCCGCGGCGCCTATGAGGTCGGGGCGCTCGCAGCGCTGGCGCCCGCCCTTGCGAAACGCGGCCAGAGCCCCGACATCCTCGTCGGCACGAGCATCGGCGCGCTCAACAGCGCCTTCTTCGCGGCGCGCGCCGACCAGTCGCTGATCGAGACGGCCGCGGCCGGACTCGAGATGTGGCGGGAGTTGCGTTGGGACGACGCCTTCCGCCCACTCGTCTCGCCCGCGGAGCTCTCTCGCCTGCTGGGCGCGCTCGCGATGTTCGCTCGCCTGCCCGGCCCCAGCCTCTCGGGACTGCTCGACCCCTCGCCGCTCTCGCAAACGCTGAAGCGACTGGTTGAGTTCGAGCGCATCACGCGTAACGTCAAAGACGGCTCGTTGACGGCCGCCGCCGTGGTCGCCACCTCCTACGCCACCACCGGCAGCGTGGTCTTCCACCACGGCGGCCCCGATCCCGCACCGGACCCGGCGCACGCGATCGACTACGTCAGCACCAGGCTCTCCGCCGAGCACGTGCTGGCGTCGGCGGCGATTCCCGGCGCGTTCCCGGCGGTCGAGGTCCGCCGGCCGCGCAAGGCGGCGGGCTGGTACAGCGACGGCGGCGTGCGCCTGAACGCGCCGCTGAAGCCCGCCCTGGCGCTCGGCGCCGAGCGGGTGGTGGTGATCGGGCTGAACTCCTCCGTGACCCCGGCCCAGCGCAGGAGCCGACCGGACGTGATCGACGGTGTCGCACAGCTGCTGCAGGTGGTCCTCGGCGACCAGCTCGCCGAGGACGTGGCGACCCTCGCCACCGTCAACGAGGCGCTCGCCCCGGGATCGTCACCGGGCCGCCACCGCCACACCGTGCCGTACATATTCGTGGCGCCGAAAGACCGGCTGGAGATCGGGCGTCTCGCGCGTGAGGTCTACAAACGCCACTACGCGGGCGTCCGCGGCCTCGCCCGCGACAGCGACCTGGCGCTGCTCGGACGGCTCGTCAACGCCGAACGCAGCGCCGTCCACGGCGAGCTGCTCAGCTATCTGTTCCTGGCGCGCGAGTTCGTCGAGGACCTGATCGCGCTCGGCAAGCGCGACGCCGAACGCTGGCTCGAAGACCGCCACGACGCCGGCATCTGGCAGATCGGTCGGCTGCACGCAAACACGACGGCCCCGACTCCCGCCCGCCGCGGGCCGTCCGCGCGAAAGCCCGGTTAGGCGAGGCTCTCGGTCGGTAACGCCGAGCACGCCGACACGCCTCAGCCCAACTCCATCACCCCGTGCGGCGAGCCCAGCGCGGCGAGGCGCTCGAGAAAGGGCTTGGGTGGGAAGGCCTCGGGGCCGAGCACGCCCGTGCCCCGCCACAGCCCGTCGTTCAGCAGCTCGAGCGCCACCACCGGGTTGACGGCCGTCTGCCATACCACCGCCTGGCTTGAGTACTCGCGCATCGTGTGCTCGTTGTCGACCACGTGGTAGAGGTAGGTGGAGCGCTCGGCGCCGTCGCGGCCGGTGCCGGTGACCCACGTGCCCGCGCAGGTGCGGCCCGTCATCCGCTCCCCCAGCGTGGCCGGATCGGGCAGCGCCGCCGCCACCACATCGCGGGGCGCCACCTTCGCCCCCCGCACCGAAACGGGCTCGGTGGAGTCGAGGCCAAGTTTGTGCAGCGTGCGCAGCACCTCGATGAACTCGCCGCCGAGGCCGTACTTGAAGGTGACCCGCTCGCACGGCACCCAGCGGGGGATCAGCACGACCTCCTCGTGCTCCACGTTCACGCACTCCACCTCGCCGATGCCCTCCGGGAAGGTGAAGGTCTCCGGCTCCGAGAAGGGGGCGGTCGTGTAGAAGCCGCGCTCCCGCTCCCAGATCAGGGGCGGGTTCAGGCACTCCTCGATCGTCGTCCAGATCGAGAAGGTGGGCGCGAAGTCATAGCCCTCCACCACTAGATCGGCGCCGTCGCGCACCCCCACCTCGCGCACCTGCGCGAACAGCTCCTGGGCGGCGTAGGCGGCGAACACGTCCGAGAGGCCCGGCTCCACGCCGATGCCCACCAGCGCCAGCAGCCCCGCCTGCTCCCAGCGCTCGTGGCGCTCGAGCTGATACTCGCCGAGCAGCGTGCCGGGCAGCTCGTAAGGGCGCTCGGGGTGGCGCGTGGAGAGCGTCATCGCCATGTCCAGGTAGGTGACGCGAGCCTCAAAGCAGGCGTCGAAGATCGGCTCGTTGAAGCGCGGGTCGCAGGCGTTCAGCACCGCGTCCGGGCGCGTGCGCCCGATCAGCGCGATCAACGCCTCGCGATCGGAGGCGTCCACCTGCTCGGCGTTGAAGCGGTCGGCCTCGCCCAGCCGCGCAACCACCTCGTGGGCGCGCTGGGAGGAGACGTCGGCCAGCAGCACCCGCTCGAATGCCGGCCGGCGCTGGGCGATCGCGGCGAACGCCGCTCCCACGCCCCCCGCTCCCACCACGAGCACCTTCACACCGACAGTCTTGCGCAAACCATTCCGCCGCACAGTCCGAAAAGGGCCGGGCGCCTGTGCCGCTTTGCAGCAGGTGGCTCGCGTATGCTGCGCCGTTCGATGGAGAGCGCGCTCCTGCAACGGCCCTCTCGGACCGCTGCCCCCCGGCGACGTCCGTCCTGGACGCCTTCGCCGAGCCTCGGCCTGCGCGAGATCGCCCTCGTCGTGCTCGGGGGTGTCTTGCTGGCGATCGTCACCAGCTGGCCGCTGGTGCTGCACCTGCCGAGCCGCATCGCACCCGATCTCGGCGACCCGGTGCGCACCGCCTGGGAGGTTGCCTGGGTGGGTCACGCGATGCTCAACGACCCCCTGCACCTGTTCGACTCGAACGCCTTCTACCCCCACCCTCTGAGCCTCGCCTTCTCGGACTCCCTGCTGGGCTACGGGCCGGCGGCCTTCTTCGGCTCGGGCACCGTGGCGGCGCTCGTGCGCTACAACCTGCTCTTCCTGTTCGCCTGGACGCTGTGCTTCGTGGGCGCCTACCTGCTCGCGCGCGAGCTCGGCCTGGGGCGAATCGGTGGCGCGATCGCCGGCGCGGCCTTCGCCTACGCCCCCTATCGGGTGACCGAGGCCGGCCACCTGCACGTGATCTCCAGCGGCGGCATCCCGCTGGCGCTGTTCCTGCTGCTGCGCGGCTACCGGCGCTCCTCGCGGGTGCTCGTGCTGGTCGGCTGGCTGGTGTCGGCCTGGCAGGTCAGCCTCGGCTTCACGCTGGGCATGCAGTACGCCTATCTGCTGCTCGTGCTGGCGCTGATCGGCCTCTTCTACTGGTGGCGCGCCGGCCGTCCCGCGCCGCCACGGCGCCTGATCGCCGTCACCTGCGTGGGCGTGGCGGCGCTCGGCATCGTCACCGTCTACCAGGCCCGCCCCTATCTGAAGGTGGCCCACGACTACCCCACCGCGAAGCGCACCCTCAAGGAAGTCGAGAACTACTCCTCCGGCCCGGCCGCCCTGCTGGCGGCCTCCTCGGAGAACCGCGTGTGGGGCGGGGCCACCGCGGGCATGCGCGCCAAAGTGCACTCCAAGAACGAGGACGTCTTCTTCCCCGGCGGCCTGATCCTCGTGCTGGCCCTCCTCGGCCTGCTCGCCGGTGGCTTCAAGGCGCGCGGCGGCGCCGATCGCGGCGTGGCGGGCGGCGAGCAGGACCCTGTCGCGAGCCGCGGCTCGCCCTTCAGCCCCCGCCTGCGGATCGGCCTGCTGGTGGGGATCGTGGTGTGCTCAGTGCTCGCCATGGGCATGGGCCTCACCGGCGCCGGCTACCCCTACAGGCTGCTCTACGACTACGCGCCGGGCTGGGACGGGGTGCGCGTGCCCGGCCGCATCTTCACGCTCGCCACCCTCTTCTACGCGCTGCTCGCGGGCGCCGGCGGGCAGGCGATCGCGGGCTGGGTGGGACGCTGGAGCGGGCGCCAGCGCATCGCGGCGCTCGGCGGCCTGGCGGGCGCGGCGCTCGTGATCGGCGTGGTGGGCGAAGGCGCCGGCCATCTCGGCCACCCGGTGGTGCCCCAGCCGGCGGCCGCGGAGATCGGGCTGCGCGGGCCGATCATCGATCTGCCCACCGACGGCGCCGCCGACCGGGTGTGGCAGTACTTCTCCACCGACGGCTTCCCCGCGATCGCCGACGGCAACTCGACCTTCGACATGCCCGCCGAGGATGACCTGCGCGGGGGCATGAACGGCTTTCCCGACAAGGCCAGCGTCGAGAAGCTGCGCTACTACGGGATCCACACGGCGGTGCTGCACCTGGCGCTGCCCCAGCTGCCGGGCCTGCACGGCTACGAGACGGCCGAGCCGCCCGATCCGAAGGCCGCGGCGGCCAAGCCCGTGAAGGGCCTCGGCGTGACCCGCCGCCAGGTGGGCTCAGTCGTGATCTACGAAATCGGCCCCGGCCCAGCGGCCCTGCACGGGAGCGACTGATGCGCTCCAAGCGACTGGCGCTCGCGGCGATCCTGCTCGTCGGGCTCTCCTACGCGACTCTGATCCAGAGCTTCTCCTGGAACCAGAGCTCCCACTACGACCTGATCAGGGCGCTCGACCGGGACGGAACCACGATCGACGCCAACCAGGCCAACACCGGCGACAAGGTCTACTACCACGGCCACTGGTACTCGGCGCGGGCGCCGGGCCTGGCGCTGTTCGCGCTGCCCTTCTACGACACCCTGAAGCTCGTGGGCGCCGAATCCTGGACCGACCGGCACATCGCGCCGCCCAACCATCCGGGCGACGAGATGATCTACCTGATCGGCCTGTGGGCGAACGTGCTGCCGGGCCTGCTGCTGGTGGCGCTCGTGTGGCGGGTGGCCGAGCGCTTCGAGCCCGGCTACGGAGCCGCCGCGGCGGTGGCGCTGGGGCTCGGCACGATGGTGCTGCCGCTCTCCACGCTGCTGTTCTCGCACGTGTTCACAGCCTTCCTCGGCTTCGCGGCCTTCGCGCTGATGCTGCGCGAGCGCGACGGGCCGCCCAGCGCCATGCTGCTGGCGCTCGCCGGGCTCGCGATGGGCTACGCGGTGGCCTCCGAGTACCCGCTGTTCTTCGTGGCGGCGGTGCTGGGCCTGTACCTGCTCTCCCGCCGCGACGCGCTCACGCCGTGGCTGATCGCCCGCCGCGCCGGCGCCTACATCGCCGGCGGGATCGTGGGCATCGTGCCGCTGCTGGTCTACAACCACTACGCCTTCCACTCCTGGACGCACCTCGCCTACTCCGACGTGCCCCGCCAGCAGAAAGGCTTCTTCGGCATCGGCGCCCCCAGCCTGAAGGTGCTCGTGACGCTGCTGGGCGATTCCCGCGGCCTGCTCACGATCTCCCCCGTGCTGATCCTGGGGGCGCTCGGCACGGTGCTGCTCTACCGGCGCTCCCGGCGCGCGGAGGCGCTGACGATCGCCGGCATCTGCCTCTGCTACGTGGGCTACAACTCGGGCTACTACCTGCCCTTCGGCGGCGGCTTCATGGGGCCGCGCTTCCTGGCCACGATGCTGCCCTTCCTGGCCTTCCCGGTGGCGCTCGCCCTCAAGCGCTGGCCGGGCCCCACGATCGCGCTGGCGGCGGTCTCGATCGTGACCACGGTGCTGGCCACGATCACCCATCCGCTGGTCGGCTATGAGACCGAGACTGTGGTCTGGGCGCGCTTCCTGCGCGAGGGCTTCTTCCAGCCCACGATCGCCTCCGCCTACGGCCTCGGCCGCGGCTGGGACGGGGTCTGGGTGTTTCTGCTTCCAGCGCTGGGGGCGGTCGTGCTGGGCGCGTGGGCGACCCCCCGGCTGCGGCTGTCGTCCGCCACGCTCGGCTGGGGGGTGCTGGCGCTCGCCGGCTGGTGCCTGTTCGCCGTGTTCGCCCCCACGCTGCTGGGCATCGACCACCAGGGCCTGCTCGACATCAAAGCCGCCGGCGACCAGACGGCGCTGAACCTCAAGCTGCACGACGGCAGCCGCTATCCGTTGCGCACGCTGGCGCCGCTGGCGGCGTGCGCGGGCCTGCTCGCGCTGGTGGCGATGCGCCTGCTGCGCAACGAGCGCCCGCCAAGCCGGCCGCCGCGACCCGAGCGGCCCGCGGCGGTCAGTTCTTTGCCAGCTTGAAGCCCGAGCAGCGGGCGGCGTGCAGCGCCTTGCAGACGACCACGTAGCCCGCGCGGGGCTGGTCGTGGGCGTTCATCAAACCAGCGTCAAAGCGCGTGGAGGTCACGCCGCCGGTCCAGTCGTAGATGTACAGGCGCTTGATCTGCGGCACCGCGCCGGCGACGGCGAACATGTATTTGAGCACCTTCGCCGCCCGCGTCAGCCCCGAGCCGTGCTTGTTGGGGAAGGCGCCGCCGAACTGCACGATGCCGCCCGTCTCGGTCAGCCACACCTGGCCGCCGAGCGCCCGCACCAGCTGACGCGTGCGCCAGCTTTCCAGGCGGTTGATGTCGGAGTAGTTGTGCAGGCCCCAGATCGAGGGCATCACGGTGCGCAGTCGCCGGACCTCGGTCTTGAACGCCGCGACGTAGCGCAGCGTCGCGTGGATCGAGTCTTCGTCCAGCACGTCCAGCCCGATCACGGTGCAGCCCTTGCAGACGCGCTTGAGCGCCTGGTAGTAGCGCGCCGACGCGCCCGCCGAGGGGCTCGAGAAGGCGCCCTTGACGTTGCCGCGGTTGGCCTCGTTCCAGGACTGGTACTGGCGCACGTGGGGGAAGTCCTCGACGAATTTCTGCACGTCGTGCTTGTAGGTCGCCACGCTCGGCAGCTGCATGGGCGTGTGCTCGGAGTGGTAGAAGGCGATCAGGATCTGCTGGTGCGCCGCTTCGGCCGCTTCGATCCAGGCGCGCGCCCGGGCGAGCTCGTCGGAGCGCACGGCTGCGTCGTAGGGGGCTATGTAACGGGCGATCCTCGTGTGCAGCTGCTGCCACAACGGGTTCGTGAACATTTCCGTCTGCTCGTCGCCGAGACCCGTCAGATAGGAGGAGGCGGCGTGCGCCTGGGGCTGCGCCTTCGCCGCCCTGCCCGCGAGCGCGCTCGGGACGAGCATCATCGCGGCGGCGATTGCGGCCACGGCGGTCAGTGCGGCTGTGCGGAGGGTGCGGGGAGATCTGATCATGTCCTCAACCAACAAGCTCGATGTACGGGGGTTGCGGGATGCTAGTCATCTTTCATCGGCGGCCCGGCGGCCTGTCGGCATCCA
>DATJMB010000008.1:0-21879 GCA_035508995.1 Solirubrobacteraceae bacterium | reverse complement strand
GTCGCGGCCGCGGGCAAGAACGGCAAGAAGAAAGTCCTCGTCCTCGCCAAGGGCAGCTTCTCGCTTGCCGGTGGCAGCAAGACGGTCGTCCTGCACCTGAGCTCTCAGGCCAGGGCGCTGCTGAGCCACTACCACGGAGTCCTGAAGGCGAAGCTCACGATTCTCTCTCACGGCAGCGGCGGCGCAAGCAACACCACGACCCACGTGGTGACGCTGCATCTGCCGGCGAAGAAGAAGCACTGAGACCTTCGACCGCGAATACAGCGCGTCGCGCCCTGGTAGGTGTGTACGGGCTCGGTGTGAGCGAACAGGTCTCGCGGATGTAAAGAGTCTGTCAATTCCGTGTCAAGGAATTGACCGCAAATGGGCACAGGATGATAACGCTGGCGCCCCGTGTCGCTGCGAGACTTTGCGTCAGCCGGGGAACGCTCCCGGCGTCCGTGGATAGGACATCCGCGCTGGAAACGAAACCCCAACAGGAGGTATCCAAGCAATGAGATTCGTCTCCGTGCGCCGCGCTGTGCCGCTGGGCATTGCCACGGCTGCCGCGCTCGCGCTAGGCGCGCCGGGCGTCGCGAGCGCCAAGAAAGTGACACCGCCCAATCCGGACGTGCTGGAACAGTGCTCCGGCGCTCAGAAGATCGAATCCGAGGGCTCGACGTTCCAGGCCCCGGCGATGTTCTTGTGGACGGGCGTCAACAGCGAAAAAAGCAACGAAGAACTCCATGTCGGGTTCAACTTCTCGTCCAGCCCACTGGCCTGCGCCGGCCTCTCCGGCCAGGGCAGCCTGGAAAAGCCAGTCGTGTACGACAACCAGACCGGCAGTGCGAACCGCGGAAGCGGCAGCTGCCTCAAAACGTGGGGCAACGGCATCAAATCGTTCGGCGAAGTGAAATCGGGCGAAACGTATCCGCGCGTGAAGAAGTTCCCGCTGTGCGGCACCGACGAAGCGCCGACCAAGGCCGTCAAGGAAGAATTCGAAGGCAAAGAATTCATGGCCGAAGGCGGAGAAGCTGGCAAAGGCGAAGCGATCGAGTCGATCCCGGTCGCCCAGGGCGCCGTGGCGGTCATCGTGCACCTGCCGAAAAACTGCCTCGCCACCAGCGAAATCACGACCTCCAAAGGCAAAGTGCTGAAACTGGGTCGTCTCGCGCTCGACCAGGAAGTGGTGGAGGAAATCTACCGTGGCACGATCAAAACCTGGGCTCAGGCGATGACCAAAGAGGGCTCGGACGGTCATGACACGCTCACCTGTAAAGAAAGTGCCGAAAACGACACGATCCGTCCGGTGGTGCGCGCCGACAAATCTGGCACGACCCATATCTTCAAGGAGTTCCTCGCTCAGGTCTACACGGGCAAATGGGCTGCCGAAGAATTCAAAGAAGTAAACGGCGGCGAAAAACCGTGCACCAGCGGCGAACTCGGCGCTGGCGCGAGCGTGACGTGGGCGCAGGTCGGCGAAGGCTGCGAAAACCAGCGTTGGCCCGAAGCGGCTCACATCCTGCGGCCGGTCGAAACCGGTAACCCCGGTGTGATCAACGAAGTCAACAACACCGAAAGCAGCATCGGCTACGCCGATCTCGCCGTGGCCCAGGAAAAGGGCTTCTTCTCGAAGAAGAACGTTGGTGGCGAAAACAAAAAAGGTGAACAGCACACAGAGTTCTGGGCCCCGGTGCAGAACTCCGAACCGGGCACGACGCCCGTGACGTTTGCCGATCCTTCGTCCAAAGAAGACAAGGAAAAGGAGGGCGACTCCAACTGCAAGGATACGAAATACGTCTCGGCCAAGGGTGAAGAATTCCCGCCGCTGAGCACGCGTTACGACTGGTCGAAGGTCAAAGGCGAAGACGTCTCCAAGACGTATCCGATCTGTGGCCTGACCTATATCCTCGCTGCCCGTCAGTACTACTACTTCCTCTCGAAGTACGGCGTCAGCGAAGCCGAATCGCAGAAGATCGCGACCACTGTGCATGACTTCCTCGTGTGGGCGGTCAACACCGGCACCGGTGGCGGCGGCAAGCTGCTGAAGAACAGCGACTACGAAGCTCTGCCCAAGACGGTGCAGGCGGAGGCCGAATTCGGCGCTGAGGAAGTCGGCAGCAAGGTCGCATAAGGCGAACGCCAAGGAAAGATCGCCTGCGCCCAAGAGAGCAGGGACGCACCCGAGGGCGAGGGAAGTACGAGCCGGCCGGGCCACCCACTGTGGGTGGCCCGGCCGGCTCTCTTTTCGGGTGGCCCGTGGCGGCGGATGCCGGGCCGCGGATGGAGGCCGCCGTTGTATCCGCGCCAAGCCCAGGCCTTGCCCCGACGCCCCTTCGCGCCCGCGTCACGCCCCGCGAAGGCCGGCCCTGTTGGCGCGATCCGGGATTCGCAGCGCTGGAATACCGGAATACTCCCTCTGTGCAGGGATTTCGGCGCCGGCGGGCAGGTTGCCGGAGCGCCATGGAGCGCTCGAGGCGAGCGTCGTTCGGGGAGCAACTCCGCGGCCGAGACGCCAAGCCCGGCCAAACCCAGCCAAACCTCAGCAAACCTCGCGCTTTTGGCCCATTCCGTGGCCGTTTATGTTATGCTACGGCGCCATATCCTCCGGGAAGAGGCGGGGGATGGATGGTAGGCGTAGCAGCTCAGGAGAGACGACTTGGCGCAACGAGAGGCGCCTTGGGCGTAAACGGATTCAATAGACCCAACTCTTTCAATCCCACTAGGGGGAGGATCCCGGAGATGACAGGATCGCGCTTCACAAGAAGGATCACGATGGCGTGTGGGCTCGCGACCGCGGTTTGCGCGCTCGCGTTCGGCGCCGGTACGGCGGCGGCCGCCGAATTCACGGCAAGCGGGCCCCCGTTCCCGCTCAAACTCAAGGGGCATGCCCTCGGTCCGCAGGAACTTCGCTTCAACAAAATTCGCATCACCTGCGCCAAGGCCGGCGTCAAGGGCGCGGTACCCAGCTCGCCGCTGGCCTCGCTCGAACTCGAAGTGTCCTACAAAGAATGCACGACCGGCCCCGTGAGCATCTGGGGCAAAAAAGGCGAAGTGGCGATGCATCTCAAAGAGAAGCAGCTGTACTCCTACAGCGCCAACGGCTGGGTGATGGCCAACGAATCGATCGAAATGAAAGCCCAGTATTTGAAATGCTTCGTCGAATGGGATGGCGGCATCTATCCGCCGGTGGCCGAAGAACGCCCCGAAAGGGAATACACGGCCGCGAAATACTCTCCCAACGTCGTCGAAATCGAACCGGGCGTCTTCAGGGAAAAGCTCGTGATTTCGAACGAATTCAAGAACATTGAATGGTCGGAAGAAGGCGGCGGCTTCTGCGAAGATCCAGAAATAACGCTGCTGGAAGGCGAAACCGGCAAGTACACCGGCCAGCTGGAAGTGGAAGTCGTGAAAGGCAACATCGCCTTCAAAGGCTGACCTCCAGTCGACCCGAGCGGCGCCGCGGCGACGCGGCACCGCGCGAGATCTCTCCTCCTAGTGGGAGTGGGCGAGCGGACCGGCAGACGGTCCTCTCGCCCACAGTCGTCTCGTATGGAGGTCGAATGGCGAAGGCTCGGCGTTGAACGGCCTTCGCCATTCGACTTCGGCTACGCTCGCCGGCGTGGAGAAGCAGGAGCTGCAGGATCGCATCGCGGCCTTTCCCCACTGGGACTACGTGTTCCAGTTCGAGGATGGCGTGCGCACGCCGCCGCCAGACGCGGCACGCGTCAACCGCCATGAGCAGCGACGCCGTTACTTCTTCGAGCCGCTGCTGGCCCTCTCGCACGGCTCCCTCGCCGGCCGGCGTGTGCTGGACCTCGGCTGCGGCGCCGGCTTCTGGGCGCTGGAAGCGATCGAAGCGGGCGCCGAGTCGGTGCTGGGCATCGATGTCAAGCGCGAATACCTGGAGCAGGCCGAGCTCGTGTTCGCCGCCAAGGGCATCGACCCGAGCCGCTACAGCTTTCAGCTGGGAGATGTGCTCACGCACGACCTCGGCGAGGGATTCGACGTGGTGCTGTGCCTGGGGGTGCTCGATCAGGTGTCCAAGCCCGTCGAGCTGTTCGAGCGGATGGCGGCCACAGCCGCGGAGCTGATCCTGATCGACACCGCCATCTCTCGCGCCCGCGCCAGCATCTTCGAGGTCTCCCACCGCCCCAACGTGGGCGAGCGGCCCGGTGGGGGGCTGGTGCTCATACCCAGCCGCGACGCTCTCGCGGACATCGCTCGCGGGTACGGCTTTCGCAGCGTCCCCCTGAGCCTCGACGTCGAGTCCTGGAACGGGATGGACGACTACCGACGACGCCGCCGCCTGGCCTTTCTGTGCTCCCGCACCGTCGATCTCGGCGTCCTGCCCACGGAGGGTCCGCCATCGCGTGTCCCCTGGTGGATTCGCGACCCCAGGGCTCTGAGCGGCGCGTGAGCAAGCTGCCCGGCGGGAGCCTCGCCGGCCTCACGCCTCGCGCGCCTCGCGCCGCTCGCGGGTGGCCGTCGCCGCGGGCTTCAGCCGTCTGAGAGCCGGCCGCCAGGGTGCCTGTAGGAGCGAGGTGAGGGCCGACCGGGGAGTACGCTCGGCGGCGGCTCCGCGCTTCACCGAAACCGTCTCCGCCCGGATCAGCCGGTTGGCCTGAAGTGGCGCCCCCACGCGCAGCGAGGACAGGTCGGGAAGCTTCACCTTGGCGCCCGTCATCGCGAGAATCTGCAGGAGCACCCCCTCCGGGTCCGCGAGGAAATCCTCGTGGCGCACCAGCATCCGGCGCTCGCGCGGCTGGCGCAGGAAGACAAGCGCGCAGACGAGCTGGGTGAGCCACAGATCCGCGTTCAGCTTCAGCGTGCGCCACCTTCTCTCCGCCACCTCGTGCGGGCTCAGCTCCCGGAGGTTGGACGCCAGCACCGCGCGAGGATCGCGGACCAGGTAGATGAGATACAGCTCGATCTCCTTGCTGGCGCGGAGCTCTCGTGCACGCAGGGGAAAGTGGGAGCTGTCGATGACATACCGTGCCCGCGCCACATCCGAGACCGCCTCCACGAGTTCCTCCGCCACGCGCCTGTAGGCCTTGCGCATGCGCCATCGCGCGGGCCACAGATCCGGCCGCAGGGCCGCCGAGGAGCGCTCGATGCACCTGTTCGCACGGCCTCCAAAGAGACCCTCCCCACCCACCACACGCTCCCTCACCTGCTCCCAGAAACGCTGGCGCTCGCCGCCGGCCCAGCGGGGCCCGTCGGCCCGCAGCAGCCACTCCTCGAGCTCGCCCGCGAAGAAGAAGTCCTCGCAGTTACCCAGGCACACGCCCAGGATCGTGCTGCCGCTGCGGCCCGCGCCCATCACGTAAACCACTTTTGTGGGCGCCGTGGGCGCTCGCTGGGTCATGCAGTGAATCCGATCGAGCTCTCGCGCCGGTGGCCTGCGTCGCGGCCATGGTAGCGTGAGAGCCAATGCCGCTGCTGCTCGTCACGCCCAGCTGGACGAGGGACGGCGGCGTGGGGGCGCACGTGATCGAGAGCGTCCGAGCGCTGGTGGCGAGGGGCTTGGATGTGCACGTGCTGGCCGTGCGAATCGACCCGCGCGAGTCGTCGGCGGGCGTCACCCTTCATCACGCTCCCGCCCTCTTCGACAGCCACCGCTCGCCAGCCGAGCGCGTGGGGGAGGTGCTCGGCACGCGATTCTCCGCCATCCACCTGCACCAGTTCGATGACCCCCTCGTGACCGAGTACCTGCAGCGCCACGCGCCGGTGCTCATCAGCGTTCACGGCTTCGTGGCCTGCACCTCCCGCGTCCACTACTTCCGGCCCGGCCATGAATGCACGCGTGCCCACGGCCCCGGCTGCGTTCCCAACCTGCTGCTGCGCGGTTGCGCTCACGCCCGCGACCCACGCCATCTTCCCGGCAGCTATCGCCGCTCCTCCCGCGCCCTGCAGGCCCTGCTGCGGGCCGACCTGGCGATCTCCCACTCCAGCGCCGTCGACCGCCATCTGGCCGTCAACGGCGTGAGCCGGCGGGCCATCGTGCCGCTCTTCAGCACTCTCGACGCCCACCCCGAGGCTCCGCCAGCCACCCGCCGGCGGGTCCTGTTCGCCGGCCGCCTGGTGCGCAGCAAGGGCGCCGAGGTGCTCGTGCGTGCCGTCCGCGACGTGGACTGCGAGCTCGCGATCTGCGGCGAGGGACCGCGTCTGCCCGCCATCCGCCGGCTCGTCTCCCGGCTGGGCCTCACCGAGCGCGTGTCATTCAAGGGCTGGCTCGCCCAGGAGCCCCTCGCCCGCGAGCTGGCGGCGGCGGCGGTCGTGGCCATCCCCTCGCTGTGGCCCGAGCCATTCGGGCTCGTCGGCATCGAGTCCTTCGCCTGCGCCCGTCCCGTCGTGGCGAGCGCGACCGGCGGCATCCCAGACTGGCTCCAGGACGGCGTCAACGGCATCTCCGTGCCCCCCGGTGACGAGCAGGCGCTCGCGGGCGCTCTGCGAGAGCTCCTCGACGACCCCGACCGCGCCCGCCAGATGGGCCGCGCCGGCGAGCGCATGGCCGGCGAGCGCTTCTCGGCCGATCGCCACGTCGCGGCCCTGCTCGACGCCTACCACAGCGCCGGCGCGCGGTGGCGGTCGCCGGGCGCCGGCGTGAGACCGCAGGCACCCTCGAGCTCCCACCGTTCCGAGCCCTCCCGCACCTGAGATCCCCCGTGCCCGCCCTGCTGTGCATCTCCCAGTCGTTTCCCCCTGAGCGCACCCCAACCGCCATTCGCGCGGGCAAGCTGCTCGGACGCCTGTCCCGCGAGTGGGAGATCGAGCTGCTCACCGAGTCCGGCGCGCCACGCTCGCACGAGGGCGTCGAGGTTCACGTCGTGCCCTCCCGCCGGCCGCGGCGCCTGCTCGCCGCCCTGCGGCGCCTGCACCTGGGCAAGCTCGTGGAGATGCTCCTCTGGCCCGACGAGTCGATCTTCTGGCTGGTCCCGGCGATCAGGGCCGGCAGGCGTCTGATCGAGCAGACCTCCCCGAGCGCGATCGTGGTGTTCATGATGCCCTACTCCAGCGGCCTCGCCGGCATCGCCCTCAGCCGCCTGAGCGGTCTGCCGCTGGTCCTCAACCTCGACGACTCGCCCACGTGCATCGACATGCACCCTCAATTTCCCACCCGTCTTCACTATCGCCTGGCCCGGGCGCTGGAGGATCTCTACGTCAGATGTGCCGACGCCGTCGTTTACGTCTCCCAGGCAAACCTCGAGTCAGTCCGCGCTCGCAACCCCCCGGACAGCGCCACCAAGCTCCATCTCGTGCGCTACGGCGCCGACCCCGGCGAGCAGTCCCCCGCCTCGGCGCCACCCGGCGGCCGCTTCGAGGCGGTCTACGTGGGGGCGATGTCCGGCTGGTGGACCCTCATAGGGCGCCACGAGCCGGCCGGCGCCATCAAGCGCCTCTACGCCGCCTGGATGCGTCTCGGGCGGCACGTGCGGGTGGCGCTCGAGACGCATTCGCCCGCGATCCTCGGCGGCGCGATGCTCGACGCTCTGGCCGAGCATCCCGACTGGTCGGGCCAGCTCGGCTTGACCGTCTACGACAACGCCTACCCGGCCTCCCTGATCGAGCGCGCCCTCGCCGCGGCCGGCCTGGACGGTGTGGTACGCGCCAGCGACCCCGTACCCCACGAGCACGTTGCCCACGTCCTCGCCGCCGCCGACCTGCTGTTCCTGGCCCTTCCCAATCGCTCCCCCGAGACACGCGGCGGGCGCATCTCCGCCAAGACCTACGAGTACCTGATGACCGACCGCCCGATCCTCGCCGCCGTCCCCAGGGGGGAGAGCTGGGACTATCTCACGGGCAAGCCCGGCGTCTGGCTGGTGGATCCCGACGACCGGCCCGGCATGCGCGCGATCGTCGAAGAGCTCGTGCTCGCCAAGCGCGCCGGCGCGCCACTCGCCTTCGACCGCGGCGAGTTGCGCGAGGAGCTCTCCTATGACACCCGCGCCCAGGAGTTCGAGCGCGCCATCCGCGCCGCCATCGAGCACGCCCGGGCCGCCCGCGAGCCGCCGCGGCGCGCCTAGGCCAGCGCCCCGCGCACCGCCCGGGCCACCACCGCGGCGCTGTGCTCCACGCTCATGTGCTCGGCCGCGAACCGACTGCCCCGCTCCCCCAGATCCGCCCTCGCCGCCCCATCCGCCAGCAACCCCGCGAGCTCGCCGGCGAGCGCTTCCGGCGAGGGCGCCACCACCGCCACCGCCCGCGCCCGCTTGAGCTCCGGCCACGTCAGCCGCCCGTCGAGTGCCACCACGGGCCGGCCCGAGGCCAGCGAGGCGGCGAGCGTGGTCTTGCGTGGCGTGGGCCCGGGACGGTCCGCGCAGAGCAGCACCTCGCAGCCGGCGAGCCGCTGTGCGAGCTCCCCCGCGGGCAGCATTCCCGAGAAGCAGGGAGGCTGCTCGAGACCCCGCGCCCCCGCCGCCCGCACCCACCGCTCGCCCGCCGCCGACTCCCTGCCGGGCGCGCCGAGCAGCAGCAGCCGCGCCTGCAGCCCACGCTCTCCCAGCAGCCGCAGGGCATCGAGCACCAGCTCCATGCGCACGCCCTCGTGGGAGTAGCCGAACAGGCCGATCGCGCCGCCCTCGGCGTCCGGCGCCCATGCCTTTAGCGCATGAGCCCCGTCCGCCGCCGGCACGCCCGCCGCGGGCAGGTTGGAGAACACCGGCGTCACCGCCACCGGCCGGCGTGCCAGCCAGCGGCGCGAGCCAAGCCAACGCCCCCGCTCGGCGTCGGTCACCACGATCGCCGCGCATCCCCGCATGATCGCCGCCAACGCAACCCGGTGGCTGAGCGCCCAGACCTTGCCCCGCAGGCCGCAACGTCGCCAGGGGAAGGCGTGCTCGTGCAGGAAGCCCACCAGCGGGCGCCCGGGATGGCGCAGGGCGCCGAGCACCGCCGGCACACCCACCGGGACGCCGTGCCAGGCATAGGAGAAGACCGAGTAGTGCCAGAGCACCGCGTCGAGGTTCTCCCCGGCGAGCTCCTCCCCCAACCGCCGCGCCCAATCCGCCACCTCCGCCCGGTCCGTGTGCGTCACCAGTCCACGCGAGCGCGAGAGCCAGCGCAGCGAGCAATCCACTCCCTCGGCGGCCAACGCGTCCGCGAGCAGCGTGGCGTGGTCGCGCACCCCGCAGGGGTCGCTCGTGGAGAGTCCCACCGCCGCGATGCGCAGCGCCCGCCGCGATTCAGCCACCGAAGATCTCGCCTCGGTAGGCCGCGTCGATCGCCTCGCTGAGCGCGTCCAGGTCGCCGGTGGGCAGAATCAGGCCCGCCCGGGGCGAGTCGATCAACTCCTTCATCCCCGTGTCCTCGCTGACCAGCAGCGGCACGCCACAGGCGAGCGCCTCGGCGGGAGCGTACCCGAAGCCGTCCTCGTAGGCCGCGTGCACGCACACGCTCGCCCGGCGCAACGACGGCAGCGGGTCGCCCGGGCCCGCCACGATGCGCGGGTCCGCGGCGCAGGCGCCCTGCACGAACCGCCGCATCCCCCGCGCCCCCCAACCGCCGACCAGCACCAGCCGCATGTCGCGGTGGGGGAGCCGCCGGAAGGCATCGATCAGGAGCGGCACCCCCTTGTGCACCGCCAGGCTGCCCACGTACACGACCTCGAAGCTCTGCGACGCCGAGCCCTCCGCGCTCGCGCCCGTCCCCGTCACGGGCCGGTAGCGCGGATCGGGCGTGAGCGGGAAGCGCGCCAGACGCTCCTCGGCCACGCCGGCGGCCAGGAAGGAATCCCGTATGTAGCTCGTGGCCCAGTAGATCCGGTCGGCCAGCCCGTACTCTCGCTCGTTGCGCGCCACCAGATGCGTGGTCCAGGACCGTTCGAGCGGATGGCGCGCCAGCGCCCGCGCGTGCTGGCGGGCGACGTGTCGCAGGTGGGAGTTCGCCGAGACGAGCGCCACCGACTCATAGCCCGCCCGCCGCGCCGCGCGCAGCTGCCGCAGCGCCTGTCCGTTGAACGCGATCAGGTGCTCCACCGCCGTGAGCCTCCCCGCGGCGAAGGTGTCGAACTCGACCATGAAGGCCCGCGTGCGGATGCCCGGTGAGCGTGCCAGCGGGGTGGCCGCCAGCAGGCCCGCGAGGTTCGACCGCCCGGCCGCCAGGCCAGCACGAGCCCCGCTCGCCGCCGCCTGGCGGGTGGCGCCGGAGATGCACTGATGCGGGTGGCCGCCGCGCTCGAGCGCGGCGAGGATCTCACTCAGGTGGCGCCCCAGCCCGCCGCTGCCGGGTCTGGCCGAGCAGCACACCACCGTGCTTCCGCCCGCCAGCGCCCGCTCCTGGACGACCGCCTCCCGCTCGCGCCACCGCGCCCCACACGGGATCTCGGGTGGGCTGTCGGAAGGGCGCGCCTCAGGTGAGACGGTCATAGCCCCAGAGGGTCACGAGGTCCCGCTCGAGGTACTCGCTGAGCGCCACCACCTCGGGCTTCAAGCGCCGCCGCAGCGCGAGCATCAGCTCCTCGTCCGGGCGCTTGGCCTTGCCGTAGATCACGTGACGGCGTGTGCCGCGCATCGCCGCACCACGGACCCCGCTGGGCGTGAGTGTCTTGACGGTGGCCTTCACCGCCCGTGAGGCCGGACCCCGTCCCACGGCAACCGTGTTCAGGAGCTCCTCCAGGCGCTGGCTGCGCATCCGCCCGGTCGTCCGGTTGGCGGTGATCGGCGCCAGCGCCACCTCCTCGTCGACCTCGAGGAAGCGCAGCACCGCGCGCACCGTCGCCGCGTTGTTCGCCCGGAAGTCCTCGTAGATCAGCACCTGCACACGCTCGGCGGGGAACAGCGCGTGGTAGCGGCGCAGCTGCTGCACATAGCGCACGTGCTCGGAGTAGCGCAGCAGCTGAGGCAGGTGAGAGCGGCGCGGGATCTCGGCGCCCGCCGCCCGGGCCTGCTCCAGCGCGAGCGCACGGCCGAAGTCGCGCTCCGTCTCGACGTGATCGCGCAGCAGCTGCAGATGCAGCGAGCATAGGAAGCTCGCCGGCTCACGCACGATCGCCACCACTCTCGCGCCCCCGCAAACCTCGGCGATGCGCTCGGCCGCGGTGTGCGAGCTCAGGTAGGAGGAGGACGCCTCGCCCACACGCTGCTCGGGAGTGGCGGACGCGAACAGCGCCGCGTAGCTCTCCAGCGTGTCGGGCGTCTCACCCGTCCGCGCCGGCTGAAAGCGCGGTCTCATGTCGCTGGCGAAGTACCACGGCTCCTTCAGGTCGGGCATGTAGATCCGCGGATGGCGCCGCAGCATCTCGTACAGCGCTGTGGTCCCGCACTTCGGGTGGCCCACGATGAAGAAGTCGGGCAGCCGCCGGCGAGATCCGGTGGCGTGGAGCAGCTCCTCAGCCGAGACCGTCATAGCCCCAGAGCGTCACGAGGTCCCGATTCAGGTACTCGCTGAGCGCCACCACCTCGGGCTTGAAGCGCCGGCGCAGCTCGAGCATCAGACGCTCGTCCGGCGGGCTGGGGCTGGCGAACAGCACCTCGCGACGGGTGGCGTCCAGAGCCCTCCTGCGAAACGACCTGGGCGTGACCGCCTTGATCGCCTCCTTCGCCGCACGCGGCCCCGTGCCGCGGCCCAGCGCCATGCTGCGCGTGAGCCCATACAGGCGCGGCGAGCGCACCCGCACCGTGGGGTTGGCCTCGCGCGGCGCGATCGCGACGCTGTCGTCCACCTCCAGGAAGCGCAGGATCTCGCGCACGGTGGCGCGGTTGTCGGCGCGGAAGTCGTCGTAGATCAGCACCAGCATCTGCTCCGCTGGGAACAGCGCCCGGTAGCGACTCAGCTGCTCCACGTAGCGCACGTGATCGGTGTACATGAGCGCCTGCGGCACCACCGCTTCTCCGCGTTCACTTTCCCGGCGCCTGTGCTCCTGGAGAGCGATCGCCTTGCCGAGGTCCTTCTCGGTCTCGTTGTGGTCCTGCAGCTTCTCGGCGTGCAGCGAGCGCAGGTAGCTGGCCGGCTCGCGCAGGATCGCCACCAGGCGAGCGTCCGGTCGCAGGGCCGCGATCGCGGCGGCCGCCTTGGAGGAGCGCAGGTAGGAGGGCGAGGCCTCGCCCACGAGCTGCTCGGCGAGGGCCGGCGCGAACAGCGCCCGGTACTGCTCGAGCGTCCGTGGGTGCTTCTTGGAGTCGCGCAGCCGCGGGTGCAGCTCGCGCGAGAAGAAGCGCGGCTCCTTGAGGTCCGGCATGTAGATCTCAGGATGCTCACGCAGCATCCCGTACAGAGCCGTGGTGCCGCTCTTGGCGTGCCCCACGATGAAGAAGTCCGGCAGTCGCCCCGCGGTGGCCGTGTCGAGCGCCATCGCCCGCTCAGAGCTCGTCATAGCCCCAGAAACTCACGAGATCGCGGTCGAGGTACTCGCTCAGCGCGACCACCTCGTCCTTGGAGCGTCGCCGCAGCTCGAGCATCAGCTGCTCGTCGGGCGGCCGTGGAGCGCCCAGCAGCACGTGACGCTGGGTGGCGCTGAACGCCCGCTTGCGCACCGAGCGGGGGGCGATCGCCTTGATCGCCCCCTTGGCCGCGCGCGGTCCCCTGCCGCGGCCCATGTAGACCGACCGCGCGAGCTCATTGAGCCGCGTGGAGCGCACGCGGACCGTGGGGTTCGCCTCCACCGTCTCGATCGGATGGCTCTCGTCCACCTCCAAGAAGCGCAGGATCTCGCGCACCGTCGCCGCGTTGTCGGCCCGGAAGTCCTCGTAGATCAGCACCAGCATGCGCTCCCTTCCAAACAGCGTCTCGTAGCGGCGCAGCTGCTGCACGTAGCGCAGGTGATCGGAGTAGAGCAGCTCCGCCGGCCGCGCCGCGTGGGGGGGGATCCGCTTGCCTTCCCGCCGCGGCCCCTCCAGTGCGAGCGCCTTGCGCAGATCCTTCTCCGTCTCGGTGTAGTTCGAGAGGCACTGCAGGTGAAACGAGCGCAGGTAGCTGGCCGGCTCCCGCAGGATCGCGACGATGCGGGCATCCGGCGTGAGCTCCGCGATGCGTCCCGCCGCGGCGGCACAGAGCAGATAGGAGGGCGTCGTCTCGCCGATCCGCTGCTCCGGGCGGGCGGCGGCGAACAGCGACAGGTACTCCTGGAGGGTCTCCGGGCGCCTGTTCCTGCGCAGCTGCTTGCGGTGTACGCGCATTTCCCGGGAGTGAAACCACACCTCCTTGAACCGCGGCATGAAGATCTGCGGGTGGCCCCTGAGCATCTCGTACAGGGCCGTGGTGCCGCACTTGTACTGGCCCACCACGTAGAAGTCGGGAGCCCGCCCCGTCTGTGCCCGCGACCCGTCCGACAGCTCGGCTGAGGCGCTCATGCACCGAGTTTAACAGCGCCCATCCGGCTCCAGCTCTCGTGATCAGGGCAGCCAGTCATCTCCGATCAGCGCTGCTCATAGCCCCACACGCTCCTCAGATCACGGCCCAGATACTCGCTGAGCGCCTCCACCTCCTCGCGGAAGCCCGCCCGCAACTTGCCCATCAGCCGCTCGTCCGGGGGCGCCGCGGGAGCGAACACCAGGCGGCGCTGCACGGCGTAAAAGGCTCGCCGCCTGGGACCCGCCGGAGTGAGCGCCTTCAGCGACGCCTTCGCGGCCCTGGAGAGAGGCCCATGACCCACTCCCACGGCGTGTACCAGCTCGTTGAGCCGTTGTGAGCGGGGACTCACGGTCGGGTTGGCCCGAACGGTCTCCACGGACACCGACTCGTCCACCTCGAGGAAGCGCAGGATCTCGCGCACCGTCGCCGCGTTGTCGGCCCGGAAGTCCTCGTAGATCAGCACCTTCACCTGCTCGGCGGGGAACAGCGCGTGGTAGCGGCGCAGCTGCTCCACGTAGCGTACGTGCTCGGAGTACAGCAGCATCCGCGGCCAGTAGGTGTGGCGCGGCAGCTCGCGCCCTTCTCGTCGTCGCGGCTCGAGCGCCAGCGCACGCTCGAGGTCGGCCTCGGGCTCGATGTTCGTCTGCACGAACTGCAGGTGCAGAGAGCGCAGGAAGCTGGCCGGCTCCCGCAGGATCGCCACGATGCGAGCATCCGGCGCCGCCGCCGCGATGCGTGCGGCGGCGGTCGCCGACCAGAGGTACTGCGCGCTGGCCTCTCCCTTGCGCTGCCCCGCGCCCGCGGGCGCGAACAGGGCCTTGTAGTCGGCGAGCGTCTCCGGTACCCCCTGTGGCCGCGGAGGGGTCCGCTCGCGCAGCTCCTCGGCGAAGAACCACGCCTCCTTGATGTCCGGCATGAACACCTGCGGATGGCGCCTGAGCATCTGGAACAGCGCCGTGGTCCCGGACTTCTGGTGACCCACGATGAGGAAGTCCGGCAGGCCACCCGCCGGCACGCTCCCATCCGCGGACTGACCTCGTCCCATCTCAGCTCCCGACCGTCGCTCGCTCAGAGCACGGTCCCGCCCGCGGCGAGCTCGGAGGCGTGGCGAAAGTAGTCGTTGTCGCGCTGCAGAGCCATACGCGTGTCAAAGCCCGCCAGCCGCCCGCCCACGATCACCATCACCCGATCGCACATCTGCAGCGTGGACATGCGGTGGGCCACCACGATCAGGGTCAGACGGCTGCGGATGGCCAGCAGCGACTCCCCGATCAAAGCCTCCGAGTGGGGGTCCAGGGCGCTCGTGGGCTCGTCTAGGATCAGCACCTCCGGTCGCGCCGCCAGCGCCCGCGCCAGGCAGATGCGCTGCTGCTGGCCGCCCGAGACCGCGTCCGCGCGCGGACCCACCGTCGTCTCGTAGCCCTCCTTCCAGCTCAGCACGTCCTCGTGGATGCGCGCCAGCTTGGCGGCCCGCTCGATCTCCTGCTGGTCGATGTCGCGAAAGAAGCGGATGTTGTCCGCCACCGACGCGTGCAGCAGCCGTGGCGACTGCGGCACGTAGGAGACCTGGCGGTGCCAGTCGGCGCTCGTGTACTCCTCCGCGGGCACGTCGTTGATCAGGTAGCGACCCTCCCCCGGCGGGCGCAGCCGCAGCAGGATCTGCACCAGCGTCGACTTGCCCGCGCCGGAGGGTCCCACGATCCCGATCGCCTCGCCCCCCTGGATCTCGAAGCTGATGTCGGAGAGCACCGGCCGGTCGCGCAGATAGGCGAAGGAGACGTGCTCGAAGCTCAGGGTGCTCACCGCCGGCAGCGCCCGCTCTCCGAAGCTGTCCGCGTTCTCCCGGTACCGGGGCACCATGTCCTGCACCCGCTGGATGAACGGCATCGCCTGCACGAGGCTCTGGTAGGAGCCCTGCACCAGCTGGCCGGCGGTGCCCGCCCGCAGCAGCAGCAGCACCACCCCCCCCAACGTTCCCGCATGGTGGCCCCCAACCAGGTAGAGCGCCGCGAGACCGCCCACCAGCAGGAGGTAGATGAGGCTCTGATAGATGTTGGTGACCAGCCTGCCGATCACGGCCGTGTTGAAGAAGAGGTGCTGCGCCTCCTCCACCAGCCCGCCCACGCGCTCCCGCTGCGCCTGCACCACGCCGAACACGTGCGTCTCTTCCGCCAGCCTGTTGGTCTCCGAGATCCCCCCCGCGAAGCGCACCTGAGCCTGTGAGAGGGCGCGCGCGTTGCGCCCGCCGCGGGTCCTCAGCGGGCGCAGTATGCCGAACATCAGCACCGCCGTGACCCCCACCGCCACCGCCGCCACCGCATTCAGCAGCAGCGCCGATACCAGCAGCACGGTGAACTGCAGCGACGCGGTGATCAGCTGCGCCGTTCCCGTGGCTCCGCCCACCGCCTGCATCACCTGCCCGGTGATCGTCTCCTGCAGCTGACCCTCACGGTCGCGCGACTGCACCGTCCAGGAGGCCTCGCTGAAGGCGTCGAAGATCTCCCGTCGCATGCGTCCCTGCACGTCCGCGGCGATGCGCGCCGGCAGCGTGGAGAGGGGGATCTGGAAGAGCAGCCGCAGCGAGCACAGCCCGAAGGCGATCCACAGCAGCGTGCCCGTGCTGGCATGGAAGTGAAACAGGCTGCCCGCCAGTCCGTGGCTGCCATTTTTGGATTCGTGGGTCCCCGGCACGAGCGACGCGGCGATCACGGCCACGAGCGCGAGGGTGCCCGCTTCGGTGATCCCCGACACCACCGAGCAGCCCGCCAGCACCGCCACCAGCCGCCGCCGGTCCCCCAGCAGCAGGCTCAGGCGGGTGCTCATCCGCGGCGGAGGCGACCCCGCGGCGGCGTGCTCAGGCCGGCGCCCGTTGCGCATCGTCGCCTCCCGCGCTCGAGCCGAGTTGCGCGCGGCCGGGCCCGACGAACCAGTACGCCGCCACGCCGACCGCGAACCAGTAGTAGACGCCCATAGCCCCGGCCTCCAGAAAGGCGGTGGCTCCCTCGAGCGGCAGCACGAAGAACGTCGCCAGTGTGCCCGCGAGGCACAGCGCGAGGTCGGGATCCCGCACCCGCCGCATGCCCCTGGCGATCACGAACATCACGTAGAGCGTCATCAAGGGCCACAGCACCAGGCCCGGCAGCCCCAGTTCCTTGACCAGCACGTTGTACTGCGTCTCCGACGTCAGGCCGTGGCCTTCGAGCAGGTCGCTGTTCCGGCCCCCGAAGCCGCTCACCGGGCCCGAGTTCCCGAGGCCGAAGCCGAACGGCTCCGCGGCGACGTACTTGGGGATTTTGCTCCAGGCGCCTTCCTTGTGCAGCACCGTTTCCGAGTTCAGGCCGATGCTTTCGTAGCGCTTGAAGGTGCCGCTGCGTACCGTGGAGGCGATCAGCGCGCCGGCCGGGATGGCGAGCACGATCATCGCCAGCAGAGCCGCCACCGTACGTGATACGCGCCGCCCCGAGAGGGCCGTCAAGCCGCCCATCACCAGCACGCTGAGACCCGTCCCGATCAGCGACAATCGCGCCAGGCCCACCACCACCGCGAGCATCGCGCCGGTGATCAGCAGCGCCGGGATCCACCTGCGCCGGCGGGCGAGGCCCAGCAGCGCCAGGCAGCACGGCAGCGCGATCTCTCCCATGGAGCCGCTGAAGCCCTCGTCCGAGCCCAGCCCGGGCGGCCGGATCCTGGCTTCGCCTTCGCTGACGTACAGCCTGGGGGCACCCACCGAGCTTTCGGTGGTGAACAGCTCGTGGTATCCCGGTCCCCAGCTCGAGAGCTGCTGGGGTGAGAGCCTGGTCTGGTAGATCGCCACCGCGCCGTTCGCGAGCGCGATCACGCCGATGATCACGAAGAACTGCCGGAAGCTCCGCTTGGAGCGCAGCAGCAGGTAGCCGAAGAAGAAGAACGGCAGATACTGGAGGTGCTGGCGGAAGCCGCCGAGCGAGTGCAGGATGCCTTCGGTGCGAGGGTTGAACACGTTGATCACCACCAGCGCCGTCCAGGCGAGCAGCCACCCGAACAGCGCCGGCAGTTGGACCCGCTCCTTCTTCACCGCGAGCCGCATCAGCGCGCCTGCGGCCACCGCGAAGATCAGCACGTCCTGCATCGCCGCCGCCACTTCCCGTTGGCCCAGCAGCAGCTTCACCGGCCCATCCACGAGGCCCAGGTAGAGCACGATCAGCGCCACCGTCACGTCCAGGCGGCCGCTCGCCATCAGCGCCACCACGCCCACCACCGCCGCGATCCCGAGCAGAACTTCCGCCAGGCTCGCATGGGGCAGGCCGAGCGTGATCGCGAGCGCGATCAGCGCCGGCACCAGCGCACCGACGCCGGCCACCGCCAGGTCGCGCACGCGACGTTCCAGCACCACCGGATGGATCGTCCCGGCCGCTGCCGGTGAGTGCAGCCGGGGCTGGTTCATCGCCCGGTCAGTCCGGGCCACGCTCGCCCATTGGGCGAGGAGAAGCCGTAGCGCTTGAGGTCCGCCCGCGCCACGCAGTTGGCGACCACGCCGAGCACCGGCGCGCTGGCGGGACCCTCGAGCAGCTGGCGCAGCCGCTGCGCGGAGGCTTCACGCGTGTGCGCCACCCGCGCCACCACCACGATGCCCTCCGCCATCCCCATGAGCGGGATCGCGTCGCTGAGCTCCAGCGGCGAGGGCACGTCGATCAGCACGAAATCGAATTCCTCCGCCAGCGAGCCGAGCAGATCCCTGATCGCATCCCCCGCCAGCAGGGCCGGCGGGTTGGGCACCGACCTGTCGCCCGTGAGCACGAACAACGAGCCCGCCTGCGCCTGCACCGCGGTGGCCACTCCCTCTCCCACCCCCGCCGGTTCGAGCGGCGAGACGGGATTGTGGGGCATCACCCGCTGCAGCGCCTCATCCAGCGAGAGGCTCCCCGCCAGCACATCGCTCAGCCCACGGGTCCCCTCCAGGCCCAGCAGGCCCGCCTGCACCGGCCGGCGGAAGTTCGCCTCCACCACCACCACCCGCTGCCCGGCGTCGCGCAGCACGAGCGCCAGGTCGGCCACCACCGTGGACTTGCCGTCGCCCGGCTCCGCACTGAGGAACAGGATCGTCCGGCCGCTGCTCTGACCCTTCGCCACGGCCGCGGCGCCCGCCGTCGCCGGCGCGCCGTTACGAGACTGAACCGGGCGCAGCGCCGTGTGCAGCCGGCGCAGCGGCTCCAGCAGCTGCCCCGAGGGCCGCGGGCCGCCCTCGTCCCGCACGACGGTGCGCCCAACCTTCGGCAGCGCCGTCAGGATCGGCTCCCGCATCACCGCTTCGATACGCCCAAGCGTGCGCAGTCGCCGGTCGAGGCGGTCGAGCACGTATGCCGCGATCGCCGCCAGCACCACCCCGATCACGAAGCCGAAGATCGCGTCCTGCCTGGGCTTGGGCGAGTACAGCACCGCGCTGCTCGCGCGCGCCGGTTTCACCTGCACGGCCGGCACCGTGGCCAGGCTGGCTTCGAGCTGGTTGATCTTCGAGTTGAGGTTTGCCGCCTGGATCACGTTCGCCGTACCCGTGCTTCCGGGCGTGGTGGTGGTGGTGGTGGAGGAGGAGGAGGAGTTCTTGGCCTTCGCCGGGCTGCTCGCCTTCGCGGCGGCGATCACGGTCGCCGCTTCGATCCGTCGCAGCTGGCGGCGCGCGATCGTGATCGCGCTTTCGATCGACTGCCGGTGCTTGGCGTTGGTGCGGCGCACGTAGGTCTGCGCGATCAGGTTCGCGAGCAGCGCCGCCCCCCGCGCGCTGTGCGCTTCGGTCATGATGTTGATGAATTCGCTTTTTTCAGGCGAACGCACGCGTACTTTGGAGGAGCGAGCCAGTGCGCCTTTGTGTTCCGCGCGCAGCCGCCGGTGCACCTCTTCCACCACGATCGAATTGATCAGCTGAATCTGGTTGCCGACGTTGAGGCTCTTGCTTTTGCCGGCGGATTTTTCACCCGGCGCCTGTTCTTCGGCGCTGGCGCCCAGGTACACCTGGGTGCTCGACTGGTAGACGGGCGTCTCGTTCCTGTAGTAGACGTAGCTCGCCACCCCCACCACGACGCCGACAAGGAGGATCAGCCACTTGCGCCTCCACAGGGGGCCGAAGATGGCGGTAGCGTCGGTGGTCTCGTTCATGGCCTCTGGATCCATCCGTGGATGCGGTGGGCCGCCATCATAGAGCCTCCCCTTACCCGCCGCTAAAGGCTACCGCCCTCGCGCCGGAGGCGGCCAGAGGCGCAAAGATTACTGCAACACAATTGTCCTAACATGCCCGCTGTGGAGGCACAGAACGGGGAGGGCGCACGGGTCCTGTGCTTCGCCACCCAAGGTCACCAGCACATCGAGGGCGAGCGCATCCGGGTGTTGCTGCAAGAGCTCGCGCCGCTCGAGTTCCGCTTCGAGCGAGCCAACAAGCTGCGTTCGGCCCTGGGCCTGTGGCGGACCGTGCGCGCCCGTCGCCCGTCGCTCGTGGTGATGGAGGGAACCGGTACCGCCGGCGGCCTGACGCTGCTCGCGACCGAGGCTCTGCTGGGGGTGCCGTTCGTGGTCTCAAGCGGCGATGCGGTAGGGCCCTATCTGGGACTTCGCTCGCGACTGATCGGCGTTTTGGGAGGCCTCTACGAGCGGCTGCTGTGCCGGCGCTGCGCGGGCTTCGTGGGCTGGACCCCCTATCTCGCCGGACGCGCCCTCACCTTCGGCGCCCCCCGCGCGATGACCGCTCCGGGCTGGACACGCGGCGATCCCTCCCCCGGGGCTCGCGAGCGCGTGCGTGCCAGCCTCGGGGTCGCCGACGAGACTCTGCTGGTTGGGCTGGTGGGCTCCCTGCACTGGAGCTCACGGGTGCGGTACGCATATGGCGTCGAGCTCGTGCGCGCCATCCGGCGGGTATCCCGCCGCGACGTGGCCGTGTGTGTGGTGGGCGACGGCGACGGCCTGCCGCGCCTGCGGGAGCTGGCCGGAGAGGATCTCGGCGCGCGGGTTCACCTGCCCGGTCGGATCCCACCCGAGGAGGTGCCCGACTACCTCGCGGCCTTCGACCTGGGCAGCCTCTCGCAGAGCGTCGATGCGCTTGGCTCCTTTCGCTACACCACCAAACTCAGCGAGTACCTGGCTGTGGGCCTGCCGGTGGTCACCGGCGAGGTTCCGCTCGCCTACGACCTCGACGAGGGCTGGCTGTGGCGCCTGCCGGGCGCGGCACCCTGGAGCGCCGTCTACATCGAGGCGCTCAGCGAGCTGCTCGAGAGGCTCACGGCCGAGGAGGTCGCCCGCCGGCGTGCGGCGATCGCCGGGGCTCACGCAGACGTGTTCGATCGCGGCGTCCAGCAGCGGCGCATGGGCGAGTTCGTCAGGGACATCCTCGCGGCCGGCGGCCGTTAGCGGCGGCGGCTCGCGCCCGCCACATAGAGCTCGTCGTGCCGGGCCACCATGCGATCCCAGCTGTAGTCCAGCCCACGGCGGCGGGCCTGCTGGGAGAGGCGCCGGGCGAGCTCGGAGTCGGCCGCGAGCTCTTCCAGGCGCTCGCCGATCGCGGCGGGGTCCTCGCGGTCGATCAGAAAGCCGTTCTCGCCGTCTCCCACGAGCTCTCGCACACCATTCACCGGCGGCGCGAGGATCGGCAGCCCGCTGGCCGCCGCCTCCAGTGCCACGAGCGGGAAGGCCTCGTAGCTCGTGGGGAACACGAACGCGTCCGCCAGCCGGTAGAGGGGAGCGGTGTCGCGCGAGACTCCCGCGAAGCGCACCCTCGCCGCCACGCCGAGCTCGCGCGCGAGCCCTTCGTAGAGGTCCCGGTCGCCCCTGCCCACCACCAGCAGCTGCCAGCGAGGCGCGAACGCAAGCGCCCGGATCGCCGCCCCGAGGCCCTTGCGCTTCCAGTCGCTGCCCACGAAGATCGCCAGCGGTTGCTCCCCCTGGAGGTCCAGGTCTGCCCGCGGCGCCGCCCGATCCTCGCCGGGGCGAGCGGGCCTGAAGACCTCGACGTCCACGCCGTTGGCGACCGCCACCACTCGTGCGGCCTGGGCGGGGAAGTGCTCGCGCATCTCCTCCGCCACGCCCTCGGAGGCGCAGATGAAGCGCCACGGCCTGTTGCGCGCGAAGCAGAGCCGCTCGCCGACGCGCCCGAGCAGCGCGGCGGCGGCGGCGTTCAGCCAGAACAGCGGGCTCTCGCGGCTGGGCGCCGATGGGCCGACGTGCTGGCAGTACTGGATTTCGACGAAGTCCACCCGGTTGAGCACGATCGCCCCGGTCGTCTGCACGAGGCCCAGCCGATGGCGCCACAGAGCGATCGTGCCCATGACCAGGAACAGCGGATAGGCCAGCACAAAGGGCCGGCCCGGTCCGCGCACGCGGTGGAACTCCACGCCCGTGTCCGCCGGCAGCTCGCAGGTGCGCGCTATGACCCGCACGCGGTGGCCGCGCCGGCGCAGGCCGAAGATGAGCTCGCTGATGATGCGCTCCATGCCGCCCACCGGCCCGATGTCGTGGGCCACGATCGTCAGCTCGTAGGGCTCGTGGGGCTCTCTGCCGTCTCTGTCCCCCGGCTCGCGCTCGGCGGCCTTGGTCGCGGGCTCCTGCATCTATCTCCTCCGGTCCGTGTCGGCGAGCGCCTGCAGCGAGGCG
>DATJMB010000007.1:0-9163 GCA_035508995.1 Solirubrobacteraceae bacterium | reverse complement strand
CCCCCCCCCGCCCGGGTCCCACGCGAGCCCTTTGCTCCGCTCCTTCAAGCGACATCCGTCCACCATCGAACACCGCAAAGCGGTTCGAGTTGACTTCGGTTGGCTCCCTCAGCACGGGTTTGCAGCGGATTGTGGGATGCGCTCCTGACGGTGGTCGAACCGTCACGGTTTGCCGCTGAGCGTCTGCGGGACCCTGCTGGTGGCCGCAACCCAACCTGGTAGAGCCGGGTCGATGTAGCCGGCGAGTGCGAGGAGGTCTGTGTAGCGCTCGTCGGGCGCATGGCTCCAGACGCGCTGGTGGTGCGCGAGACGGTTGCGAAAGACATGAACGCGAGCAAGCGGACCCTCGATCGTTCCGAGCTGGCGGTCAGGTGCGTGCGGGAAACCGCTGGCGAGGTCCGGCCACAGCCCCGTGAGCTTCTTGGTGACGAGGAAGCGCCAGAACCCAAAACTCAACTCGCTGATCGTCTGCCCGTCGCTCGCGCGCTTGCCCTTCTGCCGCACGCGGTCGCGGGCGCCCGCGATGTCCAGACGTGCTCGACCGCTCAACTCCTGCGCGGGATCATCCAGCCAGGAGCCAGACCGTTCAAGTCGGCGATGGCGCGCGGCGAGCCGGTCGTCCAGCGTGTTGCGCAGCGCCACCTCCAGGTGCCCGATGGGCTCCCAAAACGCGGCGGTAATCGCCGAGTTCCAGCGGTACAACTCAACCGCCGCGGGGAAGTCGCCGCCGCAGTGGTCGATGTACGTGCTCAGCCGCTCAGCGCTGAAAAGGCGCTCGAGGTCTTGCGGCTGGAGCTGGTGGTCTGGGTAGGCATCGGAGATCGTCCGCGCTACGATAAGACGTGAAGACCCCGGAACGGTCCCTGTGCAGCCCCCTTGGGGGCAGGCCAAACCGCCGGGGTTTCGTTCGTTCCGGCTACCTCGTCACCGCGCGACGGAGGCTACTTCGCCTGGTCAAGCGACATCCGCCCTCCCGACAGCCTCGCCGAACGGTTCGACTTGAGGTCGGTTGGCTCCATTTCGCCGGACATAAGCGTGCTTGTGCAAACCGCGCACTGAGTGTTCTAATCAGAACGAGTGCAAAGGACCGGAGGCGGGCACAACGAAGCTGACCGGCATGACCGATCGCGAGCGTCCGACGCACTCCGGCGCCTCGGAGATCGAGCGTGCGGAACGAGTCGTCTGTCTCGCTTGGCTCAGCTTGCCAGCGCCTCATCGCGCGCTACTTGAGGCGATTGGCGCCTCGCAATGGCAGGTCGTGGATCAATCCTTGGGCGCAGCTGTGGACGAGTTCCTCGTCTCGGCTGGACATCCGGGGCTGCCCCGGCTCGTTCGCCGCGAGCTGGATCTCGCTCTTGGCGTCTGGATGCAGGAGCTTAGGATCATCGTCGTGCACGCCGGCCACCCGAAGCTTGCCGGCCTCGATGACGCAACCTATGAGGCGTTCATCGCACGAACGGCCTGGCACGAGTGGGGGCATGCGCTGAGCGTCGTGCGTTGCACGCCGGAGGACATTGCCGCCGGACACAGAATGCTTGACCTGGCGCCCCCAGGAATCCGAGAAGGCATCCGGAACGCCGGCTATCGTCCGAGCGACTATACGCACGAGCTGGTCGCTGAGGCATATGCGCTGCTGATGGCGCGGCACCGGCGGAAAGCATCTGGCAGACCGCTATGGCTGAACAACGAGATCCACAACCTCGTGATGAGAGTGACCGGGTGGAGCGACT
The DNA here is from genome assembly GCA_035508995.1 of Solirubrobacteraceae bacterium. GTDB lineage: Bacteria > Actinomycetota > Thermoleophilia > Solirubrobacterales > Solirubrobacteraceae > Palsa-744. The sequence continues at coordinate 7,433 of DATJMB010000007.1, read as the reverse complement.
GAGTTCTCCTGTGGGATACACCCTGGGCGAGAATCAGCGGGTCCAGGATGTGCTTGCCGTAGAAGCCGAACTGCTCCGCAGCGAGGGTCTAGACCCCGCTTGGCCACCGTTCGAGGAGCCCAGCGGGAGCAACACACGGCATCAGCACTAGATCGCGACTCGACGATTCGAGGCCAGTGCGTGCCGCAAAGCCTCGACCTTTGCTCGACGGGTGGGTCTTGGCCCGCCAGCGTCCATCGGAGAAATTACCTGCCAATCAGTGGGTTCTGGGGTTCTGCGTCTGACGCGAGCGCAAGCGCCTACGCCGCAGGCGGCGCGGAGCGTCCAAGCGCCACGAGGACTGCACCCACTGCGTTGAAGATCGGCCCCAGGGCCTTCAGCGCGGCTGGGTTGGTGAGCTTGGGTTCGGGCGGTAGGGCCTTGCGGGCAAGCAGGCGATCGGCGTGGTTCTCATATGGTTTGAGCCGGTGAGCGAGCAGCGCTTCCGGATGGAGAATGTAGGAAATCGGTTCGTTCGGTTCCGATTCGATCAGGGTGATCGATGACACGACCTGCAGGCGGTGCAGATACTCCTTGGTGTCTGCGGACACCATGGTGTAGCCGCTCGCAACCCAGAACTTCATGTCCGAGCACAGGTTTGGCAGAGGGATCGCGGACTGCTCGGCCTGTTCGCTTGCGAGAGAGCGCAGCAGTCGTGTCAGCTTCGGGTTGCTCCAGTGCAGACGATGCACGACTCGCGCGAACCGCACGTCCGCCGCATGGCCCACATGTTCGGCGGCCCCAAACACTGCGCTCAGCAGCTCCCCGTCGACTTCGAGCTCTGACTGGTTGGTCTTTTCCCCTTTGACATGTGGCGGAGCGCCAGCGAGCACGCCTGGACATTCACCCTTGGCCTGAGTCGCGAGCGCACCGATCGCATTGACCTCGGTCGGCTCAGCCGCCGCCATCGCCCGCTCCAAGGCGATCTTCCCCTTCAGGTAGGCGCGTGTGGCCGCCGCATCGTTCACCGTCACCCGCGCAGCGGCCGATGTGCCCGAGCACGCAATCGCCGCGATGGTGAACATCGATAGCCAACGGGTCCGCCGCACAGTTTGGCTAGTCTGACAGAGGGGAGCACTCCAGGGCTCGTGCATCGAGGCTGCGGATCTGCGAGTTGGCGTGCAGGCGATCGAAGAACACGGCCAACACGACTCCCTGGCCGGTGGCCGACGGCGCGAGCATTCCCTCCAGGCCGACGTGGTGGACGGCCTCTCCGATCTGCTCGCACTGGGCGGCGTCGTTGGAGCGCAGCTCGGTGTCTCTGAGCTGCAGCGCCGCGCGGATGGTGGAGAAGCTGTCCGGCGGATTCCACCGTCCGCCGTGGATCTGGGCGCATATGCCTGAGAGTGGGTGGTGGTCGTGGGCGAGGTGCCGGTGTGCCTCGCCGGCGCCTACCGCTCGCTGAGTCGACCCAGCACCGCCGGCAGCTCCCGCAGCGTGGAGATCCTCTCGACAGCCTGCGGACCGGGACCAGTCCCGAGGCGGTCGAGCCATACGCCGTGCAGTCCCGCCGCGAGCGCTCCTTCCGCGTCGAGGTCCAGCCTGTCACCCACGTGCGCCGTCTGCTCCCGCTCCACCCCCAGCCGCTCGCAGGCGAGCGCGAATATCTCCGCCTCCGGCTTTGCCACGCCCTCCTCCCCGGAGGCCACCACCACTCGGAAGTGCTCGCCCAGGCCGATCGCCGCGAGCTTCGCTCGCTGCGGCTCGCCCTCCCCGTTCGTCACCACCCCCAGCTCCAGCGACGGGTACGCCGTCGCCAGGCCGGCAAGCGCCGGAAGCGCGTCGTCGAATGCACGCCACGCCGCCCGGTAGTGGCGCAGATAGGCCCCAAACCACGCATCCGCCGTGAGCTCCTCCGCCGGCTCGCGCTCCAACACCGCGCGCATCCCCCGCACCCGCCGCCGTCGCTGCTCCGTGAACGTGCACTCCCCCCGCGCGTATTCGTCGTAGTGAAGCGCCTCCAGCCGCTGCCACTCCCCCTCCAGCACCGCCAGCTCGTCCTCCTCGAGGCCCGGCAGCCAGCCGCTGAGGTGCCCGCGCAGGCCCGCCGAGCGCGCCGTCTCGTGGTCCATCAGCGTCCCGTCCAGGTCGAACAGCACCGCCCGCATCATCTGACCATTTTGCCGCCAAATCTCGCGCGTCGGGATGTTGGCCGGCACATCATCCTGCTGGCCCGCACATCCTCCCTGTCGACCCTCCACCGCCGATAACCACCTGCCACTCGGCTTCATGAGGGCTTCCCAGGTGATATAAAATTGGCGGTGGAGAGGACGGGTGACCGCCCTTCCGGGGTTCTGGGCAAACCGCTCGTACCGCGCTCGTACCGCGCCCACCGGCCGGTGCAAACGTGATCGACGATCTCCACGACGCCGGCCGCTTTGAGGCCGCTGCTCCGCCGCTGCGTCGCCGCATCGCCTCTCCCAAGGCGGTTCTGCTCGTCGCCTCGATCGCCGTGTTCATGGCGTTTCTCGACGACACCGTCGTGAGCATCGCCTTCCCGAACATGCTGCGCTCCTTTCCGGAGGCGACCATCGGCGAGCTCTCGTGGGTGTTCAACGCCTACAACATCGCCTTCGCCGCCTTCCTGCTGCCCGCCGGCCGCCTCGCCGACCTGCTCGGCCGTCGCCGGCTGTTCACCTCCGGCGTGCTGCTGTTCACCGCCTCCTCCGCCCTCTGCGCCCTGGCTCCCACCGTCGCCGTCCTGATCGCCGCCCGCGCCCTGCAGGGCATCGGCTCGGCGATGCTCGTGCCCGCCTCCCTCGCGCTCGTGCTCCACGCCCATCCCCCCGAGCGCCGCGCCGGCGCCGTGGGCGCGTGGGCCGCAACCGCGGCCCTGGCCGCGGGCATCGGCCCCTCGATCGGCGGGCTGCTCGTGTACGCCTACAACTGGCGCCTCGTCTTCCTGATCAACGTGCCCATCGGGATCGCCGCACGCTGGCTCGCCGGCCGCCGGATCGTGGAGAGCCGCGCGCCCGGCAGGCGCGCGCTGCCCGACCTGCTCGGCGCCTTGCTCGTGGCCGCGTCCGTCTGCTCGCTGGCGCTCGCCATCACCGAGGCCCCCGTCTGGGGCTGGGGCAGCCCCGCCGTGATCGCCGCCCTGCTGTTCGCGCTCCTCACGGCCGTGGCCTTCGCGCGCCGCTGCCGCATCCATCCGGCGCCGATCCTCGACCTCGACCTGCTGCGCGCCCCCGGCTTCAAGGCCGTCTCGCTGATCACGCTCGTCGGCTCCGCCGGCTTCCTCGCCCTGGGCCTCGCCAACGTGCTGTGCCTGATGGACGTGTGGCACTACTCCGCCCTCACCGCCGGCCTCGCTCTCACCCCCGCCCCCTTCGTCGCCGCGCCCACCGCCGTCCTGGCCGGTCACGTGGCCGAGCGCCGCGACCCCCGCGTGCTCGTCGCCCTCGGCGCCGCCGTGCTCGCCGCCGGCGCCGCCTGGCTGGCGCTGCGGATGGGCGCTGAGCCCGACTACCTGGGCGACTACCTGCCCGCGGCCGTGCTCGTGGCGGTGGGCATCGGCCTCTCCTTCCCCCTCGTCAGCGACGCCGCCGTCTCCTATGCCCCCCGCGGGCGCTACGCCGGCGCCACCTCGATGAGCACCGCCATCCGCCTCGTCGGCGGCGCTCTCGGCGTGGCCCTGCTAGCCAGCCTGCTCAGCCACGCAGCCCCCGACGCGCTCGATCCCTTCCGCGGCGCATGGAGCTTCGCCGGAGTGTGCTTCGCGCTGGGCGTCCCGGCCGCCTACGCGCTGCCTCGCTTCACCAGGGCAAGCCCCGAGGACATGGCCTTGGACGCCGCCCCCACGCCCGTGCCGCTCGCGCCCGCCCCGCCCACGACCGCGCGACCGGCCGCGAGCAACTCGCATGTGCCCGCCGCCGCGGCCAGCGCCGAGGAGCTGCTGGCAAGCGTGTCCCTGTTCGCCGACCTCCCCGCCGAGGCCCGCCGCTCGCTGGCCCACAGCACCACCACGCTGCACCTGCCCGCCGGTGAGTGGCTCTTTCGCCAGGGTGAGTCCGCCGACGCCATGTACGTGCTGCGCAGCGGCCGCCTCGAGGTGGTCCGTGAGCTGGAGGGCGCCGAGCCCGAGCCGATCCGTGAGCTCGGCGTGGGCTCCGTCGTGGGAGAGCTCGCCCTGCTCGCCGGGGAGACTCGCTCCGCTTCGGTGCGCGCCCGCCGTGACGCCGAGCTGCTGCGCCTCTCCGACGAGCGCCTGCGGGAGCTGCTCGACGACGCTCCCGGATTCGCCACATCCGTCAGCCGCGCCCTGGCGATCCAGCTGCAGAAGAGCACCGTCGTCGACGTCGAGCCCCTCGCCCGCGCCGCCACCATCGCCGTGCTCGCCAACGACGCCGCCGCGGCCCACTCGCGGGTCGAGAGCATCCTGCTGCGCGAGCTCTCCGGCCTGCGTCGCGTCGCTCATCTGGACCGTGCCGCCGCCGCCGAGCGCCATCCCGGCGCCGAGGCCGGCGTGGCTCTGGCTCGCAGCCTCGACCGGCTCGAGGAGAACCACGACATCGTGATCGTCTCCGCCGCCGGCGGCGATGACGCCTGGGCGCGCGCGTGCCTGGAGCAGGCCGACCGGATCCTGCTCGTGATCGCCGACGCGAGCCACCGGTCGCCTCAGGCCCTTCCGGCCGGCCGCTGTGACGCCGTGCTGCTCGCCTCCGCCGCCGAGCCAACCCTCGCCGCCCTGCTCGAGCGGCTGACGCCGCGCTCCACCCATCGCGTTCGCGACGAGACCCGCGACGAGGACCTCGCCCGCCTCGCCCGGCGCCTGGCCGGCCGCTCGGTGGGGCTCGCGCTCTCCGGCGGCGGCGCCCGCGCGTTTGCCCATCTGGGCGTGATCGAGGTGCTCGAGGAGGCCGGGGTAGTGATCGACCGTGTGGGCGGCTCCAGCATGGGGGCCTTCATCGGCGCCCTGCTGGCGCGGGGCCTGGACGCCGCCGCGATCGACGCCCACTGCTACGAGGAGTGGGTCTGGCGCAACCCGCTGACCGACTACGGCATTCCCCGCCACGCCCTGTTCCGCGGCCGGCGCATGCGCGCGATGATGGAGCGCACGCTGCCGGGCGTGGTCGAGGACCTGCGCCTGCCCTTCTACTGCACCGCCGTGGACATCGTCTCCAACGAGCTCGTCGTCCAGCGCAGCGGCGATCTGCCCTCGGCCGTGGCCGCCAGCATGGCCGTCCCCGGTGTGCTGCCGCCGGTGATCCGCGCCAACCGCCTGCTGTTCGACGGCGCCGTGCTCGACGGCCTGCCCGTGTCGATCATGGCCGAGCAGCGCGAGGGCTCGGTGATCGCCTGCGACGTCACCGAGCGGGCCCTGCGCGAGCTGCCCGCGGACCGCCAGCCGCGACTGCCCACCCTCGTCAACACGCTCGCCAACCTCGCCTTCCTCACCACCTCCGACACCCTCGCCCAGGCCAACCGCTACGCCGAGCTCGTCATCCTTCCCGACCACGAAGACGTCGGCGCGCTCGAGTTTCACATGCTCGACTCGCTGCGCGCGGCCGGACGCCGCGCCGCGGTCGCGGCGCTCGAAGCCTCGCCACGGGCCCTGCCGCGGTAACACCCGTCCACACCTTGGGTGGGTGTTCGCGGGAGCCTCCTGGATGGATGCTGGTCGCAGTCCAAACCAGCCAGGGGGTTACAGCGATGAGCACCACACCGAACAACACACCAGACCGCTACGACAACTTCACAGCGCCGCCTCACGATCCGACCGGCGAGCCGGGAGCCCACCCGGGCTCGCACTGGCCGCTTCGCATCGGCGTGGCGCTCGCCGCCGCCGCCATCATCGCGGCGGGCCTGTTCGTGGCCATCAGCAGCGGCCTCGGCACGAGCACCACCACCATCACAACCGCCGCCGACCAGGGCAACGTGGTCACGGTCGCCGTCACCGCTCCCACCAGCAACAGCGTGATCGCCGCCGATCAGGTCACCGTTCGCGGCACCGTCAGCCCCGCCGACGCCACCGTCCAGGTTCAGGGCCAGCCGGCCGCCGTGGGCAACGGCGTCTTCACCGGCACAGCCACTCTGCACGGCGGCAAGACCACGATCGACGTGATCGCCAGCGCCCCCGATGCGCCGCCCGCGTCCACCACCGTAGTCGTCGCGCGCCAGTCAGGCGGCGACTCCTCCACGAGCACTCAGGTTGCCGCCGCCCCGAGCGGCCAGCCCGCCCCGGCCGCCGAAGGCGGCGACACGGGCAGCGGCGACACCAGCTGCGGCGGCGAGCTGTCCGTCGGCCCCGACACCACCTGCGCGTTCGCCGAAAACGTGCGCGCCGCCTACGCCGGCTCGGGCCCGGGAACCGTGGTGGCCTACAGCCCCGTCACCGATCGCACCTACGCCATGAGCTGCTCCGCCGGCTCCTACGTGGTGTGCACCGGCGGCGACCACGCCTCCGTCTACTTCCCCAGCGACTCCGCCGGCGGCTCATATCAGGCGCCCCAGGCCGACTACAGCCAGAGCGCTCCCGACGACAGCCAGGCCGACACCTACGCCGGCGAGAGCTCCTGCGGCGCCGGCCTCGCCGTCGGTCCCGCCACCAGCTGCTCCTTCGCCGAGAACGTCCGCTCCGCCTACGAAGGCAGCGGCGCGGGCGACGTGGTGGCCTACAGCCCCGTCACCCACAAGACCTACACCATGAGCTGCGCCGACGGCTCACCGGTGGTGTGCACCGGCGGTGACAACGCCACCGTCTACATCTACTGAGCGCCCGAATCCGAGAGCCCGAATCCCACCAGAGACCCCGATCGCGATGAGCTCCCTGAGAACCCTCGCTCCCACGCCCGCCCCGGCGCCGTCCGCGCCGGGCACGGGCGTGGGGACGCGCCGGCCGTCCATCTGCGATCCTCACCTGCATCCAATCCGGCCCGCCGGTGGGCGGCTTCGGCGTACGGGAAGGGAATGGATGGCGCTTCAGCTCAACACGGATGGCGATCCGCTGGCTCCCCACACCCGCTCTCCGAGCGATCTGAAGGAACTGCTCGCCGCCGAACGCGCCGGCAAGCCGTTTCTCGCCTTCCGGGACTCCGACGGACGCCTCGCGCTGTTTACCCCCGGGCGCGGCGGGCGCACCCGCACGATCGGCCGCCGCCCCGAGATGGACCTCTCGATCGGCTGGGACGCCGAGGTGTCGGGTCTTCACGCCGAGCTCCAGGGTCTCGGCGGCGAATGGACGATCGTCGACGACGGCCTCTCCACCAACGGCACCTTCGTCAACGGCCAGCGCGTCGGCGGCCGCCAGCGACTGCGCGACGAAGATCGCATCCGCATCGGCAAGACCGTCCTCGTCTACAAGACCGGCGACGCCAACCCCGTCGGCGAGACGATCGCCGCCGGCGAGGCCCCCGCCCTCGCGGAGCTCACCGACACCCAGCGCCGGATCCTGA
>DATJMB010000006.1:0-12728 GCA_035508995.1 Solirubrobacteraceae bacterium | reverse complement strand
TCCCGCGCCGCCGCGCTCGGCGCCCCGCCTGCCGCCGCCCTCCCCGCGAGCGCCTTCCCCGTGAGCGCCCTCCCCGCGGGCGCCCGCCTCCAGACGGGCGCGCAGAGCGCCGTCGGCGAGCGCCTTCGCGCCCGTGAGCCGGCCGGCCTTGTAGAGGACCTGCTCCCACACCCGCACCGGCCGGGGCGGCACCGGGCGCACCCGCACCGCGTCTCGCAACCGCGCGAGATCATGCGCGCCGGCGAGCGCGGCATCCCCGCCCGCCGGATCGACCCCGTAGAGCAGCCTCGCGTTGCGCCGCTCCTGGGTCGCGAAGGGCGTCGCGTCGGGGCGGACTCGCGAGGCGGCGGGCACGACGCGAGCGTAGCGGCCGGCTCGGCGCCCGCGGCACCTGGGATCATGGCCGCGATGCACGAGCCCCCTGGCCTGCGCGGCCGCGACATCGTGTGCGTCGGCTTCGCCGACTGGGACAACGAGCTGTGGACAAACCAGCACCATCTGATGTCCCGCCTGGCGCGGGATAACCGGGTGCTGTTCGTGGAGTCGCTCGGCCTGCGCCAGCCCCAGCTCGCCGGGCGCGACCTCGCCCGCATCTGGCGGCGCCTGCGACGGGGCCTCGCGCCGCCGCGCGCCAGCGACGGCCTGTACGTGCTCTCCCCGCTGGTGCTCCCCTTCTACCGCCATCGCCTCGTCCGGGCCTTCAACGAACGTCTGCTGCCGGCGCTCGTGCGCCGCGCCCTGCGCCGGCTGGGCTTCGGCGAGCACCCGATCCTGTGGGCCTACGTGCCCCAGGCGGAGGTGCTGATCGAGCCGCTTGCGCCCTCGCTGGTGATCTACCACTGCGTGGACGACATGGCCGCCCAGGCGGGCATCGACGCGGAGACCTTCCGCGCGGCCGAGCGCCGCTTCGCGCCGCGCGCCGACCTCGTGCTCGCCAGCGCGCCGGCGCTCGCGGCGCGGCTGCGCACGCTCTCCGAACACGTGCTCGACGCCCCCAACGTCGCCGACACGGACCTGTTCGCGAGCGCCCTGCAGCCGGGGCCCGCGGACCCCGCCCTCGCGGCGCTACCGGCGCCGCGGATCGTCTTCACGGGCGCGATCGTGACCACCAAGCTCGACGTGGCGCTGCTGGTGGAGCTCGCGCGAGCGCGGCGGGACTTCTCGCTGGCGCTCGTCGGCCCGATCGGCCCCGGCGACCCCCGCGCCGACGTCTCCGCGCTGCAGGCGGAGCCGAACATCCACCTGCTGGGACTGCGCGCCTACGAGGAGCTGCCCGCCGTGCTGCGCGCCGCCGACGCGGGCATCATCCCCTACACCCGCAACGAGCTCACGCGCAGCATCTTCCCGATGAAGGTCTACGAGTACCTCGCCGCCGGCCTGCCGGTGGTGGCCACCGAGCTGCCGGCCCTCGCCGACGTCCCCGAGGTGCTCGTGGCCCACGACGCCGCGGAGATGGCTCGGCTGCTCGAGCGCGAGCTCGCTCACGACAGCCCCGAGCGCCGCGCCCGGCGCTCGGCCGCCGCCGCGGCGCACTCCTGGGAGCGGCGACTGGCGGAGATCGGCGGCGCGATCGCAGCGCTGCCGGCCTGAGGACGGCGCGATGAGAGACCTGCTCGTCGCCACCCACACGCCGGCGCTCGGCAGCGGCCGCTCGCTGCGCACCTACGGCATCGCCCGGGCGCTGGCCGCCGAAGGAGGCCTGACGCTGCTGTACGCCCGCTTCGGCGCCGCCGAGCCCGACGGCGCCTTCCGGGCGATCCCCGGCATCGAGCTGCACGAGGTGCTGCCCTCGCGGGGCCCGCGACGGGCGCTCGTCTACGCCGCCGCGCGCCTGGCGGGCGTGCCGAGCTCCTTCGCCCGCGGCATCTCGCCCGAGCTCGCCCGCGCAGCCCGGCGCCTGGCCGAGAGCCCCGATCGCGGCCGCGTGGTGGCCGACGGGCCGATCGCCGCCGCCGCGCTGGCCCCGCTCGCGCGCGGGCGCGCGGTGATCTACAACGCCCACAATCTCGAGTCCGGCTTCCGCCACGACCTTGACGCGCGCGGCCTGGGCAGCCCCCGCTCGCTGCAAGCCTTCGAGCGCGGGCTGCTGGAGCGGGCGCACGAGTCGTGGATGGTCAGCGAGGCCGACATGGCGGCCGCGCGCGAGCTGTGCCCCGCGGCGCGCCTGCGCTACGTGCCCAACGTGGTCGACGTCAGCGCCATCGCGCCCACCGGCCCGGACGTGGCCGCCCAGCGCACGATCTTCGTCGCGGACTTCTCCTACGAGCCCAACCGCAACGGCCTGCGTCACCTGCTGGAGGAGGTCTTCCCGCTGGTGTGGCAGCGGCTGCCCGACGCGCGGCTGATGCTCGTGGGCGGCGGCCTGGCCCAGGCCCCCAGCGACGATCCGCGCGTGGAGGCGCTCGGCTTCGTGGCCGACCTCGACGGCGCCTACGCACGGGCCTCCTGCGCGGTGGTGCCGCTGCTGCAGGGCGGCGGCACGCCGCTGAAGCTGATCGAGGCGCTCGCCCACGAGCTGCCGGTGATCGCCACCAGCCGGGCGGTTGCCGGCCTGCGGGTGCGTGAGGGCGAGCACTGCCTGATCGCCGACGGCGCCGCGCCGCTGGCCGACGCGCTCGTGACGGTGCTGCGCGAGGGCGCCCCCGAGATGGCCCGCCGCGGCCGCGAGCTGGCGGCGGAGCGCTACTCGATCGAGGCGCTCACAAAGCTCCTCAAAGCTTCCTGAACCGGCGCTTTCGGCAACACCGCGGCGCCTGCCGCGGGTTCTCACGGAGCGCCGCCGCGGCCCTCTGCGGACTCGCCGGATCGGCGCGGGCGCGAGGCCCGACATGCGTCCAACGGCCCCCTGAGAACTCAGCGGCGGGCCCGCCGCGCTCGACAGATCCCTTGCACACCTAAAGCAACGGACGGATCCGCCGGACGCGGCCCACCCAGCACCAGGCGTCACCTCCGGCACCGCACCTGCCCATCCCGACAAAAGGCACCCCCGCCGTGAGGCGGGTCCGCAAAGCCAGGGGTCTCCCGCAGACAGCCCGGCCACCGAAGGAGCTACGGACACAATGACAACCTCTCGCCCCCACCCAGAGCGGGCACCGGGCAAGCCACAGGGACTCCTCGCCCTCGCGGCCTGCCTGCTCGCGCTCATCGCCCCGATCGCCCTGATCGCCCCCGCCGGCGCCGCCGCGGCGTCGTCGCCCACGGCCCCGCGCGCCATCGCAAGCTCGCTGCGCGCAGCGAACCGCGCCCACGCTCGCGCCGACCGCGCCGTCGTGGCCAGCACCGCGGCCCTGCAGACCTGCCGACGCCGCCATCCGAGCCGCTGCGCGGCCCAGCGCGGCACGCTCGCCCGCGCTCGCCGGCAGCTGCGGGCCAGCGAAGCCCGCCTCGCCCACGCCGCGCAGTACTACAACCGGGGCTCTCACAACGGCGCCAACGGCCGGGGCTCCTCGTGGAGGCCGAGCGAATCTCCCCAGCAGGCCGGCAAGACGGAAGGCAGCTCGGGCAAGCAGGAAGCCCCCGAGCAGGAAGCCCCCAAGCAACAGGAAGCCCCCGAGCAGGAAGCGGGCTCGGAAGGCGGCCAGAGCGGCAAGCAGGAAGGCGGCGGCGAAGCGGCCTCCACCGGCTCGGGCGGCCTGGAAATGGGGCTCGTGGCCGGCTCGGCGATCAGCTGGGAACTGCCGTGGATGGAAGAGCTCGGCACGCACACCACGCGCATGGAGTTCGCGATCAACACGCCCGTCTCGGCGATGGAATCGACGATCGCGGCCTACGCCAAGGCCGGCATCCGGCCGCTGCTGCTGGCCGGCTTCTACGGCCGCCTGCCGAGCTCCAGCGAAGCGCAGAACCTGGCCAGCTGGGCGGCCGCGTTCGGCCCCGGCGGGAGCTTCTGGAAGGGTAAGAGCTACCCCGCGAGCGACGCGGTGACGGACATCGAGTTCGGCAACGAGACGAGCTACTCCTACCAGTTCTCCGAAACGGCCAACGCCTCGAACTGGTACGCGCTCCCCTCCTACGCCACCCGCGCGCAAACCTACGCGATCCGCTTCAAGGAAGCCGTCACGGCGATGCAGTTGGCCAACTCGCAGGTGGGCCTGCTGGCACAGGCCGACGACGGCGGCAGCGGCACGCCGACGTGGGTCGACAACATGTTCGCGGCGGTGCCCAACCTGGCCCAGCTCGTCGCCGGCTGGACCGTGCACCCCTATGGCCCCCACTGGGAAGCCACCATCAATCGCCTCGTGGCCAGCACCAAAGCGGAGGGAGCCTCCTCGAGCATCCCGATCTACGCGACCGAGTTCGGCATCTCCAGCGACAACGGCCGCTGCCTGCAGGAAAACTTCGGCTTCAACCGTTGCATGACCTACGGCGAAGCCGCAAGCACGCTGGAAACGGCCATCTCCGGCATGCAGGCCAAATACGGCAGCCGGCTGCGCGCGCTCTACGTCTTCCAGGCCCGCGACCAGGACGCCACCGGAGCCTCCACCGAACGGGAAGGCTACTGCGGCGCGCTGCAGAGCAACCAGGCCAGCAAGGGCGCCTACACGAGCGCCGTGGAGAAGCTGCTCAGCGCCAACCCGTAGACCGCCACCCGCGATCGACGATGCCGGCGCGACGCCCACGCGCCGGCATCGCCGCGTCTGGGGCTAGCGTTGGGGTGGATGATCGACCTCCACAGCCACGTCCTTCCCGGCCTCGACGACGGTCCCGAGACGCTCGCCGGCTCGCTCGAGCTGGCCCGCGCGGCGCTCGCCGCCGGCACCACCACGCTCGTGGCCACGCCTCACCTGAACCGGCTCTACGAGGTGGACGCGGCGATCGCGCGGGCGGCGCTGGGAGAGCTGCGGGGGCACCTCGCGCGGGAGGGCATCGAGCTGGAGCTCCTGGGGGGCGCCGAGATCGCCGTGGACCGGCTGGCGAGCCTCAGCGAGGAGGAACTGCTGGCGCTGCGCCTCGGCGACGGGCCCTACCTGCTGATCGAGTCGCCCCTCTCCTCCGGCACCCGCGTGCTCACCCAATCGGTGCAGCGGCTGCTCTCCGAGGGCCATCGCGTGCTGCTCGCCCACCCCGAGCGCTGTCCCGGCTTCCAGCGCGAGCCCGCCGCGCTGCGGGCGCTGGTCGCCCAAGGGGCCCGCTGCTCGATCACCGCGGGGGCGCTTGAGGGGCGCTTCGGCGGCATCGCACGGCGCTTCTCGCTCACGCTGCTGCGCGAGGGGCTCGTGCACGACGTCGCCTCCGACGCTCACGACTCCTACCGGCGCTCGCCGGACATGCGCCCGGGCCTGGCCGCCGCCGCCGCGAGCCTGCCGGGCGCCGACCGCCAGGCGGCGTGGCTGACCGAGCGCGCCCCCGCCGCGATCCTCGCCGGCGAGCCGCTTCCCCCCTGCCCGCCGCTGGAGCCCCGCGGCCTGCGCCGGCGGCTGCTGGGACGACCCTAGGCCGGAAGCTGCGCGTAGGAGCCGAGTGGCGCGCCGCCCAGGGCCGCGAGCCACTCCTGTCCCAGCAGCACCGGGAGCTCGTCGGCGAAGGACGGATGGACCATCACCTCGACGGTGTGCGCGGTGGCGTAGGCGGCGATCTGGGCCAGCGGCAGCGAGCGCCTGCCCTGGGAGATCTCGCTCGCGCACCAGAAGCGCTCGGTGGTGTGAAAGCGGCGCGCCAGCAGGGCGTGCTTGAGGCCGCTCGCCACGCGCGTGAGCGGCAGGCGCGCGGGGCCGCGACGGGGCGGGCCACCGGAAGCGGGGGCGAAGGACAGGGTCTGGCGCACGGGCAGATCGCGCGGGAAGGCGCGCGAGCGGTAGACGTCGGGGCACAGGTGTACGTGGTGGTGGGAGTCCAGGTGGGTGGGCTCGCGGTCGTAGAGCGCGTGGAACTCCTCCAGCTGCTCGGCGATCGCGCCGGCCACCAGCCGGTGCACGCGGGGATCGGGGCTGCGGGTCCAGCGGCGCAGGCTCAGCTTGCGGAAGTGGGCGCACAGGCGAAGCTGGCGCTCGCGCGTTGGCGCGGGCACATCGGCAGCGTCGAAGGGCTGGGTCAGGTTGAGGTGCAGCCCGGTGGGGCGCCCGCGCTCGCCGGCCAGCTCGGCGGCCCTGCGGGAGTCGGCCATGTGGACCATCGCCGTGGTCGAGCTGATGGCGCCCGCCGCGAAGCACCGCTCGATCGCGTCGGTGCCCTCGCGAAAGCCGCCCCAGTCGTCGGCGTTGACGATCAGCAGGCCGCGCGCGGGACTCATCCGGCGCAGACGATATCCCCTGCCGGGATGGCGCAGACCAGCTTGCGATCATGGACGCGCGGATGAGCGCGCACGCCACCAGCGTCTCGAGCCGGCGCACGGCCTACGACATCGCCGCCCAGATCGTGGCCCAGCTGCTCAACCTGGTGCTGGGGATCGTCGTCACGGTGCTGATCGTGCGCACCCTGGGGACCGTGCGCTACGGCCAGTGGGCGACGCTGCTGGCGATCACCCAGCTGGTGGGCACGATCGGCAGCCTCGGCCTGGAAGACGTGGCGGTGCGCTTCGCCGCCGCCGAGCCCGAGCGCGAGGACGCCTGGCTGGGCGCGGCGCTGACGCTGCGCGCGGCGCTCACGGTGCCGGTGGTGGTGCTCTACGTGATCGCGGTGCTGATCATCTCGGTGGACGCCACCATGCGCGCCACGGGGCTGATCATGACGTTGCTGTACGTGAGCGCCCTGTTCACGACGCTGCGGATCGCCTTCCGCCTGCGGGTGCGAAACGACATCTCGATGGCCTTCGTGCTGGTCAACAGCGCCCTGTGGGCGGGGGCGGTGATCGCGATCAGCGCGGGCGGCGGCAGCATGATCGCCTTCGCGCTGGCATTCGTGGCGATCTCGCTGGCGATGCAGGGCCTGCTGGCAGTGATCGCCGTGCGGGCCGTGCCGGTGCGCTGGCGGGGCTCGCGCGTGCTGTGGTCGCGCCTGGCCCGCGTCGGGCTGGTGGTGGGCATCGGCGGCACGCTGACCTTCGCCTACGGGCGCATCGACCAGCTGCTGGTGTTCGAGCTCGCCCCGCACGCCTCCGAAGCGGGGCTGTACGCGTCGGTCTACAAGATCCTCGAAACGGCGGGCTTCGTGCCGATCGCGGCGATGACCACGCTGTTCCCGATCATGTCGGCGATCTACCCCTCGGACATGAGGCGCCTGCGCAACCTCACCCAGCTCTCGATCGACTCGCTGACGATCGCCTCGGTGGGCGGCCTGGCCTTCACGATCGTGGCCTCCGAACAGATCGTGCACCTGCTGTACGGATCGAGCTTCCAGAGCGCTGCCAGCGCGCTGCCGGTGCTGATGGCGGCGTTCGTGCCGATCTGCATCGGCTACGTCGGCGGCCACCTGGTGCTGGCCACGGGCCTGCAGCGCCGCTACCTGCGCTTCGCCACCCTGGGCCTGATCGTCAACGTGGCGCTCAACCTGGCGCTGATCCCCGTCTACGGCTTTCAGGCGGCCGCGTGGGTGACGCTCGCGACCGAGCTGGTGGTGGTGTCGCTCACACAGGTGATGGTGCTTCACAAGATCGGCATGCGCCTGTCGTGGAGCAAGATCGCCCGCACGAGCCTCGCGGCGGCGATCTCGGCGCTGGTCGTGTGGTGGCTTCGGGAAGAGGGCGCGCGGATCGGCGTGCTGCTGGTGGCGATGGCGGCGCTCTACGCGGGGCTCTTGATCGCGCTGCGGGCGCTCGACATGGGCGAGCTGCGCACGCTCGTCACCGGCCGCTCGGAGGCGGCGCGGGTCTCGAAGTAGGCGGCCGCGAGCAGGCCGAGGATCACGCCGATGCTCATCGTGAAGCGCACGTCCACGCCCGTGTAGGAGCCGGTGGTCTCGGTGGCGAGCGAGCCCACGAGCGTGGCCATCAGCCCCAGCGCGGCGCAGCGCACCAGCGGCGCGGCGTGGCGGCGCCAGACCAGGAAGGCGGTGCCGATCGCGGAGGCCATCAGCGCGATGTAGGCGATCACCCCCAGCAGGCCGAGGTTCAGCCAGTACCAGAGCAGCACCACGTGGGTGTAGGTGCGGTCGCCGGGGTGGGTCACCGAGAGCGGATAGGGCGCCACCCAGGGGACCGCGATGCCAAGGCCGGTGAGCGGATGTTCTTCGATGTTGGCGATCACGTTGCGCCGCTCGTCGAGGCGATAGCGGTCCTGGACGTTGAGTTCGAGCTTGCTCGGCTGCAGCGTGCTCAGGCGCTTGAGCACCGGGTTGGTGCTCTGGGCGCCGCCGGCGCCGAGGTTGCTGAGGGCGAACCACCCGAGCAGGCCGACCACCACCACCGCCGGGATCACCACGCGGCGCGCGCGGGGGCTGCTGGCGAGCAGCACCACGACGGCGATCCCCGCGATCGCACCGAGCCAGAAGCCGCGCCGGTAGGAGAAGGCGAGCTCGAGGAACGCCAGCGGGCCGAGCGCCCACACCCACATCGGCAGGCGGATGCGCCGGATCGCCGCGGCGAGGATGCCGAGCATCACCAGCAGGTTCAGCCAGTTGGCGGCCGGTTCGATGTAGGTGGCGGAATGGCCGTCGACGAGGCTGCCGCGGCCGGAGAGGGCCAGCCACAGGCCCACGAGCGCCTTCACGCCGGCGAGCACGGCGATCAGCGGCAGCATCCGCGGCACGAGGTCGCGGCGGCCGCGGGCGAGGTTGGTGACGATGAACGGGAACACCACCAGCGGCGCCAGCGTGACGATCGGCTCGAAGATGTCTTTGGTGGCGATGCCCGCGGAGTGGGCGGTGACGGCGCCGCCGATCGTGGCGGCGATCAGCAGCAAGAGCGCGGGCGTGAGCGGCCCGGCGAAGCGCGGCGAGAGGCGCCGGCGATAGAGCTCGAGGGCCACGCCGACGAACAGGACCATCACGAGCAGGTTCATCACCGTGAGGCCTTTGCCCACCGAGTGGTAGTAGTCGGAGGCGAACGGCGCCGGCCCGCCCTTGCTGATCTCGAGCAGGATCGTGACCGAGAAGATCAGCGCCAGCAGCAGCGCCGGACGCAGCGCGAGGTAGACGATCGCCACGATCGCCACCGGCGCGAGCAGC
Organism: Solirubrobacteraceae bacterium; assembly: GCA_035508995.1. Taxonomy (GTDB): domain Bacteria; phylum Actinomycetota; class Thermoleophilia; order Solirubrobacterales; family Solirubrobacteraceae; genus Palsa-744. The sequence goes on along the minus strand of DATJMB010000006.1, from coordinate 3,689 downwards.
AGCGCTCCCGACTGGTTTCCGGCGGCCAGCTTGGTCAGGAGCAGGCCCGTGAGCGCGGCGGCGAGCGCGATCAGCCCGGCCGTGAGCCCCGCGCGCGCTGCGGGCAGCTCGCTCAGCGCACGGCCTCGCTGGTACGCCGCACGCGCTCCTCGGCCGAGGGGCCGGGCTCGCCGTAGCCGTAGTAGCGGGCGCTCTGGGTGGCGCGGTTGAAGACGAAGCCGAGCACGTTGGCGTCGGTGGCCCGCAGCGTCTGCACCGTGCGGCGCACGTCGCGGCGGCGGCTGCGGCGGGCGTCGACGACGACCACCACCCCGTCCACGCCGCGCGCCAGCACGACCGCATCGACGACCGGCAGCACCGGCGAGGAGTCCAGCACGACGTAGTCGTAGCGCTCGGTGAGCGAGCCCATCGTCTCGCGCATGCGCGCGGAGGCCAGCAGCTCGGTCGCCTCCACCGTCGGCGGGCCGGCGACGATCACGTCGAACTCGTTGCCCTGGACGCCCGAGCCCGCGCTGGCGTGCTGCATCACGTGCTCGAGGTCCTCGCGCTCCTCCAGCACGTCGGCCAGCCCCGGGCCGGGGCGCAGGCCGAGCTGATGGTGCAGGGTGGGCTTGCGCAGGTCGCCGTCCACCGCCACCGTGCGCCAGCCGTCGGTGGCCAGCGAGCGCGAGAGTCCGACCGTGGTGTAGCTCTTGCCGGCGCCGCGATCGGCGGCGGTGATCAGCACCGTCGAGCAGTGCTGCACCGCCTTGCCGTTGCTGGCCTCCGGGGCGGCGCCTCGGCTCGCGGCGCGGGCGCCGCGACGTTTGGCGTGGCGGCCGGTGAGCTCGAAGATCATCGCGGTGCGCAATCTCCGGAAGGACTCGATCGCCGCCTGCTCGTAGAGCGCCGCGCGGGGCACCTCGCCGAGCAGGGCGAGGCCGATGTCCGCCGCCACCTCGTCGGAGTCGCGGTAGCGGTCGGCGAGCGCCGAGTAGGCGATGATCACGCCGCAGCCGAGGATCAGCGAGGCGATCAGCGCAAGGATCGCGTTGCGTTTGGGCTGGGGCGAGACGGGGCTCGCGGGCAGCGGCGCCGAGCCGAGCACGCGCACCGAATCCGAGGGCGCGGCGACCGTTTCGCTGACCTTCGTCTGGAGCACGCGCAGCTGTTCGCGCAGCTGGTCCGCGCGCACCGTGCTGGTGGTGGCCGCGATGCCCGCTTCCGCGGTGCTGATCTGCTGCTGCAGGCGGCTGACGGCGGCCTGACGCTGGTGGGTCTGCAGTTCTTCCACATAGGTGGAGAAGGCGCTCGCGTAGGCGTTGGCGAAGGAGACCGACTGGGAGGCGCTGCCGGCCGTGCCACTGACGTCGAACACGGCGGTGTCGGTCTCCGGGTTGACGCTCACGTGCGAGGCGAATTCGCTCGGCGTGACGTGCCCGCCGACGTTGCGGGCGCCGAGGGTGTAAACACCGGGTGTCTGGGCGATACGCAGGTAGCTGTTGGTGATCGTCTGCTGCTCTTCGGGCGCGAGCACCTGGCCGGAGGCTTCGGCGGCGGAGACGAGCTGGGCCAGGGCGGTGGCCTTGAAGGTCTGGGGCTGGCCCTTGCTGAGCACGTAGGTGACCAGCGCGGTCAGCACCACGAACAGGGCAAGCCAACGGCGGTAGGCCCAGATCGTGCGGAATTGCTGGCGAGAGTCCATGTAGGCGATGCGGCCGAGAGACGTCGAGGGCGCGCGCGATCGGAACGCCGTCGATCCTCGACAGCAGGTTGTAAGTCTAAAGCTTCGTCTCGGGGTAGCCCCGTTACGATCAGTTCTTCATCGGCGGCCCGCCACCTGCACTTGAGCGAATGCGCAGCCCCGAGTGAGCTCGCGGCGAGGGTGTCTCGCCCTCGACCGGCGCATGGCGCGCTGGGAGATCTCGCCCGGATTGCCGCCAGGCCCGGCGCTATCGTCCGAGTCGCGTCGCCGCGCGGCTGGGCCGGCGGCTCAACCGACCATGCGTATCGCGATCGACGCAAATGTGCTCGAGGGCAAGTGGGGCGGCATCCCCAAGTACCTGGACCGGATCGCGCGCGAGCTGGTGGACATGGGCGAGGAGCTCCGGCTGCTCGCCAACACCTCCCGGCCGGTGCGGGAAATCCCGGGGGCGACGCCGGTGAGGATGCGGGTGAAGGGCACTTCGCTGTGGCGCAACGTGTTTCTGCCGCTGTGGCTGACCGGGGCGCGCGCGGATGTGCTGTGGGCGCCGGAGAGCGTGCTGCCCCGCCGCAGCCCCGTGGCCAGCGTGCTCACGATCCACGACCTCGCGATGCTGCGCCTGCCGGGTACCAAGAGCGCCGAGCACGAGCACGGGTTTCGCACCAGCGTGCGGCGCAGCGTCGCGCGCGCCACGCGCGTGATCGCGGTCTCGCAGGCCACGGCGCGGGATCTGAGCGAGCTCTGGGATGTGCCGCGGGAGAAGATCCGCGTGGTGGGGCTGGGGGTCGACGAGGCCTTCACGCCCGGCGACCGGCGGGCGGCGCGGGCGGCGGCGCGGGCGCGGTGGGGGATCGAGACGCCGTTCGTGCTGCACGTGGGGGCGCTCGAGCCCCGCAAGGGGCTGGACGTGCTGATCGCGGCCGCCGAGCTCGCGGCGCGCGAGGGCGCGGCCTGGCGCGTGGTGCTCGCCGGGATGCCGGGCTTTCGCGGCGAGGAGATCGCCGCGGCGGCGCGCGCGAGCGGCGCCTGCACGCTGCTCGGTCCGGTGCGCGACGCGGAACTGCTCGACCTCTACCGCGCGGCGGACGCCTACGCGGCGCCCGCCCTGTACGAGGGCTTCGGGATGCCGCCGCTGGAGGCGATGGCGTGCGCCACCCCGGTGGCGATCGCGGCCGGAGGCGGAGCGCTCGAGGAGATCAGCGGCCCGGGCGCGATCGTGGTGGGTGAGCGTACCCCCGCCGCCTGGCGGGAGGCGCTCGAGCGGGCGATCGCGCGCCCGCCGGAGCTGATCGAGCGGGGGCTGGCCCACGCGGCGAGCTTTGGCTGGCGAGAGGTGGCGGCGCAGACGCTCGCGGTGCTGGGCGAGGCAGCCAGCGCCCGCCCCGCCCTGGCGAGTGTGGCCCGGCACGCGGGAGGCCACGCCTAGCATGGCCGCCACGGACCTGCAGACGCAGATCATCTGCGACCTGCCGGCGCTGCACGAGCTGCGTGAGCAGTGGGACGCGCTGGCGATCGCCGACGGCCTGCCGCTGATGGCGCCCGACTGGGTGATCGCGTGGCTCGAGCACCTCGCCCCCGCGGATGCGGCGCCGCGGGTGGTGTGCGTGCGCGAGCGGGGGGCGCTGATCGGGATCGCGCCCTTCTACGTGCGCGAGGATCGCCGCTGGGCGCGGGTCGACTACCGGTTGCCGGGGATCGAGCTCGCGGCGCGACTCGCGCCGCTCGCCCGGCGCGGGCGCGAGTGGGAGGTGGCGGGGGCCCTCGCGCGGGCGCTCGCCGGGGCCTCCCCACGTCCCGATCTCGTGGCCCTGGAGGGCATGCCGCCGGAGTCGTGCTGGCTGGCGGCCCTGCGCGAGCAGTGGCCGGGACGGGTACGGCCGTTCGCGCGCGTCTACCACGTCCACGGCTCGCCGACGGTGGCACTGCAGGGCACGTTTCAGTCCTGGCTCGACGGGCGCAGCGCGAGCTTTCGCAAGAACTGCCGTCGGCGCGGGCGCATGTTTGA
>DATJMB010000005.1:0-5806 GCA_035508995.1 Solirubrobacteraceae bacterium | reverse complement strand
GCGCGGGCGGCGATGACGATGCCCTCGATCAGCATGTGGGGGCACTTCTGCATCAGTTCGCGATCCTTGAAGGTGCCGGGCTCGGACTCGTCGGCATTGCACACGAGGAACTTCTCGATCGCGCCCTTGGGCAGGAAGGAGACCTTCTTGCCCATCTGGAAGCCGGCGCCGCCGCGGCCGCGGATGTTGGAGGCTTCGAGCTGGGCGAGGACCTCCTCGGGAGTCATCTGGAGGGCCTTGCGCAGCGAGGCGTAGCCGCCGCGACGCTCGTAGACCTCGAGGGTGTTCAGGCCCGGCTCGTCGATGTCCTTGAAGAGGAGCTTCTCGCTCATGTGCCCGCCTCCGCATCGGCGCCGGTGGCCTGCGCGTCGGCGCACGGCCGCGCGAGGAGCTGCTTGCCGGGCAGCACGGGACGGCCGGCGCGGATGTCCGCCAGCAGCTGGGGCACGTCGGCGACTGTGAGGGGGCCCACGTAGACGCCGTCCACGGAGGCCATGGGGGCGATGTCGCAGGCGCCGAGGCACTCGAAGGCGCGGACGTTGAAGGTCGGATCCTCGCCGGCAGCCTCGCGGATGGCGGCGTAGAGCTCGTCGGCGCCGCAGAGGGAGCAGCTGATGTTGGTGCACACGTAGACGCTGTGGGCGTCGGCGGAGAAGGGCTCGGTGTAGAGCATGTCGTAGAAGGTGGCCACTGCGTCCAGGTAGGCGGGGGTGAGGCCCATCACGCAGGCCACCTGCTCGATGGCCTCGGGCGAGCACCAGCCGTGCAGGCGCTGGGCCGCTGCCAGGGCGGGCAGGGAGGCGGAGCGGCTGTCGGGGTAGAGGGCCATGTGGCCTTCGATCTCCCGGCGCAGCTCCTCGGGGACGGGAGTGGTGGCGGGGTCGGGGACGGTGGCGGGGTCCTTCTGGAGATCGGCCGCCGAATCCCAGCCCCCGCGCGCGCCCCCGCGCGCGCGCGCGGGGCCCCCGTTTTGAAACTCTTCACCCGCCCCGACGCTCACCGGTCGATGCCCCCCAAGATCGGATCGAGCATGGCGGTGGTGGCGATCATGTCGGCGACGTAGCTGCCGCGGCACATGTGAGAGAGGGCCTGGAGGTTGACGAAGGAGGGGTCGCGCATGTGCACGCGGGCGGGCTTGGAGGAGCCGTCGGAGCGCACGAAGCAGGCGAGCTCGCCGCGGGGGGACTCGATCGGGTAGTACACCTCGCCGGGGGGCACGCGAAAGCCCTCGGTGACGAGCTTGAAGTGGTGGATGAGGGCCTCCATCGAGGTGGCGAGCTCGTGACGGGGCGGCAGGGCGACCTTGCGATCGTCGGTGATGTGGGGCCCCTCGGGGAGGCCGTCTAGGGCCTGGGCGATGATCTTCACGGACTCGTAGATCTCGGCGAGGCGGACGGCGAAGCGGTCGTAGTTGTCGCCCACGGTGCCCACGGGGATCTTGAAGTCGAAATGGTCGTAGGAGCTGTAGGGGGCGGCCTTGCGCAGGTCCCAGGGGTTGCCGGCGGCGCGCAGGAGGGGGCCGGTGACGCCGAGGGAGAGCAGGGTGTCGGCGTCCAGCGGGCAGGTGCCGCGCAGGCGCTGGAGGACGATCTCGTTGGCGTTGAGGATGGCGCCGTACTCGTCGACGCGCTCGGGCATGATCTTCAGGAACTCGCGCAGCTTGGCCTCGAAGCCGGCGGGTATGTCCTCGGCGACACCGCCGACCTGGAAGTAGCGGGTGTGCATGCGCTGGCCGGAGGACATCTCGAACAGGTCCAGGATCAGCTCGCGCTCGCGCAGGCAGTACAGGAAGATGGAGGTGGCGCCGAGGTCCAGCACGGAGGTGCCGAGCCAGATGAGGTGGGAGGCGATGCGGTTGAGCTCCAGGTGGATGATGCGCAGGTACTGGGCGCGCGGGGGGACGTCCACCTCGACGAGGGTCTCCACGGCGCCGTCGTAGGCCATGGCGTTGAAGTAGTAGGACAGGTAGTCCATGCGCTCCACCACCGGGATGACCTTCCAGTAGGACTTGTCCTCGGCGGTCTTCTCGATGCCGGTGTGGACGTAGCCGATCACCGGTTTGAGATCGCGGACGACCTCGCCCTGGAGGGTGACCATCAGGCGCAGGACACCGTGGGTGGCGGGATGGTGGGGGCCGAAGTTGAGGGTGAGGAGCTCGTGTGTGGCTTCGTCGGAGGTACCTCCGACGTCCGGCGGCGGGGTGTCCTGGGTGGGCACGGCGGTCATCGTGGGGCGGCCTCGCCCTCGCGGCGCTCGAGCCATTTGCGCTCGTCGCGGGTGAAGATCACGGGTTCGCCGCCCACGGGGAAGTCGCGGCGCTGGGGGTGACCCTCGTAGTCCTCGGGCATGAGGATGCGGCGCAGGTCGGGGTGGCCGTGGAAGATGACGCCGAACATGTCGTAGACCTCCCGCTCCTGGTGGTCGGCGGTGGGCCATTCGGCGGTGACGGAGTCCACGTGGGGGCTCTCGACGGGCACTCGCACCACCACGGTCACGCGATCCACGCGGGCCATGTCCAGGAGCTCGTAGTGGACGGCCAGGCGGGGCTCCTCGGGGTAGTGGTCGGCGCCGTGAAGGCTCGCCAGAAAGGCGTAGCCCTTGGCGCGCAGGGCCTCGAGGACGGAGCGGATCTGGGCGGGCTCCACGAGGAGGGTGGCACGGCCGCGGAAGTAGATGGTGTCGAGCGCCGCGTCGCCCAGCTCGCGTGCCAGCAGCTCGAGTCCCGTGGCGTCAGGCATCTGGCGTTGGGCGGCCCATCAGGGGGCCTCCTCGGTGCCCACCGCGGCGTAGCGCTCGCGCCAGCCCGAGTCGGGATCGTCCTGGACGAGCTTGCGCAGCTTCAGGATGCCGTGCATGAGGGCCTCCGGGCGTGGCGGGCAGCCGGGGACGTGGACGTCGATCGGCATGAACTTGTCGGCGGGGACCAGTGCGTAGTTGTTGAACACCCCCATGGAGCTGCAGCAGGCGCCCATGGATAGGGCCCACTTGGGCTCCAGCATCTGGTCGTAGAGGCGGCGGACGATGGGGGCCATCTTGATGGACACGCGGCCGGCGAGGATGATCAGGTCGGCCTGGCGGGGGGAGGCGCGGAAGGCCTCGTAGCCGAAGCGGGCGATGTCCAGGCGGGGGCCGGCGGCCTGGAACTGCTCCATGGCACAGCACGCGAGGCCGAAGCCGAGGGGGAAGAAGGAGTTGGAGCGTGCCCAGGCGACGGTTTTGTCGAGGGTGGTGGTGAGGACCCGTTCGTGGACGTACTCTTCGAGCTCCTCTCCCTCCAGGTGGTTGGGCTGGTTGGCGCCCTGCAGCTCGGCGCCCCGGAGGAGCTGGTGGGCGTTGAGGTGGCTCACCCGGAGGTCCTCCGAAGCGGCTCCCCGCGCGCCCGCGTGCGCGCCCGCGCGGGCCAGGCGTTGGCGTTTCACCTCCACTCCAACGCCCCCCGGCGCCACACGTAGGCGAAGGCCACGAACAGGAGCACCACGAAGGTGAGCGTCTCGGCGAGGGCGTAGCCGCCGTAGGCACGGAGCTGGATGGCGATGGGATAGAGGAACACGACCTCGATGTCGAACAGGATGAAGAGCATCGCGATCAGGTAGAAGCTGATGCCGAAGCGCATCCCCTGCTTGACCTCCGACGGCAGGCCGCACTCGTAGGGGTCGTCCTTCTGGGGCGTGGCACGGCGGGGGCCGATCACCGAGTTCAGCACCGCGAACGCCACCCCAACTCCTCCGCCGAGGAGGACGAACACGATCGCGGGCAGGTAGCTTCGCAGCACGGAGCGCTGTTATATCACCGCTTGTGCCAATGTGTTACATAGTGACGATCGGCTCGAAATCGTGACCGAAGCGGTGGTCGCGGGGGCCCTGGTGGTGGCGGCGTTGAACGCCGTGGCAGGCCTCTACGGAGCCTGGCGGTGGTATGCCGGACGGGCCAGCCGAGCCTTCTGGGTCCTGTTGCGCATCGGCCAGGGCGCGGCGCTGGCGTTCGCCATCGCGGTGGGCTGCCTGGCGCTCGCCGGGAAGCACTCCAGCGACAACCTCTTCTACCTCTACGCCCTGCTGCCCCTGGCGGTGTCCTTCGTGGCGGAGCAGCTGCGGGTGACCTCCGCCCAGGCGATCCTCGACCGCCGGGATCTCCCCGACGCCCAGGCCGTGGGAGAGCTCCCGCAGGCGGACCAGCACGCGGTGGTGGCCGCCATCCTGGCGCGAGAGATGGGCATCATGTGCCTGTCTGCCTTCGTGGTGGTCTTCCTCGCCCTGCGGGCGGCGGGAACGGCCCACGGCTTCTAGCTCCACCGGGGCCTTCTCCTCAGGGAGACCCCGCCACATGTGGCGGGGTCCGGGCCCGCACATGTGCGGGCCCGCGGTCGGCGCATGCGCCGACCGAACGGGTCTCATGGGCAGGGCCTATATATTGCCCACCGCAATGAGGTCTCTTGCCGCCGCAGCGCTGCTCATCGCGGCCGTCGCCCTCGGGGCGTGCGGCTCGCAGGGCAACCAGGTGCCCAAGTCGAGCCCCTACCACCGGGGGTCGGCGCTGTTCCTCGAACACTGCTCGGGCTGCCACACGCTGTCGGTGGTGGGCGCGGAGGGGTCGGCCACGAGCATCAAGGACCGGGTGAAGACGAACGGGCCCAACTTCAACTTCCGCAAGGAGAACGTGGAACAGGTGCTGTTCGCGATCCGCAACGGAGGCTTCTCGGGGGCGATCATGCCGGAGAACATCGTGGTGGGCCAGGATGCCCAGGACATCGCCGAATTCCTGGCTCACTACTCCGGGTCGAAGGCTGTGAAGGAGCCTTCGACGAACATCACGCTGTCCGCCAAATAAGCCCGGCAGCGCAGGGCTCGAACGTTCGTCTCGACCGTGCCGCTTCGCGGAGTCGGTCGAGACGAAGTCCGGCCCTGCTTGGCTGACTAGATCGCTGGACGGATAGGCTCCCCTCGTGCTCGACCTCAAGCTCATCCGCCAGGACCCGGAGGGGGTTCGTGCTGCTCTTGCTCGTCGTGGTGAGGACGCCGTGGCTGGGTTGGAGCGGGTGGTGGAGCTGGATGGCCGGCGGCGGGCTCTGCTGCCTGAGCTGGAGGGTCTGCGGGCGGCTCAGAACGAGGCGAATGCGCGCATTCGGGGGGCCGCCGGGCAGGATGAGCGGGAGCGGGAGATCGCCGCCATGCGGGAGGTGGCGGGCCGGGCGAAGGAGCTCGAGCGGGAGCTGGGTGAGGTGGAAGGGGCGCTTCAGGAGGCCCTCGCGCCGCTGCCCAACCTCCCCGACCCCACCGCCGCGGATGGCCCGCAGGACGAGCTGGTGCGGACGGTGGGGGAGGTGCCGAGCTTCGACTTCGAGGTCCGCGACCACCTGCAGCTGGCGGGTGAGGAGATAGACATGGACCGGGCCGCCCGCCTGTCGGGCTCCCGCTTCGCCTACCTGCTGGGGGAGCTCGTGTTCGTGGAGCTCGCCCTCGTGCGGTGGGCGCTGGAGAAGCTTCGTCATCACGGCTTCACCCCCGTCATCCCCCCGGTGCTGGTCCGTGAGCAGGCCCTCTATGGCACCGGCTTCCTGCCCGACACCGAGCAGCAGATCTACTCTCTGCCCGACGACGACCTCTTCCTCGTGGGCACCTCCGAGGTTCCCCTCGCCTCCCTCCACGCCGAGGAGATCCTCGACCCCGACCGCCTGCCCCTGTGCTACGCCGGCTTCTCCCCATGCTTTCGCCGCGAGGCGGGCGCCGCCGGCAAGGACACCAGGGGCATCTTCCGGGTGCACCAGTTCGACAAGGTGGAGATGTTCGTCTACTGCGTACCCGAGCAG
>DATJMB010000004.1:0-23044 GCA_035508995.1 Solirubrobacteraceae bacterium | reverse complement strand
CCGGCGCCGGAGCGGCCGTTCGCGCGGGAGGTGGGCGCGCCGGCGGGCCACCTGCGGATCGGACTGATGGCGCAGGCGCCGCTGGGGATGCCCACGGCGAGCGAGTGCACGGCTGCGGCGCGCTCGGCGGCGGCGCTGCTGGAGGAGCTCGGGCACGCGGTGCAGGAGGTGGAGGTGCCGACCATCTCCGCGGAGCTCACGCCGGCGTTCATCGTCCTGGCGCAGGCGGGCCTGGGCGAGTACGAGGACATCGACTGGGCCAGGGTGGAGCCCCACATCGCCCACCAGCGCCGGCTCGGGGACGAGCTGGCGGCCAACGACTATGTGCTCGCGGGCCATCGCCTCGAGCTGATCAGCCGCCAGGAGGTGGCGCGCTGGGGGCGGGACTTCGACGTGCTGCTCACGCCCACGGCGGCGATCGAGCCGCCGCCCGCGGGGGCGATCCTCGCGACCCAGCACGCCGCCCCCGACCAGCCGGTGGCGGAGGTGGTGGGCAGCGTGTGCTTCACCGCCTTTGGCAACGTCACCGGCCTGCCCGCCGCGAGCGTGCCGCTGCACTGGACCGAGCAGGACGTGCCGATCGGCGTGCAGCTCGTGGCCGGACCCTGGCAGGAGGCCACCCTGATCCGCCTCGCCGCCCAGCTCGAAGAGGCGCGCCCGTGGCGGGAGCGCCGGCCGGCGCTGGCTCCGCTCGAGCGGATCCGGGGAATCGAATCGATGTATGCGCAGGCGCAGGCTCTGGCCGAGGCAGGTGCGCGGAGCCGCGGTGAGCGCTCCTGAGGCAACGACTGTGGATGTTATTCTATTCTTTACCTATGGCGACTGAAGTAAAGGATTCAAAGCGGGCGGGGCGCTCGCGAATCTCCAGCAAGCACCAGATCACGATCCCAATTGGAGCTTTCAGTGAGGCTGGCTTGCGTGAGGGTGACGTGGTACGGGTTGAGGCCCAAGGCCGGGGGCGCGTCTTGATCGCGCGTCTGGACGATCTCGTCAAGGAGTACGCCGGCTGCCTGCATACCGGAGGCGAGCTCGGCCGCACCGTGCGGGGGCTTCGCCAGGAGTGGGATTGATCCTGCTGGACTCCACGGTCATCGTGGGCTTCTTGGATGCCGACGATGCGTTGCACGACGTCTCCGTCGCGAGGTTCGAACAGATCGTCGGAAATCGGCCGCTTGTCGCATCGGTGATCGGCTACGCCGAGATCATGACCGGCGTTTCGCTCGGACACCATCCCGAGAAGAGCGTGAACGGCTTCTTCGAGGCGTTCATCGCCGACCTTCTACCGGTTGACAAATCGATTGCCGCGCGCGCCGCGAGGCTACGAGGCGCGCGTAGGTCCCTGCCGATGCCCGACGCGCTCATCCTCGCCACAGCCGACCTCAATGAGGACATCGATCTGGCCATCTGCGGAGACCAAGATTGGCCGAAGGTAAAGGGGCTCAATTGTGAGATCGAGCTATTGAGATCGAGCTCTTGACGGCCCGGTAGCCTCTCCCCCATGCGCTTCGCGGTGAAGTTCCTGGGCTGCAAGGTGTCACAGGCGGATGTGATGCTGGCGCGGCGGGCGCTGCTGGCGGCGGGCCACGAAGAGGTGAGCCAGGAGGAGGCGGAGCTGCACGTGGTCAACACGTGCTGCATCACGCGGGAGGCGGAGGCGAAGTCGCGCCAGGCGGTGAGGCGCTCGCTGCAGAGCGCCCGGCGGGTGTTCGTGGGGGGCTGTGCGGTGAACCGGGACGCGCGGCAGTTCGCGGAGATAGATCCGGCGATCGCGCCGTTCGTGGGGACGGCGGAGGAGGTGGCGCAGGCGATGGCGGGCACGCTGGGGGGCTGTGCGGACCTCGAGCACGACGTGCTCGGGCGGGAGCTCGCGCGGGCGGCGGAGGAGCCGGCGGGGTTGTGGGCGGGGGGACGGACGCGGGGGTTCGTGAAGGTGCAGGACGGGTGCGACTGCCACTGCGCCTACTGCATCATCCCCACGGTGCGGGGCGGCGCGCGCTCACGGCCGGCGGAGGCGGTGCTCCAGGAGGTGAGGCGGCGGGTGGAGAACGGGCAGCCGGAGATCGTGCTCACGGGGATCAGCGTGGGGGACTACCGCGACGGCGAGAGCGGCCTGGACCTCGGCGAGCTGCTGATGGCGGCGGCACGGGTGGCGGGGGTGGAGCGGGTGCGTCTGTCCTCGGTGGAGGTGATCCACGTGAAGGACTCGCTGGTGCGGGCGCTGCGGGAGGAGGAGAAGGTGTGCCCGCACCTGCACGTGCCGATGCAGTCCGGCGACGACGAGGTGCTGGCGGCGATGGGGCGGCACTACAGCGCGGCGGAGTACCTGCAGGCGATCGAGGAGCTGCGGGCGGGGGTGCCGGAGGTGAACCTCACAACGGACGTGATCGTGGGCTTCCCGAACGAGGACGAGGCGGCGTTCGAGCGCACGGTGGAGCTCGTGGAGAGGTGTCAGATCAGCAAGGTGCACACCTTCCCCTACTCCGCCCGGCCGGGCACGGTGGCGGCGGCGCTCGGGGAGGGGGTGACGGCGCAGGAGAAGAAGCGGCGCTCGCGGGCGCTGCGGGGCTTCTCGGAGCTCTGCTCGCGGCGGCACCGGACGACCAAGCTGGCGAGCAGCGAGCGGGTGCTGGTGGACAAGGTGGCGGACACCCAGTGCTCGGGGTACACGGCGGACTACACCCGCTGCTACCTGCCGGCGGACGCGGCGCGGGCGGGAGAGCTGATCGAGGTGGAGGTGCGGGAGCTGTACGCCGACGGGCTGCGGGTGAGCCCTGTGGCTGGCAGCCGGTGAGACGGATGCGGGTGGCGGTGGTGGGACACGTGGAGTGGGTGCACTTCGCGCGCCTGCACCAGCTGCCGCGGGCGGGGGAGATCGTGCACGCGTGGGACCCCTTCGAGGAGCCGGCGGGGGGCGGGGCGGTGGCGGCGGTGCAGCTGGCGCGGCTGGCGGGCGGGGCGGTGCTGGTGACGGCGCTGGGCGACGACGAGCTCGGCCGGCGGGCTGCCACGCGGCTGGCGGAGCTCGGGGTGGAGCTGTGGATGGCGTGGCGGGGAGAGCCCACGCGGCGGGCGACCACGCTGGTGGACGAGCGGGGGGAGCGTACGATCGTCACGCTGGGGCCGCGACACGAGCCGCTGAGCACGGACGGGGACATTCCCTGGGAGTCGCTGGGGGAGATGGACGCGGTGTACTTCACGGCGGGAGACGCCGGAGCGCTGGCGGCGGCGCGGGCGGCGCGAGTGCTGGTGGCAAGCCCCCGGGCCCAGGACGCGCTCGGTCACGGGGTGGAGCTCGACGGGCTGGTGCTGAGCGAGCGGGACGCGAGCGAGCGCCGGGAGGCGAGCGAGGTGGAAGGGCAGGCGCGGGCGGTGGTGCGCACGGAGGGGGCGAGCGGCGGCGTGTACAGCACGCGGGAGGGCGCGACGGGCAGCTGGCCGGTGGCGCCGGCGCCGGCCACCACGGGGGACTCCTACGGCTGCGGGGACAGCTTCGCGGCGGGCCTCACCTACGGGCTGGGGGCGGGCATGGAGCTCGAGCGGGGGCTCGCGCTGGCTGCCCGCTGCGGTGCCACCTGCCTGGGCGGGCGGGGGCCGTACGAGCGGCAGCTCAGCGCCGCTGACCTCTCCCCCGCCGAGCGGCGGGACGGGCGCGTGGGAGGAGACGCGCGGGACGTGAGGGCGGGGGCTTGAGCGAGCTCGATCTCTCACCGGTGGAGCTCGCGGACGCGGAGTCGGGGCTCGCCGCCACGTTCGTGCCGGGGGTGGGCATGATCTGCTGCTCGCTGCGCCTGCACGGGCAGGAGCTGCTGGCGCGGAACGCCGGCCTGGAGGCGTATGGGGAGCGGGGCAAGACGATGGGCATCCCGCTGCTGTACCCGTGGGCGAACCGGCTGGCGGGCTTTCGGTACACGGCGGCGGGCAAGAGCGTTGAGGTCCCGCACGACGCGAGCCTCGTGGCTGTGGACGGAAACGGGTTGGCGATCCACGGGGTGATCGGCGGGCGGATGGCCTGGCGGCTGCAATCTCGGCCGGCGCTCCAGCCGCCCGATCGAACGCCACCCCGACAGGGCGTGAGCTCGCTCGCGGCGGAGCTCGACTGGAGCGAGTCACACGCGGAGCGGTTCGCGACCTTCCCCTTCCATCACGAGGCGCGCTATGAGGCGCGACTGGCGGAGGGGCGGCTGGAGATCGCGGTGACGGTGAGGGCGAGCGGCGCCGATGAGGTGCCGGTGGCGTTCGGCTTTCACCCCTATCTGGCGCCGCCGGAAGGACCGCGCGAAGACTGGCTGGTGGAGCTGCCGGGGATGCGGCGGCTGCGACTCGACGAGCGCCAGATCCCGACGGGGCCGGGCGACGAGGAGGGAGCGCGGAGCTTCCTGCTGGCCGAGCACGAGCTCGACGACGGCTTCGACCGGGTCTCGGCCACGGCGAGCTTCGCGGTGACGGCGGGCGAGAGGCGGCTGAGCGTGGAGCTGCGGGAGGGGTATGGGTTCGCGCAGGTGTACGCGCCACGGAGCGGGCGGTTCGTGTGCTTCGAGCCGATGACGGCGCCCGCCAACGGGCTCGCCAGCGGAGAGGGCCTGCGGGTGCTGGCGCCCGGGGAGAGCCACACGGCGCGGTTCGGGCTGGTGGTCCGGTAGCGCCGCGTCGAGAGGCCGCTCAGATCAGGCGCTCGCCGTCGTCGGCGGCGGCCGCCGAGCCGGAGCCTCCCTCGGGGTCGGTGAAGACGCGGGGCATGCGCACGCGCACGGGAGCCCTCTGAGATGCGTTAGGGGGCCTTGGCGAGGTAGTTGTGAGGGGCCTTCACCGAGCGATGATGGTGTGTGACGAGGTTGACGACGAGCACGCGGTCGGTGGAGACGTGGATGAGGGTGCCCTCGCAGAGATCCTCGGTGAGCCAGCGGGTGCCCTGGACGGCGCCGCTTGCGTAGTTGCCCTTGGTCTCGTATTTGCCGTGGCCTTCGGCCCACAGTTTGCGCACGACGTGCTTGCGGGAGGCGCTGGCGGCGAAGGCTTCGGCGGTGGCGGGAGAGCCTTCGAGGGCCGCCGAGGACGAGGCGAGGCTGGCGATGTGCAGGCGCTCGCGGCGGGTGGGGCAGACGGAGAAGTTGCCGCCCGTGAGGCTGGCGATCACGAGGCCGTTGCGGCTCTGGGTGAGCTTGAACCTGCCGGCGAAGAAGACGATCACCTGGGTGTGGCCGCTCGGGGTCATGGTGGTGACCTTGACCTTGCCGTGGGTGGCGTCCACGACGGTGCCGAAGGGCACCTGGCGCAGGCCGGTGAGAGGCACGAAGGTCTTGCTGCCGGGGAGCTCGACGTAGACGTGGCCGGAGAGGGGAGCGATGTTTCCGCTCACGCCGAGCACGGGAGGACCGACGGCGTTGAGGGCCAGGGCACCGGAGTGGGCGGCGCCGCTGGAGCCGCCGGAGCCGGTGGAGGTGTTGGTGGGGGTGACGGGGGTGGTGGGTGTGGTTTCGGTGCCGGTGGTGCTGGTGGTGGTGGTCGTCCCGCCGCCGCCGGGTCCGGGTTCGGGTTCGGGTTCCGGTTCGAAGAAGGACCACAGGGCGCCCGTGCGGTGGTTGTCGCGGGGAGCGCCGAGGAGGAAGGCGGATGGAGGGCCGGAGAGGGCGACGGCGGCGCCGGTGCGACCGTTGCCGGTCTCGCCGGAGGGGGACAGCTGGGCTTCGCTCCAGGTGGCGGCCGAGCGGGTGAGCTCCCAGGCGGCGCCGCGGCCGCCGGCGGCGTAGGGGGCGCCGACGAGGCCGGTGTGGCCGTCTGGGGAGAGGGCCACGGCGGCGCCGAGGCCGGCGGAGGGTTCGCCGCCTTCGAGCTCCTGGCCGGTGGGGGCGAAGAAGAGGCCGGTGCGGGTGAAGGTCCAGACGGCGCCGGTGCCTTCGTCGTTCTCGTGGGCGCCGACGAGAGCGGTGTGGCCATCGCCGGAGAGGGCGACGGCGGCGCCGAAGCGGCCGGGGCCCTGCTCGCCTTCTTTGCTGACGTTGAGTTCTTCGAACGGTTCTGACCAGGCTTCGCCGGTGCGTTCGAACAGCCAGGCGGCGCCCTCGCCTTCGGCGTTGCCGGGAGCGCCCACGAGAGCGGTGTTGCCGTCGCCGGAGAGGGCGACGGCGCGGCCGAAGTGGCCGACGCCGACCTCCTCGGCGGCGACTTCCAGAGGCGGGGAGCTCTGGGGCGTCCAGGAGTCGCCGGAGCGAGCGAACACCACGGCGGCGCCGCGGTCGGCGTGCGCGGCGGGGGCGCCCACGAGGGCGGTGTCGCCGTCGGCGGAGAGGGCGACGGAGACGCCGAAGTGGGAGTTGCCGAGCTCGGCGTCGGTGAGTTCGGCCTGCACGGTCCAGGTGGCGCCGGAGCGGACGAGGACCCAGGCGGCGCCTTCGTAGCCGTTCTGCTGGGGGGCGCCCACGATGGCGGTGTTGCCATCGGCGGAGAGGGCGACAGAGCGGCCGAAGCCGCATTCGCCGGCTTCCTCGCCGGCTTCTTCGGCGCACTGGCTGGCGCCGGCCTTCTTGGGGAGGTGTTCGCCGGTGAGTTCGGTCTGTGGCAGCCAGGTGGTGCCGGAGCGGAGGTAGAGGGTCACGGCGCCGCGGTTGGAGTCGGCGCTGGGGGTGCCGACGATGGCGGTGGTGGCGTCGGCTGAGACCGCCACGGAGGTGGCGAAGCGGCTCTCGGCGCCTTCCTGCCCCATGAGCGTTTCTCCGGCGTCCGGCGCGGGGGTGGCGAGGGGATGGGCGCCGGTGAGAGGCAGGGCGGTGTGGGAGCGGCCGGCGGACGCCACGCCCTGGGCGAGCGCCAGTGCGGCGAGGACGGCCAAGGCGACCGCGGCGAGCACGCGTGGCGCTGTGAGGGCTCTGGACGATCGCATGTTTTCCTCTCCAAGAAGAGGGTAATGAGGGTTGGTTGCGTTGTCAAAGACCTGTGCCGGCGCGTAGCATCAGCGAAGAGCGATGGACGGCGACGAGGAGCACGGGCGGTGAGGCGGGCGGCGTGGCGTCGCAAGACGACGCTGCTGGTGGGGGTGGCGGTGCTGGCGGCGGCGGCGGGGGTGGCGGCGTACGGCACGCACCTGCTGAAAAAGCCGGAACTGCAGAGCATCGACGCGCGGTTCTCGATCCGGGGAGCGAGGCCGGCGCCGAAGGACATCGTGCTGGTGCAGATCGACGATGCGACCTTCCAGGAACTGCTGAAGGATCACTACGAGTCGGAGTTCCCGTTCCCGCGGCGGTATGACGCGAAGGTGATCGACCGGCTGCGGGAGGGAGGCGCGAAGACGATCGCGCTGGACATCGAATTCACCCACCCCACGGACCCGGCGGACGACGAGGCGCTGGCGGAAGCGCTGGAAAGGGCGCACGGGAAAACGGTGCTGGCGGCCACGGAAGTGGGGCCTGGGGGCAGGAACCAGGTGCTGGGGGAAAGCGAAGAGCTGCGGCGTGAACTGGGGATACGGGTGGGGGCGGCGATCCTCACGACGGACTCGGACGGGTCGGTGAGGCGCTTCGCCTACCAGTTCAGCGGGCTACCGTCCTTCGGGGTGGTGACGGCGGAAGTGGCGAGCGGCCATGCGGTGTCCCCAAAGCTGTTCGAGAGCGGCACGCTGCCGATCGACTACGCGGGTCCGCCGGGGACGATCCCCTCCTATTCCTACTCGAAGGTGCTCAAAGGTGAATTCCCCAAGGGGGCGTTCGCGAACAAGATCGTGATCGTGGGTGCGTCGGCTTCGGTGCTGCAGGACCTGCACACGACGGCGACGAGCGGCTCGGAGGTGATGTCGGGGCCGGAGATCTGGGCGAACGCCACCAGCTCGCTGCTGCGGGGGGCGCCGCTGAGAGAGGCCGCCGGGTGGGTGGACGTGCTGCTGATCGTGCTGCTGGGGGTGGCGGCGCCGCTGGGGAGCCTGCGGCTGGCGCGGTGGCGGGCGATGCTCGAGGCGGCGGTGCTGGCGGTGGTGTTCACGGTGGCGGTGCAGGTGGCCTTCCAGCACGGTTGGATCGTGGCGTTCGTGTACCCGCTGCTGGCGCTTGCGGTGGGGACGCTGGGGACGCTGGCGGTGCTGTACATGGACGAGACGATCGAGCGGGAGCGGGTGAGGTACGTGTTCTCGCGGTTCGTGCCGGCGAGCGTGGTGGACCAGGTGCTGGAGAGCGCCAACGAGAACCTGCGGCTGGGCGGGGTGGAATGCGACTGCACGGTGCTGTTCTCGGATCTGAGGGGCTTCACGAGCTTCTCCGAGAGCCAGCCGGCGGGGCTGGTGATCGACGTGGTGAACCACTACCTCAACGAGATGACGGAGGCGATCCTGGACGCGGGTGGGACGCTGATCGCCTACATGGGAGACGGGATCATGGCGGTGTTCGGGGCGCCGATCGAGCAATCGGACCACGCGGACCGGGCGATCGTGGCGGCGCAGGAGATGATCGGGACGCGGCTGGATCGCTTCAACGGGTGGCTGGCGGAGCAGGGGTTCGAGCACAGCTTCGCGATGGGGGTGGGGCTCAACAGCGGTCCGGTGATGGCGGGGAACGTCGGGTCGGAGCAGCGGGTCGAGTACACGGCGATCGGGGACACCACCAACACGGCGTCGCGGCTGGAGGGGATGACGAAGGGAAGCGGGCACATGCTGTTCATGGCGGACTCCACGCAACAGCGGTTGAAGGCGAGGCCGGAGGGGCTGATGCTGGTGGGGGAGTTCGAGGTGCGCGGAAGGACGGCGAAGCTGCCGGTGTGGACGATCGCGGCGGGAAAGCTGAAGGTGGATGGAAAGCGCCTCAGTCCCGAGACCAGCGCCTGAGGCGGCGCTCGGCGAGGGCGAGGCGGGCGGCGGCGTGGCCGGGGACGCCGTGGACGGCGCCGCCGGGGAAGGTCGCGGCGGAGCAGATGTAGAGGCCGGCGAGGGGAGTGCGGTAGGGGGCGGGAGAGGGAACGGGGCGGAAGAGGACCTGGGAGAGGGTGTAGGAGCCGCCGCCGACGTCGCCGCCCACGAGGTTGGGGTTGCGGTGCTGCAGCTCGGCGGGATCGAGGACGTGGCGGGCGAGGATGAGATCGCGAAAGCCGGGGGCGAAGCGCTCGACCTGGGCCTCCATGCGGTCGATGTGGCGGTCGCGCTCCGCGTCCCAGGGAACACCATGGGGGACGTGGGTGTAGGCCCAGGCGGTGTGGCGTCCGGCGGGAGCGCGGGTGGGGTCGGCGAGTGACTGCTGGCCGAGGAGCAGGAAGGGGCGATCGGGAAGGGAGATGCGGGCCTGGGCGGTGGCGGCGATGAGCTCCTGGGCGTCGCCGCCGACGTGGACGGTGCCGGCCTGGCGGGCCTCGGGGGCGGTCCAGGGGATGGGGCCGGAGAGGGCCCAGTCGAGCTTGATGGTGGGTGGTCCGTGGCGATAGCGGCGCAGGGCGCGGGCATAGAGGGCGGGCAGGGAGTGGCCGGCGAGGCGGGCGAGGGCGGCGGGCATGACGTCGGCGAGGACGAGGGGAGCGGAGATGGTCTCGCCGCCGCGCAGCTCGACGGCGACGGCACGGCGACGGGGGGTGAGGACGCGGACGACCTCGGCGTCGGTGCGCAGGGCGCCGCCGAGGTCGCGGAGATGGGCGATGAGAGCGTCGGCGAGGGCGCCGGCGCCGCCCTCGGGGCTGGGCCAGCCGGCGGCGTGGCCGAGGAGGTTGAGGTAGGCGCCGGCGATGGCGGAGCCGGGGCCGGGGATGGGGACGTCGGAGTGCATGGCGGAGCCGTAGAGCCAGGCGCGGGAGGGTTCGCCCTCGAAGAGGCGCTCGGCGAGGGACTGGACAGAGGTGAAGAGCAGGCGGGCGAAGTCGAGCAGGCGGGCGGGGCCGAGGCCAAGGGCCAGGCGGGCTGGTCCGCGAACGGGAGGAAAGCCGGCGAGCATGGTGGAGCGGAGAGCGTCGAAGTGGTCGAGGAGGGGAGCGGCGAAGGCCCGCCAGCGCTCGCCGTCGCCGGGTCGGATGGAGTCGAGGCTCTGGATGGTGGACTGGAGGTCGCGGTGGAGGGCCACGGCGCGGCCGTCGGGGATGGGGTGGGCGAGGCAGACGGGGGGATGGACCCAGCGCAGGCCGTGGCGCTGCAGGGGCAGGGCGGCGAACACGGGGGAGGCGGCGGCGGCGGGGTAGACGGAGGAGAAGGTGTCGTGGCGAAAGCCGGGGAGGGTGAGCTCCTCGGTGAGGACGGCGCCGCCGGGGCGGGGGGCGGCCTCCAGGACGAGCACGGAGAGGCCGGCGGCGGCGAGCTCGATGGCGGCGGCGAGACCGTTGGGGCCGGAGCCGACGATGAGGGCGTCGTAATCCATGGAGGGCAAGCATATGGGCGGCGCGGGAGCCGGCCGGCTTTACAGCAGGAGGCAATTGGCACATAATGCGCGGCGATGCGCCACCGGAGCTCGGTCACGTCGCTGTCGTGGATCCCGTCGGAGGCGGTGGAGGGCTCGACGAAGCTTGCGTTCGAGGCGGGGCTGGCGCACTACGACGAGGTGCCGCCGGAAGCGATCGAGGACCTGGAGGAGCTGAGGGCGCAGGACAGGTTCCGGTTCGCGAACGTGCTGGAGGGCTGGATCGAGGTGAACGGGGCGGGGAAGATCACGGGCTTCGGGCAGGGCGGCGGCGGGCTGATGGGGAGCACGTCGGTGAAGGTGGGGCCGGTGTCGCGGACGTTCGAGGCGATCGGGCTGCCGGACATCGCCAAGAAGCCGGAAAAGGGGAACGGATGGGTGCGGTTTACGCAGACGGCGGGAGGCCGGACGGGCGTGCCGGCGCCGCGACGGGTGAGACGCAAGCCGTTCGTGCAGTGGCAGGCGCCGCTGGTGTGGACGACGCTGTCGCTGACGTTGTACGGGGACGGGCGGGCGAAGGGGGAGGTGACTGGGGCGAGCAGGTTCCCCAGGCACTGGATCTATGACCACGAGGGGAAGCTCACGCACAAGTCGGGGCTGGCGGACTTCAAGGACTGGTACCGGAAGTCCTTCGGGCGGCACACGCCGTGGGGAGACACGGACTCCAAGGCGCTGGTGACGGCGGTGGAGACGGCGCTGGAGCGGTCGCTGTCGGCGCAGATCATGAAAGGGCACAAGCCGTCGATCAGGAAGCTGAAGGCGGGCAAGACGCTGGTGGAGCAGGGAGAGGAAGGCTCGGAGGTTTTCCTGGTGCTGGACGGGGTGTTGCGGGTAGAGGAGGACGGTGTGCGGCTGGCGGAGTACGGACCGGGGGCGCTGCTGGGCGAGCGGGCGCATCTGGAGGCAGGCAAGCGGACGTCGACGCTGGTGGCGGTCACGCCCTGCCGGGTGGCGGCGGTGGAGGCGGGCAAGCTCGACCGGGGGGCGCTGCAGGAGCTCTCGAAGGATCACCGCAGGACGCGGCCTGACCGGAGCTGAGGAGACTTGAGGATCCATTTCTGCGGCGTGCGGGGGTCCACCCCGGCGCCTGGTGTCGACTTCGTGCGCTATGGCGGGCAGACGTCGTGCGTGGCGGTGGCGCACGAGGGCGGGGAACGGCCGACGCTGGTGCTGGACGCGGGGTCGGGGATCCAGCGGGTGACGGGACTGCTCGAGGGGGAGGGGTTCAGGGGGACGATCATGCTCAGCCACCTGCACTGGGATCACCTCTTAGGGCTGCCGTTCTTCTCGGGGGCGGACCGGGAGGACGGACGGACGAGGATGTTGATCCCGGACCAGGGCAACGGGAGGGTGGCGAGCGAGACGATCGGGCAGGTGATGTCGCCGCCGTTCTTCCCCATCGAACCCACGCAGCTGCGGGGGAATTGGACGTTCGGGACGATCGAGGCGGGGGAACGGGAGATCGAGGGCTTCGCGGTGCTGGCGCGTGAGATCCCGCACAAGGGAGGACGGACGTTCGGCTACCGGATCGCGGCGGGAGGTTCGACGCTGGCGTACCTGCCGGACCACTGCCCCACGATGGTGGGCGCCGGCGAAGACGGCTTCGGGGCCTACCACCCGGCGGCGATGGAGCTGGTGGAGGGAGCGGATGTGCTGGTGCACGACGCGCAGCTGCTGCCGGCGGAGCAGGAGGCGGAAGCGGCGTACGGGCACTCGGTGGCGGACTACGCGGTGGAGCTGGGGCGGCGAGGAGGGGTGGGCGAGGTGGTGCTCTTCCACCACCGGCCGAACCGTACGGACGCGGAGCTGGACGCGCTCGGGGAGAGGCTGGCGAGTGAGGATCCGCTGGTGAGGGTGGCGGTGGAGGGGTCGGCGATCGATCTCTGAGGGCCTGCCCGCGCGCGGGCGCACGCGGGGGCCGCTTTTCGAGAGCTTCCTCGCCCCCCCGCCTCGCCTCGGCACAGGAAGCGGGGATTGGACAGGCGACAGCCCCAGGGTTGCCGATTTGGGGCAACGGTCGAATGCGGGTGGCGGAGGGACGGGAGAGAATTCCCCGGTGAACAGTGGGATCTTCATGTCCGCGGACGCCGACGCCGGAACCTCGGGGGAAGCGGGAGGAGGGCCGGAGGTCGGGGGGTACCGGCCGCGAGCGCCGTTCCTGGATGAGCTGTTCGAGCCGGACGGGTCGCCACGGGAGGTGGCGCTGGCGCTGATCGGGGAGCTGGGACAGCTCGGGAGGGAGGGGCTGGCGGAGGCGGGAAGGCGGCGGGACGCGGTGTTCATGCAGCAGGGGATCACGTTCGAGACCAGCGGCGAGAGCGCGGCGGGAAGCGGGATCTCGGGGGAGCGGCCGTTCCCGCTGGACCTCGTGCCGCGGGTGATCGCGGGAGAGGAATGGCGAGCGATCAAGCGGGGGCTGGCGCAGCGGATCAGGGCGCTGAACCACTTCGTGGACGACGTGTACCACGGGCGGGAGATCGTGCGGGAGGGGATCGTGCCGTGGCGGCTGGTGGCGGCGTGCTCGCACTTCGCCAGGGCGGTGCACGGGATCCGGCCGCCGGGCGGGGTCTACACGCACGTGGCGGGGTGCGACCTGGTGCGGCACAGCGACGGGTCGTGGAAGGTGATCGAGGACAACGTGAGGATCCCGTCGGGGATCTCCTACATGCTGGAGAACCGGGCGGCGATGGCGCGGCTAGTGCCGGAGCTGTTCGCGTCCTACCGGGTGCGGCGGGTGGACCACTACCCGCAGCTGCTGCTGCGTGCGCTGCGGTCGGTGGCGCCGTCGGCGGAGAGCGAGGCGACGGTGGTGGTGTGGACGCCGGGGCCGGCGAACTCGGCGTACTTCGAGCACGCGTTCCTGGCGCGGCAGATGGGGGTTGAGCTGGTGGAGGCGTCGGACCTGGTGGTGAGGGACGACGTGCTCTACATGCGCACCACCCGAGGGCTGGAGCGGGTGCACGCGGTGTACAGGCGGATCGACGACGGGTTCGTGGACCCGCTGGAGTTCAGGCCGGACTCGCTGCTGGGGGTGCCGGGGCTGGTAAGGGCCTACCGGGCGGGGAGCGTGGCGATCGCGAACGCGTTCGGGACAGGGGTGGCGGACGACAAGGCGATCTACCGGTTCGTGCCGGAGATGATCCGCTTCTACCTCGGCGAGGAGCCGATCCTGGAGAACGTGAGGACGTACCTGCTGGCGGACCCCGAGGAGCGGGAGCACGTGCTCGAGCATCTGGACGAGCTGGTGATGAAGCCCACGGACGAGTCGGGAGGGCGGGGGGTGACGATCGGAGCGCACGCCAGCGAGGCGGAGCTGGTGGGGCTCGGGCGGGCGATCGAAGCGCACCCGGAGCGGTGGATAGCGCAGGAGCTGGTGCACCTCTCGACGGTGCCGACGGTGGGTCCGAACGGGGATCTGCAGCCGCGACACGTGGACCTGCGACCGTTCGCCGTGTTCGGGGAGCGGATCGACATCGTTCCGGGGGGCCTCACGCGGGTGGCGTTGGAGGAGGGGTCGATGATCGTGAACTCCTCGCGGGGAGGGGGCTCGAAGGACACATGGGTGCTGGAGGACGGGGACGACGCGGACCGGGCGGGGATGAGTGGGTTTCCCGTCGCGGACACGCAGCCGCCGGCGCTGCCGGACCTGCGCTACGGTGAGTGGACCGGCCAGCAGCAGCAGCAGCAACAACAGCAACAGGAGGGCGGCTGATGCTGGCACGGATCGCGCACGAGCTCTACTGGCTGGGGCGCAACCTCGCGCGGGCGGAGTTCACGGCGCGGGCGGTGGAGGCGGTGTTCCAGTCGGAGCTGCAGGGCAACTCGGAAACGCGGCCGAGCGTGAGCTTCGGGGCTGGGGGGCTCGGGGCGATGCTGGGACACGGGGGTGGAGAGCCGCTGATGGGCCTGACGCTGGACGGGCGCCAGCCGGGCTCGATGGTGGCGTCGATCGAGCGAGCGCGAGAAGGGGCGCGGACGGTGCGGGATGTGATCAGCGCGGAGATGTGGGAGGCGATCAACACGACGACGCTGAAACTGCGGGAAGGGGAGGACGTGGGCTGGGGGGCGCCGGCGGGGCCGTACCTGGCGTCGCAGTACCTCAAGCAGCGGACGGCGCTGATCTGGGGGATCGCCAACCGGTCGATGTTGCGAGACGAAGCGAAGTGCTTCCTGGACGCGGGGGGGCTGATCGAGATCTCGGACATGGTGCTGCGGATGCTGCGGATAGCCCTGGCGCCGGGACGATCGGGGAAGGAGGAGCGGTCGCCGGCGGACGGCTACGCGCTGATCCTGCTGCAGGCGGTGGGCGGCTTCCCCGCCTACCTGCGGGCGGTGACGGCGCCGCCGAATGCGCAGCCGGTGGCGCGGTTCCTGATCTTCGAGCGGGCGTACCCGGACTCGGTGGCGGCGTGTGTGGACTCGCTGCACGAGGCGTTCACGGCGGCGGATGCGGGACCGCGGAACTCCAAGCCGGTGCTGCGGGTGAGCCGGCTGGCGGCGGATTTGGACTTCCAGCGGCGGGCGCTGCCGGACGGGGCTGAGCTGACGGGGATCTGCGAGCGCACACAGGAGGAGCTGGCGCGAATCGACCAGGACGTGGCGGAGCGGTACTTCGCGGGGGCGGCGCCGGCGGGAACGGGAAGGCCGTTCGCGGGTGGGGTCGCGGGCGGGGTGGCGCGGGCGGCTGTCGTCGGAGCGCGGGGGTAAGGAGCCAGGAGATGCACTTCGCGATTCGCTACCTGACGGAGTACCGGTACGGAAGTCCGGTGACGGACAACCTCAACGCCCTGCGGGTGAAGCCGGCGACGACGTCCTCGCAACGATGCGATGAGTTCCACACGCGGATCGAGCCGGAGGCGCGGGTGAGCCGGCATCTGGACTACTTCGGCACGGAGGTGCTGGAGTTCGGCATCCCGACGAGCCACGAGGAGCTCACGATCGACGTGCGCACGCGGGTGGTGACATCCGAGCCGGCGCGGCCGCAGGCGGGCTCATGGGAGAGCCTCACGACGGCCTCCTACCTGGACGCGGCGGGCGAGTTCGCGCTGCCCTGGCAGGATCAGCCGGCGGTGGCGGGCCTGGATGAGCTCGAGGAGGAGGTGCGGGGAGAGCAGCCGCTGCAGGCGCTGGAACGGCTGTGTGGGCTGATCCCGGAACGCTTCGAATACCGGCCGGGGGCAACGTATGTCGGCTCGAGTGTGGCGCATCTGCTGGAAGTGGGGGCGGGGGTGTGCCAGGACTTCGTGCACCTGGCGCTGATCCTGCTGCGACGGGCGGGGATCGGGGCGAGGTACGTGTCGGGATACCTGTGGGCGGCGCCGGAGGACGGGGGGGCGGACTCGCTGGAGGTGGACACGCACGCGTGGCTGGAGGCGCTGCTGCCGGCCACGGACGGGCACGGGGAGCCGGTGTGGGTGGGGGCGGACCCCACCAACCAGCGGCTGGCGGGAGAGACGCACGTGAAGATCGGGCACGGGCGCTTCTACGCGGATGTGGCGCCCGTGAAGGGCCTGTATCTCGGTGGCACGTCCTCGGAGCTGGCGGCGGCGGTCACCATGTCGCGGCTGGACCCGCAGGCGGGGGCGAAGGCCTGAGGTCGCCCCTGTAGGGTGGCGGCAAGATGGACACGATCGAGGAGCTGCTGGCCAACAACCGCGCTTTCGCGGACTCCCTGCCCGAGCGCCATCTCGACGTGCGGCCCCGGCGACAGCTGGCGATCGTCACCTGCATGGACTCGCGTTTGGACGTGTTCGCGGCGCTCGGACTGGGACACGGCGAGGCGCACGTGCTGCGGAACGCCGGTGGGGTGGTGACCGACGACGTGATCCGCTCGCTGGCGATCTCGCAGCGGCGTTTGGGCACACGGGAGGTGATGCTGATCCACCACACCAACTGCGGCATGCAGACGATCACCGACGACTCCTTCCGAGAGGAGCTGCAAGAGGCGACGGGGGTGGCGCCGGCGTTCGCGATCGAGTCCTTCCAGGACGTGGAGGGAGACGTGCGCCAGTCGATCCTGCGGGTGCGGCGCTCGGCGTTCCTACCGCACCGGGACCACGTGCGGGGGTTCGTCTACGACGTGGACGACCACCGGCTGCGGGAGATCTCAGCGGAGGAGAGCTGAAGCGGCTACAGGTACGTGTAGAGGGGGCCGAGCGAGGAGGTGCCGTTGGCGTTGGTCACCACGACTTCGTCTTCGCCGGCGGCGGTGGCGGTGGTCCTGGCCTTGATTTCGCCTTCTGAGAGCACCTGCACTTCGGCGGCTTCGCTGCCGATCTTCACTTTCGAGCCGGCCACGAAGCCCGAGCCCTTGATCTTCACCAGCTGGCCGCCGGTGTGGGAGCCGGAGCTGGGGCTGACGCTCTTGACGATCGGGACGGCGGGACCGGCGGTGTAGGTGTAGGAGGGCCCGCCCATCGAGCGGCCGTTTTCGTCGCTGACCTGCACTTCGTCGGCGCCCGCTTCGCCGGCCGCGGTGCGGGCCTCGATTTCGGTTTCGGAGATCACGTCCACGGCGCCGGCGCTCTTGCCGATCTTGACTTTGGCGCCGGCCTGGAAGCCGGAGCCTTTGATCGTCACCAGCTGGCCGCCGCCGGTGGGACCGCCGGCGGGGCTCACGCTGCGGACGATCGGCAGCGCCGGCGCGGACACGTAGGTGTAGGCGGGGCCGCCGCTGGAGACGCCGTTGGCGTCGCTCACGAGCACTTCGTCTTCACCGGGGGCGGTGGCGACGGTGCGGGCTTCGAGTTCGGTTTCGGAGAGGACGGTCACTTCGGCCGCTTCGCTGCCGATGTGCACGGTCGCGGGGGCCAGGAAGCCGGAGCCCTTGATCGTCACCACCTGGCCGCCGCCGCTCGGGCCGGAGGAGGCCTTCACGCTCTTGACGATCGGCAGGGCGGGACCGGTCGCGTAGGTGTAGGCGGGGCCGGCGCTGGAGGTGCCCTTTTCGTCTTTGACGCTCACTTCGTGGGCGCCCGCTTCGCCCGCGGCGGTCCTGCCTTTGATTTCGGTTTCGGAGACCACCCGCACCGACTTCAAGCCCGTTTTGCCGAGCTTGACCTTGGCGCCTTCCACGAAGCCGGTGCCTTTGATCGTGACCTCCTGGCCGCCGCCGGTGGGACCGGAGGAGGGGGCGATCGATTCGACGGTGACCGGCTGGGCGGAGCGGTAGCAGGCCCAGCTGTCGGCGTTCTCTTCGTCGGCCGGATAGCCGTAGGCGGCGACGTGATAGAGCGCGACGCAGGCGTTTTCGAAGCTCGGGGGCGGCCCGGAGGTGGCGATGATGACCGTGTGGCCGCCGCTTTCCTGGCAGGCCCAGTTTTCATACGCATCCCCGGCTTCGCCCTCGAAGTTGGGCTTCACGAGGGTCACACCCGGGTAGCCGAGTGACTGGCAGTAGCCGGCCAGGTCGATCCCGCCGAGCTGTCCGGAGGGCACGTAGGAGTAGCGATCGGAGAACGTTTCGGGCGAGGTTTCCCCGCCGACGGTCACCCTCACGTTCACGGTGCCGGTGCCCGACGGCGCGAGGGCGGTGAGCGTGGTGGAGGAGCTCACGTCGACTTCGGTGCCGGGGCTGCCGCCGAAGGACACGCTGGCGCCGGGCGCGAAGCCGCTGCCGTGGATCGTCACTTCGTTGCCGCCGGCGCGTTCGCCGCTGCCCGGTTCGAGGCTGGTGACGGTGACCGGTTCGGTGTACGTGTAGGTGGGGCCGGCGCTCGAGGTGCCGTTGCCGTCGGCGACGACCACTTCATAGCCGCCCGCTTCGCTGGCGGGCGTGGTGGCGGTGATTTCCGTTTCCGAGAGCACGTGCACTTCCTGGGCTTCGCCGCCGATGTTCACGCTCGCCCCTTCGACGAAGCCGGACCCCTTGATCGTCACTTCCGTGCCGCCGCTGGCGAGCCCGGAGGCGGGTTCGATGGAGCTCACTTTGGGCGGGATCAGGTAGCAGGCCCAGCTGAAGGCGTTGTTTTCGTCGCCCGCGAGCGCGTAGGTCGAGAGCCCCGGGTTTTCGTGCTGGCAGGCGTCGTCCATGCTCGGCGCGGGGCCGGTGGCGGCGATCGTGGCCGTTTCGCCCGCTTCGTTCTGGCAGGCCCAGTTTTCATAGGCATAGTCCGGGCCGGCGACTTCGCCCTTGAGCAGGATCACCGGCGAGCCGCCTTCGTAGCCGTGGTAGCCGAGGCTTTCGCAGTAGCCGCTCAGGATCAGGCCGCCGTGGGGCTCGCTGCTGAGGAACCAGGCGGCGCCCACGGCGTGGTTGTCGTTGGGGCCGCTCACGACGCCCGTTTCACCGTCGCTGGAGAGGGCGACGTCGAAGCCGTACTGGCCGTTGCCGCTCTCTTCGCCGCCGCGCAGCTTTTCGCCCTGCTGGCTGAAGCCGCCGCCGGAGCGGGTGAACAGCCAGGCGGCGCCGACGCTGCCTTCGTCACCGGCGCCGCCGATCAGCGCGCTGTCGCCGTCGCTGGAGAGGGCCTCGCTGAAGCCGAATTCGCCCGCGCCGCTCTCTTCGGCGCCGGTGAGCTTTTCGCCCTGCTCGCTCCAGCCGCCGCCGGCGCGGGTGAAGGCCCACGCGGCGCCCACGCCGCCGTTGTCGGTGGGGCCGCCGATCAGCGCCGTGCGGCCGTCGCCGGAGAGAGCCACGCTGTAGCCGAACTCGCCTTCGCCGCTCTCTTCTTCGCCGGTGAGCTTTTCGCCCTGCTGGCTCCAGCTCGTGCCCGCGCGCGTGAACACCCAGGCGGCGCCGACCAGATTGTCGTCGGAGACGCCGCCGATCAGGGCGGTGTCGCCGTCGCTGGAGAGGGCCACGTGGAAGCCGAAGTCGCCTTTGCCGCTCTCGCCGCCGCCGGTGAGCTTTTCGCCCTGCTGGCTCCAGCTCGTGCCGGTGCGGGTGAAGACCCACACGGCGCCGGTGCCGCCGGCGTCGCCGGCGCCGCTGACGAGAGCGGTGTCGCCGTCGCTGGAGAGAGCCACGCTGTAGCCGAACTCGCCCGGGCCGCTCTCTTCGGCGCCGGTGAGCTTGCCGCCCTGCTGGGTCCAGGTGGAGCCGGTGCGGGTGAACACCCATGCCGAGCCGACGTAGCCTGCTTCGGCGGGCGCGCCCACGATGGCGGTGTCGCCGTCGGCGGAGAGGGCGACGCTGAAGCCGAAGCCGCCTTCGCCTTCCTCGCCCGAGGCGGTGATCTTTTCGCCCTGCTGGATCAGCGGGTCGATGTGCAGCGGGTAGCGGGCGCCGCGATCGGAGACGTGCACGAGCAGCCGCTGGCCGCGCAGCTGCATGCTCACCGGCAGGTGGTGGCCGCGGGCGTCGGTGGCCGAGAGGCCGCCGTAGCGCAGGGCGAGCTTGCCGGTGGAGGTGAGGAAGCGCACTTCGGAGCCGGCTTTGACGGCGTGCAGGGAGCCGCCGAGGGCCAGGGCGAACGTCAGCGGCGCGGCGCCGCCGGCGGGCCGGCGGGCGAGCGTGAAGCCCTGCTCGAGGCCGAGCGGACCGGCGGCGTACCACTGGGCGAGGCCGGCGCCGGCGTAGGTGACGCGGTTGGCGTGTGCACTGGCGGCGAATGCGGCTGGGCTGCGTAGCCGCGCGCCGCGGCCGAGGCCGCGCAGGGCCATCGACAGCGAGCCGCCGGCGGCGTGGAGCTCGATCGCGTGGGCGTCCAGCTGGCCGCGCACGCCGCCGCCCTGCAGGCGATAGCCGTCGCCGGAGCGGCGCACGGCGTAGGCGCGCGAGCCCGCGCCGACGCTGGCGGAGATCGTGGACTGGGCCTGGGCGGGCAGCTTGTGCAGGCGCGCGAGCGCCGCCTGGCCGGTGAGCTCACCGCGCGCGTAGCCCGCGTGGGCTCCGGGCGCCCCGCCCGAGAGGCTGACGATGGGACCCGCGGCTGGCGGTGAGGCCGCGCGTACGCGTCCCCCGGCCGGCGCCAGCAAAACCGCCGCCACGGCCCCCACGGCGGCCGCCGCCACGAGCGCGATGAGCAGCGTGGCGCGCCGTCCCTGGCCCGCGCCGCGCGGTGACGGGCCGAAGCCCAATCTCATCGCCCACTGCCCCAGCATGCAGGCGGCGACGCTACACCACACCGAAGGGCCTCACAAGGGTAAAATCACGTAACCGCGATTCGTGGGAGAGACAGCGGCAGGCGAGGGTGATGGAGCACCTCAGCAACGCACAACTGCACCGGGCCCTGAGCATCGCCCAGGGCCTCGCCGAGCTGGAGGAGCTCGAGCAGCTCCCCACCTGGAGCGCGACCGCGCTGCGGGAGCTGATCCCGTGCGACATCGCCTCCTACAACGCCGTGGACCCGTCCTCGCAGCGGGCGAGCGTGGCGGTGGACCCGCCCGACTGCGTCTTCGATGGGGGTGTGGAGGCGCTCGGGCACTACATCCACCAGAACCCCCTCGTCGGCAACTACGCGGCCACCGGCGACGGGCGGGCGCTGCGCATCTCGGACTTCATCAGCCTGCGCCAGCTGCACCGCACGGAGCTCTACGACCACGTCTACCGGCACATCGAGCTCGAGCACCAGCTGGCGATCACGCTGCCCTCGCCGCGGCGCTCGCTGGGGCACCCGGGGGAGGTGATCGGGCTCGCCCTCAGCCGCAGCCGGCGCGACTTCTCCGAGGCCGAGCGCCAGCTGCTCGAGTGCCTGCGCCCCCACTTCGCGGCCACCCTCGCGCGGCTGCACGAGCTGGCCCTGTTGCGCGCCGTCCACGATGGGGAGCGGGACTACGACCCACGGCGGCTGCCGCGGAGCGCGCCGCTGCCGGGCCCCGAGCAGCTGCGGGCGCTGACGCTCACGCCCCGCCAGGCGGAGGTGCTGGCGCACGCGCTGGACGGCCGCACCAGCGCCCAGATCGCGAACGCCCTCAGCCTCAGCCCGCGGACGGTGGAAAAGCACTTCGAGGGCATCTACGATCGCCTCGGCGCGGCCAACCGCGGGCAGGCGATCGCGATCGCGCTGCAGGCGCTCGCGGGCGAGCACGAAGGGAACGGCGGGGCCTTCGCGGGATAGAGTTCCTGCACGGTGAAACGCGGACTGGGAGCGGCGAGCCTCGGGGCGGCGACGCTCCTCATGACCCTCTGGCTGAGCGCCTGCGGCACGGGCGGGCTGGGGGCCGCGGGCAGCTTCAGCCCCGTCACGCCCGGCACGCTCACGGTGGCCACCGCCCAGATCCCCGATCCGGGCTTCTGGGAAGGCACGCCCGCGCATCCCACAGGAGGCTTCGAGTACGAGCTCGCCAGGGCGCTGGCGGCCCGCTTCGGGCTCGCGCACGTGGCGGTGCGGATCGTGCCCTTCGCCAAGCTCGTCAAGGGCCAGCTGGGCGGGGCGGACCTGGCGCTGTCGGACATCACCGCCACCAGCGAACGGGCCCAGCACGTGGACTTCTCCACCTCCTACCTGAAAGCGCCGCCGGCGATCGTGGTGGCGCCGGGGACGGAAGTGCCCGACGTGGACACCGCGCAGACGCTGCGCTTCGCGGTGCAGACGGGCACCACGCTGCTGAGCGCCCTGGAAGACCAGATCCGCCCCAACGGCCCTCCCCTCGTGCTCGCCCATCAGCGCGAAGTGCTGGCCGCCTTCCACGCGCGGCGAGCGAACGCGATCATGCTCGACCTGCCGGTGGCGCTGGCCTACGCGCGCCAGTCTCCGGGCCGCTACGCGGTGGCGGCGCAGCTGCCCAGCGATTACGAGCTCGCGGCGGCGCTGCCCAAGGGGTCGGGGAACCTCGAAGCGGTGAACTCCGCGATGCGGGCGTTCATCGCCGACGGCACGATCGAAGCGCTCGGCGAGCGCTGGCTGCACACCAGCCTGCGAGAAGGCCAGGCCGAAGGGGTGCCGGAGCTGAGGACCGAAGAATGAGCGCCGGGGCGACGATCGTGGGCGGGCCGCTGGGGAGCATCGTGGAGCTCTCCTCTCCCAAGGGTCCCCCGTGGGAGTTCCTGGTGCTGTTCGCCACGCTGCTGCTCGGGCCGGTGCTGCTGCGCCGGGCGCGGGTGCCGGGCATCGTGGGGCTGATCCTCGGCGGCTACGTGATCGGGCCCCATGGCCTCGGCTTGATCCAGTCGGGCAACAGCACGCTGCCGGACCTCGGCCAGCTGGGTCTGCTGTACCTGATGTTCGTGGCGGGGGTGGAGCTGGACCTGAACCTGCTGCGCCGCCACCGCCGGGCGGCGGTGACCTTCGGGCTGCTCACCTTCATCCTGCCGGCGCTGGGAGGGCTGACGGTGGGTCTCGGCCTGGGCTGGGAAACGGAGGCGGCGATCCTGCTCGGGGCGCTGCTGGCGTCGCACACGCTGATCACCTACCCGACGGTACGCGACGCGGGGCTCACCTCTGACCCCGCTGTCGCCACCGTCGTGGGCTCGACGGTGCTCACCGACACGCTTACGCTGGTCGTGCTCGCAGCGGTCGCGGGCTCGGTCGGCGGTGGGCGCTCGACGCCGGAAATCGCCGGCCAGGTGGCGATCGGGTTGATCGTGCTGATCGCTTTCAGCATGATCGTGCTGCCGCGCCTGGCGGAGTTTGCCTTCCGCGGGCTGAGCGCCGAGCGCGGGGTGCGGTACGTCGTCGCGATCACCGCCTTCCTGTCGGCCGCCACGGTCGCCGAGCTGTTCGGCATCGAGGGCATCGTCGGAGCGTTCTTCGCCGGTCTCGCGCTCAATCGCCTTGTGCCCAACGAGGGTCAGCTGATGGATCGCATCGAGT
>DATJMB010000003.1:0-6470 GCA_035508995.1 Solirubrobacteraceae bacterium | reverse complement strand
GCGCGAGGGCTCGTCCTGGGAGGGCGCCTCCACGTGGGTGGCGCGCACGATCAGCTCCGCCTCCGCGGGCTCCGGTGGGGCGAGGTCGCCCTCCAGGCCGCTCGCGGCGAAGGCGTCCCCCGCGGCGGCCTGCTGGGAGCCGGCCCTGCGCGAGCGGGCCAGCTCCAGGCGCGCCCGCAGCCACGTGAGCGCGTGGGCCACGCCCGTGCCGATGCCCCGCGCGGCGCCCGCGGGCGAGGCTCCCGTGAGCTGGGTGACGCCGATGAACAGCAGGAACAGCACGAGGATGTCCACGCCCACGCTCTGCACCAGCCGGTGGGCGACCTGGTAGAGGGACTCCCCCACCACACCGCCGTGCGATTGCAGGAAGACGGTCGACCACGAGGATTCGCCGCTTCGCGGGCTCGCGCCGGAGCTCACCCCCAGGGTGCCGGCCGCGAGGGCCATCGTGATCGCGGCCGCCAGGCAGATGAACCCGGCCCGCAGCGGACGCAGCTGCGGCCACACGGGGCGCGCGAGCAGCGCCCCCCCGCCGGCCACGAGGGCAACGGGCACGAAGCCGCGGGCACGGCCGACGGTCCAGCCGAGCGCCTGCGCGAGGCCCCCGCCCCCGCGGCCACCGTTCCAGCCGCCGTAGATCACGAAGCCCAGATACACGCCCGCGGCGATCGCGCCGAAGCCGAGCATGTCGCGCTGGCGCTGGTCCAGCTCGGGCAGGCGCAGGGAGAGCGGCCGGCCCGTCCCCCGCAGCAGCTCCACGGTGCGCGCGCGCAGGCCCCGGCGCGCACGCGAGCGGCCCCGCGCGCGGGCTCGCCTGGCAGGGGCACGCCGCCGGGCGCGCCCCGATGGGCTGCGTCTGCGAGTTGTCGGCACCTGGCGCAACTTCGACGCCGATCCCCCGGCACCTGCCTTACGATGGCTTTACCGCTGTCGGATACTTAAAGAAGCCCGCTCATGAACGACTTCTCCCGTGCAGCTCGCGTCCTCGTGGTGGAGGACGACGAGGACATCGCCCAGGCGCTGCAGCGCTCGCTGCGGATGGAGGGCTATGAGGTGCGCGCCGCTCCAGACGGTCCCTCGGCGCTCGAGCACGGGCGCGCGTTCGCGCCCGACCTCGTGATCCTCGACCTCGGCCTGCCCGGCCTCGACGGCCTTGAGGTGGCGCGGTCGCTGCGCGCCGACGACGACGTGCCGATCCTGATCCTCACCGCCCGCGACGCCCTGGAGTCGCGCGTGGAGGGCCTGGACTCGGGCGCCGACGACTACCTCGTCAAGCCCTTCGAGCGCCAGGAGCTGCTGGCGCGCATGCGCGCGCTGCTGCGCCGGCGCCCTCCCCGCGGCTCGGCTCCCCTGCGGGTGGCCGACCTGTCCCTGAACGTGGACACCCACGAGGTGCTGCGCGGCGAGCGCGAGATCGAGCTCACCCAGCGGGAGTTCGAGCTGCTCGAGTACCTGATGCGCAACGAGCGCATCGTGATCTCCCGCCAGCGGCTGCTCGACGAGGTGTGGGGCTATGACCCCTTCTCCACCACCAACACGATCGAGGTGTTCGTCTCGAACCTGCGCCGCAAGCTCGAGGCCGAGGGCGAGCCGCGCCTGCTGCACACCATCAGAGGAGCCGGCTACGTCCTCCGAGCCTGAGCCTGAGCGTCCCCTGACGCGGCGCCGGATCGCCACGTGCCGGCTCGGACGTACCCCCCGTACGCCCTTCACCGTCCCGCGTCGCCCGGCTTGGTCATGAGACGCTCAGGACGCACTCTGCTTTCCCGCATCACGCACGCCTTCGACCGGCTGCCGATTCGGGCGCGGCTGGCGGGGGTCTCGGCGCTGCTGACGTTCTCGATCCTGTGCGCCTTCGCGGTGGCGATCGGCTCGCTGACGGTGCACCGCGTCCGCTCGGACTTCGATCGCCAGGTGGAAGACACCGCGCGGGACCTGCCCACCCAGCTGCGCATCCGGGTCAACCCGCAGAGCTACCAGATCGAAGCGATCCAGCCGCCGCTGGCGGATCTCGTGCCGCCGGGCCGGGACGCGGTCATCCGCGTGCTGACGCTCGGCGGGGCGCTGATCGAACAGGCCCCCACGCACGCTCCCTCGCTGGGGACGCCCTCGAGCAAGCTCTCGAGCGCCAACGGCTACAGCGTGGTGAGCCGCCGGGCGGTGGTGGGGCTCGCGGGCAGCGGCGAACCGATCGGCCAGGTGATCATCCAGTACGGGCGCTCGAGCTCGGACACGAACGCCACGATCGCCCGCGTGGAGCTGTTCCTGCTGCTGGGGGTGCTGGCGGGGGCGGGCCTCGCGCTGCTGGCGGGCACGATGAT
Organism: Solirubrobacteraceae bacterium; assembly: GCA_035508995.1. Classification (GTDB taxonomy): domain Bacteria; phylum Actinomycetota; class Thermoleophilia; order Solirubrobacterales; family Solirubrobacteraceae; genus Palsa-744. Next base: position 4,149 of record DATJMB010000003.1, on the reverse strand, counting down.
CGCGCGCCGGGCGATGGCGCCGATCGCCCAGCTGACCTCGAGCGCCGAGCAGATCGCCGCCACCCGCGATCCCTCTCGCAGCCTGCCCCAGCCGGTGGCCGACGACGAGGTGGGCGAGCTCGCGCGCACGCTGCAGGGGATGTTGCGCGAGCTCGACGCCGCGCGTGGCGAGACCGAGGCGATGCTCGCCCGCCAGCGGCGCTTCGTGGCGGACGCCTCGCACGAGCTGCGCACGCCGCTGACGAGCGTGCTGGCCAACCTGGAGCTGCTCGCGGACTCGCTGCACGGCGAGGAGGGCGACGCGGCGCGCTCCGCCCTGCGCTCCTCCCAGCGGATGCGCCGCCTGGTGGCCGACCTGCTGCTGCTCGCCCGCACGGACGTCGGCCGGGTGGTGGCCCACGAGCCCTGCGACCTCGCCCAGATCGTGGTGGAGGCGGCCGCGGAGCTGGGGCCCGTGAGCGACGCGCACGAGATCGTGCTGGACGCCCAGCCGGCCTCCGTGGAGGGCTCGCGCGACGAGCTGCACCGGCTCACGATCAACCTGCTCGAGAACGCCCTGCGCCACACGCCGCCGGGCACCGAGATCCGCGTCGCCACCCGCCGTGGCGCGGGCGAGCGGGTGGAGCTGGTGGTGGAGGACGAGGGGCCCGGGGTGCCGGCGGAGATCGCGCCGAGCATCTTCGAGCGCTTCGTGCGGGGCGCGGGCGACCGGGGCGGCTCCTTCGGCCTGGGCCTGGCGATCGTCAAGGCGGTGGCGGAGTCCCACGGCGGCTCGGCGACGCTACAGAGCGTCGTGCCCCACGGCGCCCGCTTCGTGATCTCGCTGCCCGCCTCGCCGGCCACGCCGCCGTCGGACGGCGGTCGACCCACGGCGGGCGAGGCGCTCAGACCTCCACGACCACGGGGAGCACCATCGGCCGCCGCCTGAGACGGTCGTAGACGAGCCGCGCGAGATCGTCGTGCAGGAGCTGCTGCAACAGGTCGATCTCGCGGATCTCCTCGCCGGCGGCGCGCGCCAGGGAGGCCTCGACGGTGCTCTTGATCTCCTCCACGAGCTCGTCGGCCTCGTCCATGAAGGGCACGCCGCGGAAGATCACCTCCGGGGCGGAAACGGAGCGGCCGTCCTGCTCGGCGATGGTGGCCACCACGATGAAGATGCCGTCCGCCGAGAGCATGCGCCGGTCGCGCAGCGCGACGTCGGCGACGTCGCCGATCTCGACCCCGTCCACGAACACCATGCCGGCCTGCTCGGCGGCGCCGAAGCGGGCGCGGCCGCGGGCGTCGATGTCCAGCGGCAGGCCGTTGTCGCCCTGGAAGACGCACTGCGGCTCCACCCCCACCGCCTCGGCGAGCTGGGCGTGCAGGCGCAGGCGCTTGAAATCGCCGTGGAAGGGCATCACATAGCGGGGCTTGACGAGGTTGAGCATCAGCTCCACCTCTTCGGCGTAGCCGTGGCCGGAGGCGTGCACGGGGGCGTCGTTGCTGGTGACCACGTCGCAGCCGATGTGAAACAGCCGGTCGATGGTCTCGTTGACGGCGCGCTCGTTGCCGGGCACGGGGGTGGCGGAGAAGACGACCGTGTCGCCCTCGTGGAGCTTGACCTGGGGGTGGTCGCGATAGGCCATGCGGCGCAGGGCGCTGAGGGGCTCGCCCTGGGAGCCGGTGGAGAGGATCACGATGCGATCGTCGGGGAAGTCTTCGATCTCGCGCACCCCCACGAGCAGCCCGTCGGGCACCTCGACGTGGCCCAGGGAGCGGCCGATGGCGACGTTCTTGCGCATCGAGCGGCCCACCAGGCCGACCTTGCGCTCGAGCGCGGCGGCGGCGTCGATCACCTGCTGTACGCGGTGGATGTTGGAGGCGAAGCTCGTGACCACGATGCGGCCCTCGCAGCGCGCGAACACCTCCTCCAGGTGGGGGCCCACGAGGGACTCCGAGGGCGAGAAGCCGGGCCGGTCGACGTTGGTGGAGTCGCCGCACAGCAGCAGCACCCCCTCGCGGCCGAGCTCCGCCAGGCGGGAGACGTCCGCGGGGGCGCCGTCCACGGGGGTCTGGTCGAACTTGTAGTCGCCCGTGATCAGCACCGTGCCGAGCTCCGTGCCCAGCGCCACGGCGCTCGAATCGGGGATCGAGTGGGTCATGTGGATCAGCTCGAGCTCGAAGGGGCCGAGCTCGAAGGCCTCGCCCGCCTGCACGTCATTGAGCTGCACCTCCTTGAGCTTGTGCTCTTCGAGCTTGGAGCGCGCCATCGCCAGTGTCAGCGCACCGCCGTACACGGGCGGGTCGGCGCCCTGCTCGCGCAGGTCCCGCAGCACCCAGGGGAGCGCCCCGAGATGGTCCTCGTGGCCGTGGGTGACGACGATCGCCTCGATCTCCCGGGCGCGCTCGCGCAGGTAGGAGAAGTCGGGCAGCACGAGGTCGATGCCCACCATCTCCGGGGTGGGGAAGCGCAGGCCCACGTCGATCACCACGATGCGACCGTCGTGCTCGACGACGGTCATGTTCTTGCCTATCTCTCCCAGGCCCCCCAGGGGGAGGACCCGCAACCCGGCGCTCACGCGGACGCGCGGGTCGGTTCGCCCGACTGGCCCGCCAGCAGGCCGTGGCGCTGGAGCATCGCCCGCACCGCAGCCGTCTCCCGCTCGGTGGCGTCCACGATCGGCAGCCGGGTGGTGCCCGCGTTCAGCCCCAGCAGGTTCAGGGCGGCCTTCGTGCAGGTGGGACTCGAGGTCAGGAACAGCGTCTCGTAGACGTCCCGCAGCGAGGCGTCGATCTCCTGGCGGCGCTTGGGCTCGTCCACCATGCGGCGCATCTGCTCGCCCACCACGTGGCTTGCCACGCACACCCCGCCGGCGCCGCCGATGTCCAGGGTGCGGGCGAGGGAGCTGTCGTCGCCCGCGTACAGCGTGAGGCCGTCGATCGGCTGCAGCTCGTCGGCGTTGGCCTGCTTGACGCCGTCGATGTGCTCGATCTGGGCGAGCCGCGCCAGCAGCTCGGGGCCGATGTTGGTGCCGGTGCGGGAGGGGATGTTGTAGAGCAGGATCGGCAGCTCGGTGGCGGCGGCGACCGTTTCGTAGTGGCGGCGCAGGCCCAGCGGGCTGGGGCGGTTGTAGTAGGGGGTCACGGCGATCAGGGCGTCGGGCCCCAGCGCGGTGGCCTGTTCGGTCAGGTACACCGTGTGACGCGTGTCGTTGGTGCCGCAGCCCGCCACGATCGTGGCGCCCGCCGGGCGCTCGGCCACGGCGAGGGCGATCAGGGCGAGCTGCTCCTCGTCGGTGAGCGTGGCCGCCTCGCCGGTGGTGGCGGCCACCACGAAGCCATCCGAGCCGTGCTCGGCGAGGTGTGCCATGAGGGCTACGAACGCCTCCTCGTCGACCCGTCCGCGCTCGTCGAAGGGGGTGACGATCGCCGTCAGGATCGCGCCCAGCCGCAGGTCTGCCATGTCACTCAGTATCTCAGAGCAGGCTCTCGAGGCCCACGGTGAGGGAGTCCTCGAGCGCGGCCACCTGGCGGATCGCCAGCAGCACGCCCGGCATGAAGGACTCCCGGTCGATGGTGTCGTGGCGGATCGTCAGCGTCTGGGCGAGATCGCCGAGGATCACCTCCTGGGAGGCCACGAGGCCGGGCAGGCGCACGGAGTGGATCGGCGGCTGCTCCCGTCCGCTCGCGGCGGCCATCAGCTCGGCGGTGCGCTTGGCGGTGCCGCTGGGAGCGTCGAGCTTGCGCTCGTGGTGGAGCTCGACGATCTCCGCGCCCGCCATGTGCCTGGCGGCCTCGGCGGCGAAGCGCATCATCAGCACCGCGCCGATCGCGAAGTTGGGCGCCACCAGCACGTTCGCCCGCGGGCCGCCGGCGGGAGCACGGGTCTCGCGCAGGGGCGCGAGGTCGAAGCCGGTGGTGCCGATCACCACGTGGACGCCCGCCGCCAGGCACGCCAGCGCGTTCGCGAGCGCGGTGTGGGGCTGGGTGAAGTCCACCACCACCTCGGGCTGGGCCTCGGCGAGCATCTCCGCGAGGCTCACCTCGAGCACCGGGTCCGCGCGGCCCACGAGCTCCATGTCCGCCGCCCCTGCGACCGCCGCGCATACCGTGGCGCCCATGCGCCCAGCGGCGCCGGCGACGCCGACGCGGATCACGTCGGCGCTCCGA
>DATJMB010000002.1:0-20143 GCA_035508995.1 Solirubrobacteraceae bacterium | reverse complement strand
GGCGCGCTCGGTGAAGGTGATGGCGAGGATGCGATCCGCGGGGTGGCCGTCCTCGCAGACGGCGCGGACGAAGCGCTCGACCAGGACGGAGGTCTTGCCGCTGCCGGCGCCGGCGCTGAGGGCGAGCGGCTCGCGGCGGCGGGCGGTGGCCTGCTCCTGCTCGGGAGTGAGAGCCCTCACGGGGGAGGACTTTCTTTTTTCCTGCGCTGTCTCACCATGGTCATACAGCTCTTGGCGCCCGCTTTCACCGGCCGTGGCGGCAGATGGCTGGGTGGGCGCAGCCGCCGCCGTAGGCGCAGGTCGCGGGCCGGGGGACGATCTGGCCGGCCATCGCCTCGCGGGCGGCGCGGCGGGCGAGGGCGATGGTGTGCTCGCGCAGGGCGGCAAGCTCGGGGGCGGGCAGGCGGTCGGTTTGGACGCAGTCGAGCTCGGGGACGGCGTCGGCGTCGATGGCGCCGCGGGCGCGCAGGTCGGAGCCGGCGAGGGGCTGGTAGAAGCCGCCGATCACGCGCAGGCCGAGCAGCTCCTCGGCGGCGCGCATGTACAGGGCGAGCTGGACCTTGCCGTCGATGAGCCAGCGGGCGGCGGGCGAGACGCTGGCGCCCTTGTAGTCGTAGACGATCGCCTCGCCGGAGGGGCCGATGTCGATGCGGTCGATGCGGCCGCGCAGGCGCAGGCCGGCGCCGAGCTCGAGCGGGGGCAGGCCGTCGGGGTCCTCGTCCTGAAAGCCGAAGGGGAGCTCCAGGTGCAGGGGCTCGAAGGGGCTCTCGTGCTCGGCGCAGTGGCGCAGGTAGCGCTCGAGGTCGGCGGCGAGGCGCAGGCGGGCGCCGGGCAGGCGCTCGGGCTGGAGGGAGAGCGGAAAGCGGCCCTCGTGACGGGCGAGGGCCTGGGCGAGCAGCTCGCGGGCGGGCTCCAGGCTGGCGGCGGTGAGGCGGGCCGAGCCGGTGCGCTCGCGCAGCTGCTGGAGGGTGTCGCGCAGGGCGGCATGAGCGAGGCCGCCGCGCATCAGGGGCTCGGGCTCGGGTTCGGCGCGGGCGGGGCGGAGCAGGCGCTCGACGAACCACTTGGTGGGGCAGGCGATCCACAGCTCCAACGAGGAGGCCGAGAAGGGGCGGGCGCGCAGGTCGGCGAGCAGCCCTGGATCGTGGAGCACGGCGCTATGCGGCAGTGCGGGCTCCCGCGCGGCCGGCCGCCGGGGCGGCGGCCGGGGCGGCGTCGCTCGCCTGGGCCGCCTCCTGGGTCTCGGCGTCGGGGGGCTTGGCGCCCTCCTTGGCCCACGGCTCGTCGAACTCGACGCGCCATTTGCCCTCGTCGGTCTGGCTGAGGGCGAGGTGGGCGCGAAAGGAGCGGCCGCTGCGGCCGCGAAAGCCGGTGACGACCTGGGCGGTGTAGCCGGTCTTGATGAGCTCCTTGGCGACGGCCACGGGGAGCTGCTTGCCGGCTTTGGCCTTCCAGATCACGAAGCCACAGCCCGGGTCGTCGCGGGCCCAGCAGGAGTAGCCCTTGCGGTTCTCGACGATCTCGTGGCCGCAGATCGGGCAGGGGCCGAGGTGGGCGCGGGGGATGCGGACGTCTTTGAGCTTCTCGTCGAGCTCGTGGACGGTCTCGCGGGCGAAGCCGGCGATGTCGCCCATGAACTTCTCGCGGGAGTCCTCGCCGCGCTCGATCTTGCCCAGACGGCTCTCCCAGTCGCCTGTGAGGCCAGGGGAGGTGAGCGGGTGGGCGTCGAGCAGGCGGATCACGCTGCAGCCCTTCTCGGTGGCGACGAGGGAGCGACCGTCGCGCTCCAGGTAGCCGACGGTGATGAGACGCTCGATGATGGCGGCGCGGGTGGCGGGGGTGCCGATGCCGGAGTCCTTCATCGCCTCGCGCAGCTCGTCGTCGTCGACGAGCTTGCCGGCGGTCTCCATGGCGCCCAGCAGGGATGCGTCGCTGTAGCGGCGGGGAGGTTTGGTTTCCTTGCGCAGGCTCTCGATCTCGCGGACCTCGGCGCGCTCGCCCTGGTCGAGCTTGGGCAGCTGCTGTTCGGTGACCTCGTCGTCCTCGGCGCCGGCCTTGGCCTCCCCCCCGTTCGCGCCCTTGGCGGTGGTGGCGGTGGCGGCGGCGACGTCGGCCTTGGCGGCACGGGCGGGGGCGGGTTCGTCGTAGACGGCGCGCCAGCCGGGCACGACGAGCAGGCGGCCGCGGGTGCGAAAGACGTGGCGCTCGCCCTCCGCCACACGCTTGCCATCGCCCCGCTCGCCGGACTCTGCCTCGGCGTTCTCGGCGGGCACGGTGGTCTCCACGCGGGTGTTCTCGAACACGGCCTCGGGATGGAAGACGGCGAGAAAGCGGCGGGCGGCGAGGTCGTAGATGCGGCGGTCGTCGTCGCCCATGCGCTCGAGGTCGTGCTCGGAGCGGGTGGGGATGATGGCGTGGTGGTCGGTGACCTTGGCATCGTTGACGACGCGGCCGAGGGGCAGCAGGTCGAGGTCGAGAACGTAGCGGGCGGCCTTGGCGTACTCGCGATGGGCGCCCACGAGCTCGGCGGTGGGCTTGATCTCGGGGATCATGTCTTTGGTGAGGTAGCGGGAGTTGGTGCGCGGATAGGTGAGGGCCTTGTGCTCCTCGTAGCAGCGCTGGGCGGCGGCGAGGGTGCGTTTGGCGGAGAAGCCATAGCGGGTGTTGGCCTCGCGCTGCAGGGTGGTGAGGTCATAGAGCATGGGGGCGCGCTCGCGCTGCTCTTTGCGCTCGACCTTGGTGATCAGGCCCTGCCGGCCGCGGCAGGCGGCGACGATCGCCTGGGCCTGCTCCTCGCTGGCGATGCGGGGCTTGGCGCCGGCGTGGAAGCGACCGGCGTAGACGCGCTCGGAGTCGGCGGCGAAGGTGGCGTCGACGAGCCAGTAGGGCTCGGGCTTGAAGGCCTTGATCTCTTCCTCGCGGCGGGCGACGATCGCCAGGGTGGGGGTCTGGACGCGGCCCAGGGAGACGGCGCCGTCGAAGGAGGTGCGCAGGCGGATGGTGGCGGCGCGGGTGGCGTTCATGCCCACGATCCAGTCGGCCTCCGAGCGCGAGCGGGCGGCCTGCTCGAGCGAGAGCAGCTCCTCGGCGGGGCGCAGGGAGGCGAGCGCCTCCTTCATGGCGGCGTTGGTCATCGAGCTCAGCCACAGGCGCTGGACGGGCTTCTTGGCTTTGGCCTTCTCGTAGAGGTAGGCGAAGATCAGCTCGCCCTCGCGGCCGGCGTCGCAGGCGTTGACGACCAGATCGACGTCATCGCGGCGCAGCTGGGCGCTGACGACGGACATCTGCTTGCGGGAGCGCTCGTCGCGGACGACCAGCTTGAAGCGGTCGGGGACGATGGGCAGGTCCTCCATGCGCCAGCGCTTGAACTTGGGGTCGTACTCGTCGGGCTCGGCGAGCTGGACGAGGTGACCGACGGCCCAGCTGATGACGTGGTCGGGGCCCTCGAGGACGCCCTCCTTCTTCTTGAAGGGGCCGGGGAGCACGCGGGCGAGGTCCTGCCCCACGGAGGGCTTCTCGGCGATCAGCAGGGTCTTGGCCACGGCGGTCAGCCTAGCGGGTGGTCGCTGGGGCGCTTTAGGCGCCGGCCCGGCGCGACCGCCGGCAGAGGGGCCGGCCGGCGGCGCGCCGGGGGGCGCGGCGGGGAGGGCGACGGCAACCTCGTCGCGCCTACCCCCCGATCGGGGCACGGGGTTTGGTGCCCCAGAAGATCTCGGTGCCGAGCATGCCGATGAGGTTGACGAGCACGAGGTTCAGCACCATCGACTTGGCGGTGGCGGTGCCCACGCCGACGGGGCCGCCGCTGGCGTTGTAGCCGTAATAGCAGCCCACCAGCACGATGGCGGTGGCCATGCACATGCCCTTGGTCAGGCTGAAGAGAAAGTCGGGCGGGTTCTGGAACTGCCAGAACACCAGGAAGAAGCCGCCGGCCGAGGTGTAGCCGACCTGCTGGACGATAGCGATGTAGGAGCCCAGGTATGCGACGCCGATGGCGGAGACATACATGAAGGGGAGCACCAGCCACGCTGCGAGCAGGCGAGTGGCGCAGAGGAAGGTCATCGAGTCGATGCCCATCACCTCCAGGGCGTCGATCTCCTCGGAGATGCGCATGGCGCCGAGCTCAGCCACGATGCCAGTGCCGACCTTGGCGGACATCATGTAGCCGAAGGTCAGGGGCACGGCCTCGCGCAGGTTGCACCAGGCGGCGAACACGCCCGCGTAGGCCGGGGCACCCTGGGACTCGGTGAAGTAAGCGCCCTCGATGCCGCAGGTGCCGAGACCGACGATGAACACGAGCCCCCAGATGACGAGCGTGGAGGAGACGATCAGGATCCCCGACTGGCGCAGAGCCTCACCGAAGAAGCGGAACACGCGCAGGCCCCAGACGTCGCGCACGACGTTGCCGCCGAAGCCCGCGATCTCGCCGGTCTGGGCGATCCATTCACGGGGCATCGCGCCAGCGTCGCTCACTTGATCACCAGGATCCCCGGATGGGTCGCCAGCAGGGTCTGGGTGAAGACGTAGTTGAAGGCGCCGATCCCCAGAAAGGAGACGACCACCGCCTGGTTGACCGCTCGCCCCACCCCCTCGGCACCACCGGAGGCGCTCATGCCCTTGTAGCAGCACACGATCGCGATGATCGCCCCGAAGATGGTGGTCTTCAGCACCGAACCCCACAGGTCTGTGGAGGTGGCGTTCGCGAACAGAGTGTTCCAGAACGGTCCCAGCGGCTGGTCATAGGTGCTCGCGGCGAGGATGCCGCCGAAGAGGCCGAAGAGGATGGCGTAGAGGTTGAACAGGCCGGTGACGAGCATCAGGGCGAGGAAGCGAGGCACGACGAGGTTCTTGACGGTGTCCACGCCGAGCACCTGCAGGGCGTCGAGCTCCTCGCGGATCTTGCGGGCGCCGAGGTCGGCGGTGATGGCGGTGCCGGCGACGCCGGCGAGCACGATGGCGGTGATGAGAGGGGCGATTTCGCGGACCGCCGCTAGCACGAAGAAGCCGCCGAGCCGGTCGGGAGAGCCGATGATTGTGAGGAAGTTCTCGGCCTCCAGGCCCGGGGCGCCGTAGGAGATCGCCACGGTCGAAAGCAGCAGGGGCAGCCAGCAGAGGCGCAGCACGAACAGGAACTGGTCGACGAACTCCTCGCCATACGGGTATGGGGGGAGCAGGGCCGAGCGGATGGTGCGGCCGGTGAGGGTCACGACGTCACCGACTTCCTCGAGGAGGTTCCTCGTCGGCAGGAAGGCGCGACCCGCGATCTCCTCCATCTCCACGCCGAGAAGTGTACTAGTTCAACAGCACACTATGTAATGGTCAGATAGAACACCGTCGTCCGGCTGTGACAGGCGCTACCGTGAAGGGACCATGGTGGAGCCAGGCCACGAGGAGCCGGGGCGGGGCGGACGCTCGGCGAGCCTGCGGGTGGCGATCGACCGCGAGGCGGAGGTGCCCGTCGGATTGCAGCTCGGTTGGGCGATCTGTGCGCGCATCCGCGACGGCAGCCTGCGGCCCGGCGAGCGGCTGCCGGGGCTGCGTGAGATGGCGGAGGACAGCGGCCTGAACGTCAACACGGTGCGCTCGGTCTACCAGCGGCTGGAGCGGCGGGGCCTGCTCGAGAGCCAGCAGGGCAGCGGCACGTTCGTGGCACGGGCCCCCTCTCCCCTCTCCGCGGTGGCGACGATCGCGGCGGAGGCGGCGCGGGAAGCGCAGGCCACGGGGGTGGATCCGCGGGAGGTGGCGGCGGCCCTGTACGTGGCGCCGGAGAGCGCCGAAGCGGCGGAGCGGCCGGTCGGCGCCGGCGACGGGACGGCGGCACAGGAGGCGGGAGGCCAGGAGCTCGACGAGGCAGCGATCCGGCGGCGGGCGCTGCGGGCGCAGATCGCGACGCTGGAGCGGGCGATCGGGGAGATCGAAGCCGAGCACCCGGGCGTGGCGCCGCCACCGGCGCCCATCCGCCGGGGGGCGGGACCGGCGCTGCTGGACGCGGAGCAGCTCGAGCACGTGCGCTCGGGGCTGGTTCGGCGGCTGGCGACGGTGCAGGCGGCGATCGACGAGTGGAGCGCCAGCCAGGCGCGAGAGGCGCAGGCGCAGCCCACGCTGGCGAACGGGAGCGTCAAAAAGGCGCGTGCCGCGCACGCGCGCGCGCCCGCGCGCGGGCAGGCCGATTCGAAGAACACCGGCGAGCCGGACGGCAAGGCCACCGCCAACCGCCCGGGCAGGCCCCGCCCCACCGGCCGGCCGGCGCCGGCGGGCACCTGAGCGCCCGTCTCCGGCGGCTCCCTCTCATTCGGCGGCGCAGGCGCCGGTGCTCACGGGACGGGAGCCGGCGAGTGCGAGAGCGTGGGCGACGGTGGAATTGGCCACGCCGTAGCCGCCGGGCGGGCCGGAGCCGACGGTGCCGGCGAAGACGGTGGTGAGGACGTGGCCGTAGACGTCCACCAGGGGGCCACCGGAGTTGCCGGGGCGGACGTCGCCGCGCAGGGGTGTGAGCAGGCGGGAGACGGGGCCGTGGCCGTAGGCGTCGTCGGTGAGGACGGTCTGGGTGCGGCCGATGCGGCCGGGCTGGACGTCGTAGGGGCCGTCGCGGGGGTAGCCGAGGATCGCGCCGGCACGGCCGGCGGGCGGGTTGGGCAGGAGCGAGAGCGGGGGCACGCCGTGTAGTTCGGGCACGCGCAGGACGGCGATGTCGTTGGTGGGATCGAAGTGGACGACTTCGGCGGGCAGCTCCGGCGGCACGCCGCGGAGCTCGACGGTGGTGTCCTGCTCGCCGGCTACCACGTGGGCGTTGGTGATCACCTCGCTTTCGCGGGCGACCCAGCCGGAGCCCTCGATGGCGAGGCCGCAGGCGGTGCCGAGCACGCGCACGACGCTGGCGGCGGCGGCGCGGACGCCGGGGGCACGGCCCACGCGGGGCAGGGGGGCGGCCACGTCCGGGGATGGCCCGGGGAGCTGGGGCAGCGGGTCGAGGCGGGCGAGGGCGTCGAGGATGGGTCCAGAGGGGGGCAGCATGCGGTTGAGCTCGCCGAGGATGGCGGAGCGCTGGATGTCGGCGCGGAGGGTGACGGCGCCGGGCGTCTGGGCGACGACGGCGGCGGCGATCCAGACGATGCCGAGGCCGAGGGCGACGCCGAGCAGGGCTCCCAGCAGGCCGTCGAACAGGCCCAGGCCGGGGATCACGAGGGTGCGCCTGATCCTGAAGCCGAGGCCCTCGAGGCCGGTGGCGAGGATGGCGCCGGCGAGGACGGCGCCGACGAGGCCGAAAGCGGGGGCGTAGGGGGAGGCGGATCCGTCGGGGAGCAGAAGAGGACCGAGGCGGGTTCCGAGGAATGCTCCAAAGGCGAAGCCGGCGAAGGAGAGGACCCCCACGATGAATCCGCGGCGAAAGCCGAAGCTCGCCAGCAGGGCGGCGAAGGCGACGATCACCCAGTCGAGGGCGGTCACGGGCGGCTGGCGAGGGGCCGGTTCACCACACCATGTTCTACCGTTCCGGGACTGTGGCAAGCCGCACTGACGTGGGCAGCGTTCGAGCCCGGCGCCTGCGTCGCGCGTGGCCGGTGCTGGCGCTCGCCGGGGTGTCGTTCGCGATCGGGGCGATCGTGGGCTCGGGCGGCGGCCAGGACGCGGCGAGCGCGCTCGCGGGGAGGTTCGTGGGGGCGTGGGCGAGGGGCGGCTACGGGAGGATGTACGAAGAGCTCGACGGGGGTTCCAAACGGGAGCTGACGGCGCAGGAGCTGGCGGCGAGCTGCGGGCGGGCGCTGCGGACGGCGACGGCGACGCAGGAGCAGGTGACGGGCAGGGCGCAGAGCGTCGGGGAAGGGCTGATGGCGGTGCCGGTGCGTGTGCGAACGCGGCTGTTCGGGACGCTGCGACTGGCCTTCTACGTGCGGGTGAGGGGCTCCGGGGAAGGGGCGGCGGTGGCGTGGTCGCGCTCGCAGGAGTTCCCGGGGCTGCGGCCGGGGGAGGTGCTGGCGCGGGCGATGACGCTGCCGCGACGGGGAACGCTGCTGACGCGAGAAGGCGGGGTGCTGGCGTCGGGGGCGGCGAGCGAAGCGGGGCAGCGGACCTCGCCGCTGGGTGCGGCGGCGGGGGCGGCGCTCGGGGAAGTGGGCCCGGTGCCGGCCTCGCGGGCGGCGGCGCTGGAAGCGGAAGGGGTGCCCCAGCACGCGATCGTGGGTGTGGGCGGGGCGGAGGAGGCGCTGGACGGGCGGCTGCGGGGGGTGCCAGGCGGAGAGCTGCTGGCGCGCAGGGAGCTGACGGGGGCGACGGCGCGGGTGCTGGCGCGGGCCCAGCCGCGGGCGGCGGGGAGCGTGCGGAGCACGATCTCGCCGGCGGTGCAGAGCGCGGCGGTGAGCGCGCTGGGGGGCCAGCTGGGGGGGGTGGTGGCGATGCGTCCCAACGGCGAAATCCTCGCGGTGGCGGGGCTCGGCATCGACGATCTGCAGCCGCCGGGATCGACGTTCAAGATGGTGACGGTGAGCGGGGTGCTGGCGGCCAAGCTCGCCACGCCCCAAAGCGTCTTCCCATATGCGACGTACGCGACGCTCGACGGGGTGAAGCTGAGCAACGCCAACGGCGAGGAATGCGGGGGCTCGCTGGAACTCGCGTTCGCGGTGTCGTGCAACTCGGTGTTCGCACCGCTGGGGGTGAAGCTCGGGGCGGAGCGGCTGGTGGCGATGGCGGAACGGTACGGCTTCAACCACGAAACCGGGATCCCCGGGACGGTGGAGAGCACGCTGCCAGCGGCGTCGCGGATCCAGGGGGAACTGGAACTGGGCTCGACGGCGATCGGCCAGGGGCAGGTGCAGGCGAGCGCGCTGCAGATGGCGACGGTGGCGGCGACGATCGCCGACGGCGGGCAGCGGCCGCAGCCGACGTTCGCGTTCGGGGAAGGGCGCCCGCCGGTGGCGAGCGCGACGAGCGCCTCGGTGGCGAGGACGGTGAGGAAACTGATGATCGGGGTGGTGCGGGAGGGCACGGGCACGGCGGCGGCGATCCCGGGGGTGACGGTGGCGGGCAAGACGGGCACGGCGGAACTGGGGGGACCGTGTTCGACGAGCAACCAGAGCAGCGAAGAACACGGCTCCACGGAAGGGAACAGCGAAGAATCGGCGTGTCAGGAAGCCAGCGACACGGACGCCTGGTTCGCGGCCTTCGCGCCGGCGCTCGCGCCGCGGGTGGTGGTCGGGGTGCTGATGGTCAAAGACGGTGCCGGCGGCGCCACGGCGGCGCCGGTGGCGCGTCAGGTGATCGAAGCGGCGCTACACCGCTAAACGTCCAGCTCGGCCGAAGCGGTCTGGGTGGGGTTGGTGGGGCTGACGATGTGGAGCTCCAGGGGGCGGTTGTCCAGGGAGAGGACTTTGATCTTGAAGAGCACGAGGGCGCCCTGGGTGTTGCCGGTGTAGGCCACGGATCCGGGGACGGGGACCATGCTTTTGGCGGGGATCAGGCCGCCGCGATAGGCGAACAGGTTGGAGGGGCCGGGAAGGATCGGGTAGTAGACGTTTTCCTGGGTGTCGCTGATGGTGAGGTTGGTGGCGCCGGGGAGGGGGACGGACTTGTGGTTGTAGACCTGGATGAAGACGGCGAACCACTCCTGGCCGGGCAGGAGGGTGCGCTGGGCGGGGGTGAGGCCCTGCAGGTAGGAGGAGTCTTCGATGTTGGCGGGGTTGAGCTCGCGGGAGAGCTGGACCTCGTAGATGAGGGGGCCGACGTTCAGGTAGGGGGCGTTCTGGCCGGACTCGCCGGCGTAGGTGCCGGTGGTGACGCGGGTGTCGGCGTTGCCGCAGGCGCCAAGGGCGATGGCGGCGAGCAGGGCGAGGAAAAGCGCGAAGGCTGGCTTGGACAGGCGAGAGGACATGCGGGCGGCAGTCTATAAGGGTCCCGCCTGGGAGGGGCCGTCCGGGGCCCGGGAAGAGCCGTCGGGGGCGGGGGCGGGGTCAGCCGCCGGCGACGGTGACGCGCTCCGCGGGCGCCTCTTCGCGCTCCAGGACGGTGCGCAGGCGGCGCAGGGCGCGGGCGTTCTGGCGGCGCAGCCAGGCGCGGGCGCCGAAGCTCTCGAGCAGGCGGTCGGAGAGGGTGACGGGCTGGGTCTCGAGGGTGAACCGCACGCGGGTGGTGTTGGCGGGTCCGGGGATGAGCTCGTACACGCCGAGGGTGCGGACGCGATTGGTCTTGCCGGTGCGGCCCACCTCGACGATGCGGTGGGGGGACTTGACCTCCACGAAGGCGATGTCTGCCCAGGAGAAGCGGGAGCCGGGGCCCGGGAGCTTGACGCGGAAGCGGGCGCCGGCGCCGGTGCCCACGGAGTCGATGCGGGTGAGGTGCCAGTCGACCAGGTAGTGGTCGGTGAACTGGGGGTGGTTGGCGATGTCCTTGAGGTAGTCGAAGACCTGCTCGCGGGGACGGCCGACGTTGACGGAGACCGAGAACGGATCCATGTGGGGCGCCAGTCTAGAGCGTCGGCGGGCGGGCGGGACGGCTCAGGCGGCGCGGGTGAGACGGACGGTCTGGCCGTGCTCGGCGTGGCGGACGAGCTCGCTCGCCACGGGGGTGTCGCGGCGCAGGATGCTGCAGAGCTCGCAGACGATGCCGGAACGGTTGGCGTAGAGGTGGACCTGCTCGCCCACCAGCGGAGTGCGGCGGCAATCCGCGCAGCGGTCGCGGCCGGCGCGCAGCTCGTCGACGCCGCGCACCAGGAGCAGGCGCTCGAGCTGCTCGACGTCGGCGTTGGGGTCTCTGGCCATGGCGTGTGGTTCGCCGTCGCCGGCCGGGCTCCTTCCCCCTCCCGGTCGCCACCGCTGTGTTTCCCCTGCTGAATGGGCCCTTTTGCTTTTTTGGATGTCAGAACTTGGACGAGGAGCAGGATCGGAACGCATGGCGGATGGCGGCCTTGTTATGCTCGGGCGTACAGCTTCCTGACGGGCAGCACTGGGGATTCATCTGCAGAAAGGGGAAGCACGTATGGAATCGCTTTCTTCGGGCACCATCGCCGGTTCGGGTTCGTTTAGGTGCAGACGGTGCGGTTACGTGCTCACGCTCACGGGGACGGACAGGTTGAGCGACTGTCCGGGCTGCGGAGGGCGAGACTTCGTGCGGGCGTCGCTGTTCAGCGCGGCGCTGAGCGCCAACCGGGCCTCACCCGCGATTGCCGCCGAGGCGATGGCGGGGAGCCGGGCGACGATGGCGGCGGGGGCGGTGGCCAGCGCGCGGGCGGGTGAGCCGGGGGAGAGCCCGGCGCGGCCGGTGGCGGCACAGGAGACGATGCTGGCGGGCCGGCTCGGTGAGCCGCGAGAGATCGACGGCGAAGAGTGGCTGGAGCGGGTACGGGGGCTGATCGAGGAGCCGGGGGAGTATCTGGCCTTCGAGCAGGACGGCGAGCTCGAGCTGGTGGGGCTCACGCGGGAGTGGACGCGAATCGGGCGCAGCCTGGCGGCGGACGTGCGGTTCGACGACCCCACGGTGTCGCGGCGGCACGCGCTGGTGGTGCGGCAGGCGGACGGGGTGCGGATCCTCGACGACCGGAGCCTCAACGGGGTGTTCGTGAACGGGGCGAGGATCGAGTGGAAGGTGCTCAGGGACGGGGACGAGATCCTCGTGGGGCGCTACCGGCTGCGCTTCCTGAGCGTCGCCGGAGGCGAGGGGGCGGGCAATCCGGGAGGCGTGGAGGCGCACAGCGGCTGAGCGGCCGCCCCGGGGTGCGCCGGGGACGGCGGGTGCGTAGTATCGCGTGATGGCGACCAGCACGGTGGCGTTCATCTCCCAGAAGGGAGGTACGGGCAAGACGACGGCCGTGCGGACGCTCGCGGACGCCTTCCGGCGGATGGGCCTGCGAACGCTGGCGATCGACCTCGACCCGCAGGGCAACCTCTCGGACTACTTCGACGCGGCGCCGGAGATCGAGCCGACGATCGGGGACGTGATCGCCGGTCGAGCGTCGCTCGAGGAGGCGATCCACGACGATCTGGTGGCGGCGAACCTCAGCCTGGCGGAGGCGGAGCTCGAGCTGGGGTCCCGGCCCGAGCACGAGCTCACGCTGCGGCGGGCGCTGCGGGAGGCGCCGGAGGAGTACGACCTGATCCTGATCGACTGCCCGCCGTCGCTGGGGCTGCTGACGTTCAACGCGCTGGTGGCGGCGGACTACGCGCTGGTGACGGCGGTGGGGCAGTACTTCGCGATGCAGGGTGTGGAGCAGGCGATGGCGGTGGTGGAGCTGGCGCGGAGGCGGCTGAACCCGGACCTGTCGGTACTGGGGGTGGTGCTGAACCTGGCGGACATGCGGACGGTGCACTCGCGGGAGGTGCTGGAGTCGCTGAGAGAGCGATTCGAGGGGCTGGTGTTCGACACGGTGATCCGCTCCTCGATCGCCTACGCGGAGTCGGCGGAGCGGGCGAGCTCGATCCTCGACCACCGGCCGGACCTGGGACGGGACTACGAGGGGCTGGCGGAGGAAGCTCTCGAACGGCTGCCCGCGGGCGCGCGGGCGCGCGCGCGGGCGCACGCGGGCACGCACACGCGCGGGGACCCCGTTTCGGATACATCGCCGCGCGCCGGCATCACCCGCTAGCGGCCGCCGGCGCACCGCTGGCGCGCCCCGCCGGCGACGTCCTACAGCTCGCCCACGTAGGCGCCCTGGGACTCCAGCGGGGTGCGCAGCAGGGTGGCCCAACCCTCGATCTCGGGGGCGAGAGCCTCGACGACGGCGCCGGTCTGCTCGTAGAAGCACCAGAAGAGGACGGTGGGGCCGGCGCCGGAGATGGTGGCGCCCAGCGCGCCGAGCTCGCGGGCGCGGGCGGCGAGGGCGTGGGAGCGGGGAAAGAGGTGGGCGCGGTGGGGCTCGTGGAGGCGGTCCTGGAGGCCGCGGGCGAGCAGGTCCCAGTCGCCGGTGGCGAGGCCGAGGGTCAGCAGAGAGGCGTGGGCGACGTTGAAGACGGCGTCGGCGATGGGCACCTGGGCGGGCAGGACGGCGCGGGCGGCGGCGGTGGGCACGGGCTCGGAGGGGACGACGGCGACGGCCTCGAGGCCGGTGGGCGGATCGAAGCGGGTGGTCTGAGAGTCGGCGCAGATGACAAAGCCGCCGGAGAGGGCGGCGGCGACGTTGTCGGGGTGGCCCTCGATGTCGGTGGCGAGGGCGAGGAGGTCGGCGTCGAGCTCGAACAGGTGGTCGGCGGCCATGAGGCCGGCGACGATGGCGGCGGCGCTCGAGCCGAGGCCGCCGGAGAGGGGGATGTCGGAGGAGATGGTGAAGGCGAAGGAGTCGGCGGGATGGAGGCGCTCGAAGGCGCGCACGCAGAGGTTCTGGCGGTCGCGGGGAACGGGGAGGGAGGTGTGGAGGGCGAAGGCACCGGTCTCCTCGACCTCCAGGCGCAGGTGCAGGGCCAGAGCGGCGGCCATGCAGTCGAAGCCGGGGCCGAGGTTGGCGGAGGACGCGGGGGCGCGGACGACGCGCCGGCGGGAGTAGCCGGAGGGGCGGCTCACGGAACGTCCCCGAGGACGGCCTCCTCCACGGGCGCGATCTCGGGGGGGCAGGGGATGACTTTGCCGTCGTTGTGGGCGATCGCGGTCTCGGGGTCCTTGAGGCCGCGGCCGGTGAGGACGCAGACGATCTCGCGGGCGCCTTCGGGGCCGTACTTGAGCAGGCCGGCGACGGAGGCGGCGGAGGCGGGCTCGCAGAACATGCCTTCCCTGGAGGCGAGGAGGCGGAAGGCGGCGAGGATCTCGGAGTCGCTGACGGCGCGGATGGCGCCGCGGGACTCGGTGGCGGCGGCCATGGCGTCCTCCCAGCGGACGGGGTTGCCGATGCGGATGGCGGAGGCGACGGTTTCGGGGTGGGCGATCGGCCTGCCCTCCACCAGCGGAGCGGCGCCCTGGGCCTGGAAGCCGAACAGGCGGGGAGCGGCGGACATTTCCTTGAAGCCGCGCCAGTAGGAGGTGATGTTGCCGGCGTTGCCGACGGGGATGCAGAGGGCTTCGAGGCCGCCCGCCAGCTCCTCGTGGATCTCCAGGGCGGCGGTCTTCTGGCCTTCGATGCGGAACTCGTTGACGGAGTTGACGAGCACGATCGGCTGGCGTTCCACGAGCTCGCGGACGATCGTGAGGGCCTCGTCGAAGTTGCCGGCGAGGGAGATCACGCGGGCGCCGTGGACGAGGGTCTGGGCGAGCTTGCCCTGGGCGATCTTGCCCTCGGGGACGATCACGGCACAGGTGATCTTGGCGCGGGCGGCGTAGGCGGCGGCGCTGGCGGCGGTGTTGCCGGTGGAGGCGCAGATGACGGCCTTGGCGCCTTCGCGGACGGCGGCGGAGACGGCGCAGGTCATGCCGCGGTCCTTGAAGGAGCCGGTGGGGTTGGCGCCCTCGAGCTTCAGGCGCACGCTGGCTCCGACCATCTCGGAGAGGACGGGGGCGCGGAGCAGGGGGGTGGAGCCCTCCTGGAGGCTCACGAGGGGGTCCTGGGGGGTGAAGGGGAGGCGGTTGCGGAAGCGTTCGATGAGGGGTACGTGGCGCTCGCTCACCCGAACTCCTCTTCTATCACGCGGATGATGCGGGGGCTGGAGCGGATGAAGTCGAAGGCCTCGAGCTCTTCGTTGGCGGCGCGCAGCTGAGACTCCAGCACCTGATGGGTGACCATCACGAGGCGGGCGTGCTCGGCGACGCCGCGCTGGACGATGGAGCGGATGGAGATGTCGTGGTCGCCGAGCACGCGGGTGACCGACGCGAGCACCCCCGGGCGGTCGGCGACCTCCATGTGGAGGTAGAAGGCGCTGGGGACGTCCTCGAGCAGGCGCAGGGGCAGGGGGGGCGCTGGGGGGCGGGCGCCGCCGGTCATCACGGAGACGACGTCGCCGAGGACGGCGCTGGCGGTCTGGCGGCCGCCGGCGCCGGGACCGGACATCGTTATCTCGGTGATGGGCTCGGATTCGAGGGTGACGGCGTTGAAGGGGCCGGAGACGGAGGAGAGGGGGTGGCCGGCGTAGAGGAAGGCGGGGTGGACGCGGACCGAGAGGGCGCCGTCGCGGCGCTCGGCGGTGCCGATCAGCTTCAGGCCGAGGCGGAGCTCGCGGGCGTAGGCCATGTCGTCGGCCTGGAGGTGCTCGATGCCCTCGTAGTGGACGTCGTCGAGGTGGACGGGAGCGCCGAAGGCGAGGCGGGCGAGGATGGCCATCTTGGCGGCGGCGTCGCGGCCGGAGACGTCGTCGGTGGGGTCGGCCTCGGCGTAGCCGCGGCGCTGGGCCTCGGCCAGGGCCTCGGGGTAGGAGCTGCCGTGGGCCATCTCGGAGAGGATGAAGTTGGTGGTGCCGTTGACGATGCCGTGGATGCGCTCGATGGGGGTGGCGGCGAGGGACTCCTCGAGGACGCGGACCACGGGGACGGCGCCGGCGACGGCGGCCTCGAAGCGCAGGCGGACGTCGCGCTCGCGAGCGACCGCGAAGAGCTCCTCGCCGTGCTGGGAGAGGAGCTGCTTGTTGGCGGTGACGACGTCGCGGCCGGCGTTCATGGCGGCGAGCACGTACTCGCGGGCGGGTTCGGTGCCGCCCATCAGCTCCACGATCAGGTGGGCGCCGTCGAGGAGCTCGGCGAAGGAGCCCTCGGAGCGGGTGAGGACGGCGCTGACGACGGGACGGCGGCCGTTGAAGCGCTCGATCTCGTCGGCGCGTTCGGAGAGCAGGGTGGCGAAGGCGCCGCCCACCGTGCCGTGGCCGAGGAGGCCGATGCGAAAGGGCTCAGCGGCCATCTATGTCGCGCTGGAGGAGATCGTCGAGGGTCTCGCGGCGGAGCACCACGCGGGCGTGGCCGCCGGCGCAGAAGATCACGGGGGGGCGGGGAACGCCGTTGTAGTTGGAGGCCATGGCGTGGCCGTAGGCGCCGGTGGCGGGCGTGACGATCACGTCGCCGGGACGGGGATCGTCGAGCAGGGCACGGCGGACGATGACGTCGCCGGACTCGCAGTGCTTGCCGGCGAGCACGCACTCCGTTTCCCCGCCGAGACGGTCCGCCACGTGGGCTTCGTAGGCGGCGGAGTAGAGCATCGGACGGAGGTTGTCGGACATGCCGCCGTCGACGGCCACCCAGCGGGAGACGTTCTGCTTGACGCTCTCCACTGTGTAGACGGTGACGCAGGAGTTGGCGGTGAGGGAGCGGCCGGGCTCGATCAGCAGGCGCCTGCCCCTCTCCCCCATTCCGTGCTCGCTCGCCGCCGCCGCCACGGCCTCCACGTAGGCCTCGACTGAGGGCGGCTCGGGCTGGTCGGCGGTGTAGCGCACGCCCAGGCCGCCGCCCACGTCCCATACCGGGAAGTCCCCGAGCTTGGCCAGCTCAGCTGCCTCGCGGCGGAATGGCTCGAGGTCCAGCAGCTGGGAGCCCACGTGGGCGTGAAGGCCCTCCAGCCGCAGCCCCTCCACGGCGCTCACACGGGCGATCGCCGCGGGCGCGTCCGCCATGGAGAAGCCGAACTTTGAATCGGCCTGGCCGGTGGAGATGTGGTCGTGGGTGTCGCCGCGCACGTCCGGGGTGACGCGGATCAACACGGCCTGTTGGTCTTTTTTTGTTGAGGTCAGGACCGCCTGGGGCGCTCTCTCTGTGGATGGAGGCGCCGCATGCGGCGCCTCCCGGGGCCGCACATGTGCGGCCCCGCCGGCCGGCTCATGAGCCGGCCGCACAGCATCATCTCCAGCTTCAAGACCATCTCCAGCTCCAGAGCCATCTCCAGCTTCAGAGCCACCTCCAGCTTCAGCATCAGGACGGGCGTCGAGCAGCCCCCGCAAACGGTCGATCTCGTCGAAGTTGTCGATCACGATCAGGCCCACGCCCGCCTCCAGGGCCATCCGGAGCTCCTGGATGGACTTGGCGTTGCCGTGCAGGACGATGTGCTCGGCGGGAAAGCCGGCGTTCAGGGCCAGGTGGAGCTCGCCGGCGGAGGCCACGTCGCACCACAGGCCCTCGTCGGCGAACAGCTGGAGGACGGCGGTGCAGGGGAAGGCCTTGGAGGCGAACACCACCTGCAGGTCGGGGTGGCCGCAGGCCCGCGCGGCCGCCAGGAAGGCACGGGCGCGCTCGCGGAGGTCCTCCTCGGCGACCACGTAGGCGGGGGTGGCGAACTCGCGGGCGAGCTCGATGGCGTCACAGCCGCCGATCTCCAGGCGGCCGCGGGCGTTGACGGCGCTGTGCACGGGAAAGGCGCCCGAGAGGGCGGCGGCGGGGAGAGAGCCGGTGTGGGTGGCCATGGCGGGATTATCGCGTGCGCGCCGCCGTGGGCGGGCTCAGGCGGGCGAGGGAGAAGCTCAGGCGGCGGCGGGGCTGGGGGCGGTCGGCCGGGGAGGACGCTCGGCGGGGGGCAGGGAGAGGCCGCCGCGGCGAGCCATCACGACCAGCCACACGGCGCCGGCCACCATCGAGACGATGCTCTCGATCTGGGCGGCGGTGAGGCCCAGGAAGACCTCGGGGTTGCGGCGGATGAACTCCACCAGCAGGCGCTCCAGGCCGCTGAAGAAGAGGTAGAGGGCGAAGATCACCCCCGGGCGCACACGGTCGCGGAGCTTCCACAGGAAGTAGGCGAGCAGGCACATGGAGACCGTCTCGTAGATGGGGGTGGGCTGGACGCGGACTCCCGGAGGGGTGGGGACGGTGCCGTGGGGGTAGCCCATCGCCCAGGGCAGGCTCGAGCGGATGCCGTAGTCGCCGTCGCCGGAGACCTGGCAGCCGATGCGACCGATGCCATAGCCGAGCGCGAGGGCGGTGGCGGCCATGTCGAAGATCTGCAGCTGGAAGGCGTGGCGAAAGCGCATCCACAGCAGCACCCCGATGGCGCCGCCCACGGCGCCGCCGTACCAGATCAGGCCGGAGCCCGAGAAGATGCTGCCGAGGAGGTCGTGCTCGACCTGGTGGTAGTTCTGGATCACGAAGTAGCCGCGGGCGCCGATGACGCCGCCGAGGAGGGCGGCGAAGACGAGCTCGTAGGCCCAGTCCACCGGTTTTTCGAGCTCGCGCAGGCGGCGGGCGATGACGAGGCCGCAGGCGAGGAAGCCGAGGGCGAAGGTGACGCCGAAGGTCTTGATGGAGATGCCGAGGATTTCCACTTCGGGCTTCATCGCGGTCCACTCTACGGCCTGGTGGGGGCCACGGGGGAGGTATCCACGATCGAGGCGCCGCGTGCGCGCGCGGGCGCAGGCGGGCGCACGCGCACGCGGGCACCGCTTTTCGAGACATCTCCGCCCAAGACCTCCGCCGGCCACCTTTAGGGAGGCGTGACCCAGGTCTGCCACAATTCGCCAGGATGGCGAAACGGGGCTCGGACTTCGGCAAGGACACCGGCCTGCAGGCACGGATGGTGATGACGCTGTTCCTGCTCGGCCTCGTGTACGTGGTGTTCGTGGGTGTGCTGATCGCCGTCGGCGCGGGCGCGGGCGTGATCGTGATCTTCGCCGCCGGCATGCTGCTGATCCAGTTCTTCGCCTCCGACAAGATCGCGCTGGCGACGATGGGGGTCAAGGAGGTGACGCCGGAGCAGGAGCCCGAGCTGCACGGCATCGTCGAGCGGCTGTGCGTCCAGGCCGACCTGCCCAAGCCGAAAGTGGGGGTGATCGAGACCTCGATGCCCAACGCGTGCGCGATGGGGCGCTCGCGGAAGGCCACCACCGTGTGCGCAACGCGCGGCATCCTCGAACTGCTCAACCCCGCGGAGCTCGAAGGGGTGATGGCGCACGAGATCACCCACGTGGTCAACCGCGACGTGATGGTGATGACGCTCGCGAGCTTCTTCGCCACCCTGGCGGCCACGATCGCCCAGTTCGCGTTCTTCTTCGGCGGCGGCTACGGCAACCGGGAAGAGGAGGAGGACATCATGATCGTGGTGCTCGTCTCGGTGCTGGTGTACGCCGTCTCCTTCCTGCTGCTGCGGGCCCTCTCCCGCTACCGGGAGTTCGCGGCGGACCGCGGCTCCGCCGTCCTCACCGGCCGGCCCTCCGCGCTGGCCTCCGCGCTGCTGAAGATCAGCGGCACGATCGAGCGCGTGCCCAGCCAGGACCTGCGGCGCGCCGAAGGGATGAGCGCCTTCTTCATCATTCCCGCCCGCACGAAGAGGTCGCTGATGAACATCTTCTCCGACCACCCGCCCCTGGAGCAGCGCCTGGCCGCCCTCGAGCGCCTGGAGTCCCAGCTCCAGGGCGCACCCGCCGCCGCTTAGCCGCGTGGGCCTGCGGGACATCATCACCGGCCGGCACACCGTCAAGGGGCCGGCGCCGGACAAGCTGTTCGCGATCGCCACCGCCTACATCGCGCTGGAAAGCGAACACTCGATCGCGCCTTCGGGGGTGGCGGCGATCGTCTTCCAGGCGCTCGCCACGAGCGAGTTCGAAGCGACGATCCGGGAAATGGAGGACGTGGTGAAGGCCACGGGCGGGGAGAGCGGCACCACGGTGTCCACCCAGGACGACAGCTACGGCTACCGCTGGATGGTGCTGCGAAACCCCGACGGCAAGCCGAGCGTGGAAGACCTCGCGGTGGGCATCAACGCGGTGGCCTCCTCGATCGAGACGGCCGGCCACGGGGAGCGGCTGCTGTGCGCCGTGTTCGCCTTCGCGGACGCCCAGAGGCGGCGGATCTACTTCATCTACAACTACAAGCGGGGCTACTGGTATCCGTTCATCCCCGCCGACGGCGACGGCACGCCCGCGCGGGCGCTGGAGGGCGGCGAAGCGGCGGCAGAACACTCCGGCGGCGACCCCCCGCCCAGCGCGCCCGGCTCGGAGTCCGGCCAGCGGGCCACCGAGCGAGAGCTCCAGCTCAAGGCCCAGATGGCCGCCGAGTTGCCGATCGAGCCGGAACTGGAGCGCTGGTTTCCGCTCTGGGGGATCCCGATCTAGGCTGGGGGAGGGCAGGCCCTCCCCCAGTGCCCCCTCCCGGACGTCGCGCACCGCCCGGGAGCCAATTGTGGCTAGATTGCCGGGTTGACCTCCACTTCTTCTTCGCTGTACTGCGTAACGTTGACTGTGAGACCAGCCTGTTCGTAGGCTCCTCCGGCGAACGACGCTTCGAGAACGTCAGCAGCTTCGCCTTCGAATTTTTCCGGTTTCTGTTTGCCACCGGAGGCCGAGAATTTCAAAGTTCTTTCTTTGGCCATGTTGCCCGTCGCCATGGGCACCAGCACCGA
>DATJMB010000001.1:0-2897 GCA_035508995.1 Solirubrobacteraceae bacterium | reverse complement strand
CCCGCCACGCGCGCGCACACATACGCACACGCGCGCATGCGCACGCGCGCGCGGGCACCGCGTTTCGAGACAATATGCCCGCGATGGCAAGCCGAGAAGCTCCCGAACGACATGTGGCCTTTCTGCGGGCGGTGAACGTGGGGGGCAGGAACCGGGTTCCGATGGCCGACCTGCGGGATCTCCTCGAGGGTCTCGGGTACGGCGATGTGTCCACTCATCTGCAGAGCGGCAACGCGGTCTTCGAGACCGCCGGCACCACCGCGCGCCAGGTGGCGGCGGAGATCGAAGGAGCGCTCGCCGGCCACCTGAGCGTGACGGCGAAGGTGCTGGTGCGAAGCGCCGACGAGCTCGAATGGGCGATCGTCGCCAATCCCCTGGCGGACATCGCCGAGGATCCTGCGCGGCTGCTCGTGACGTTCCTCTCGGCGGCTCCTCCCCGGGAGGCTCTGGAGGGGCTGGCGGCGGCGGACTTCGAGCCGGACGTGTTCGCCTTCGGGGAGCGGGAGGTCTACGTGTGGTGCCCGGAGGGCCTGAACGCCACCAAGCTCTCGAACGCCTTCTGGGAGAAGCGTCTGGGGGTGGCGGCCACGGGGCGCAACTGGCGCACCGTCACCCGCATGCTGGAGCTGGCGAGGGGGTAGGGCGGCTCCCCGGGCGGCGGGTGGTGGTGCTCGAAAACAGGGCCCCGCGTGCGCGCGCGTGCGCGCACGGGCGCACGCGCGGGGGCCCAAAAAAGAGAGCTAACGCATGCGGGGGTCGACGAAGACGTCGTCGATGTCCGAGGAGCCGGTGAGGGCGGTGAAGCGCAGGGCCGCCTGGGCGGTGCCGCCGGTGAGCAGGCCCGCGGCCACGGAGCCGGTGAGCATCGGCAGGGTGGGCTGCCACTGGCCGCTCAGGGCGACGGTGCCCAGCGGCAGTGCCACCTCACCGAGGGCGGTCTTGTAGACGACCTGGACGAGGACGGTGGCGAGCAGGCTGTTGTCGCGGGCGAAGAAGCGGAAGGTGGGGTAGCTGGCGTTCACGCACACGAAGGGTGACTCGGCGGAGGCGCCGGCGGGCAGGGACAGGGAGGAGGAGCCCAGGGAGCCGGTGGCGGCGTAGGGCTCGCTGCCGGACACCCGGGCGGCGCCCCCGGAGAGGGTCCAGCCCGAGAGGGAGCCCTCGAAGTCGCCTCCTGGTGCGAGCTCGTAGGTGGTGGTGTCGCCCCAGCGGACGAAGGGCTGGCTGAGGGAGGCTTCGCTGCAGGCGCCGGTGCTCACCAGGGCGGCGCCGGCGGGAGCGGCGGAGAAGGCGGTGAGAGCCATCGCCGCGAAGGCAGAGACGAGGCTCGCGGCGAGAGAGCTGAGATGGGAGCGATTTGGGAACACAGAAGCCTCCATGCTTTCCTGGCGGCCGAGCTGTCTCGGGGAGACCTCTGACTTTGCGTCCCCGCCTCGCGGCGGGTTTGCCTTTTTCAGTTGTGGGTTGAGTGCGAGGGCGAGCATGGAGCACGAGCCGAGCCGCCACAAGGGGGTGTGGACGGCTGTTTGACCGCGAATGACTCGGGTTGCCCGAATGTTCCAAAGAGGTGTATTTCTCTCCGTAATTTGGCTGTGTCGGGCGCATCGAGTCTTGCGAGGCTCCGCTGGGAGGCGGTTGATGACGATATGAGGGCAGGGCGACTGGGCCCGGACGCCGACTGGGGGCGTCCGGGCCCCTTTTGCGGGTGGCGGGACGCCGCTCGGATGACCGCCTCGAGACGGCCATGACGAGCAGCGCATACACCGAATCGGAGCGGGTGAAGGTCTCCTTCGCTGGCCGTCGCGCGCGGATGGCCAGAGAGGAGCTCCGAGGGGAGCTGCCGGTGGGGGGCTGCTTCGTGGTGGCGGCTGTGGCCTTTGCGCTGGTGGCCGGGGCGGGCGCACACGTCGGCGCGGGCGGCGCCGAAGGATGGGCGCCGGGAACGGACGCCTGGGTGGCGGGCCTGTACGTGCTGGCGATCGCGGCCGTGGGCCACGTGAAGTTCGACATCGGCGCCGGCTACACGGTGCCCACCCAGGTGGTGTTCGTGCCGATGCTCTTCGCGGTGCCCCTCTCGCTGGTGCCTCTGCTGGTGGCGGCGGGCCTGGCGCTGGGGATGGCGCCGGGGATCCTCGCCGGCCAGGTGCCCGCCAGCCGGGTGCTGACGGTTCCCGGCAACAGCTGGTTCGCGCTGGGCCCCGCGGTGGTGCTGACGCTGGCGGGGGATCACAGCCCGGACGGCCGCTGGGCGGTGCTGGCGGCGGCGCTGGCGGCGCAGCTGGCCTGCGACTTCCTCGCCAACGCCGCCCGGGAAAGGCTGCGGGAGGGCATCTCCGTGGGGGAGCTGGCGGGGGAGGTGAGGCAGGTGTACCTGATCGACCTGGCCCTCACGCCCCTCGGCCTGGTGGTGGCGCTGGCGGCCATCGACCGGCCCTGGGCGGTGCTGCTGGTGGCGCCCCTGTTCGGGGTGTTGCGGTGGTTCTCCAAGGAGCGGCGGGCCCGGCTGGAGCAGTTGGTGGAGCTCAACGACGCCTACCGGGGCACGGCGCTGGTGCTGGGAGACGTGGTGGAGGCGGACGACACCTACACGGGGGAGCACTGCAAGGACGTGGTGCGGCTGGCCATGGACGTGGCCGGCCAGCTCGGCCTGGACGCGGACCACCGCCGCAACGTGGAGTTCGGGGCGCTGCTGCACGACGTGGGCAAGATCGCGGTGCCCAAGGAGATCGTCAACAAGCCCGGCAAGCTCGACGAGCGGGAGTTCGAGATCATCAAGACCCACACCGTGGAGGGCCAGCGGATGCTCGAGCGGGTTGGCGGCTTCATGGGGGAGGTGGGCCACATCGTGCGCTCCCACCACGAGCGCTGGGACGGCGGCGGCTACCCCGACGGCCTCT